>NZ_JBHVSY010000009.1:0-99153 GCF_042884935.1 Streptomyces sp. NPDC058092
TCCGGACGTCCTCGGAGTACCTACGAATCCGCATGCGTATACGCCGAAGGGCGGCACCCCGCGCGGGGTGCCGCCCTTCGGCGTATACGCATGCCGGTGTCCGCGCCTACTTGCGCATGACCTCCGGCTCGTGGCGGCGCAGCAGTCGCGCGACGACGACGCCGCAGATGATGCCGAGCACCAGGAGCACCGAGATGTTGATGCCCCACTGACCGGCCGAGTGCTCCCACAGCGGGTCCAGGTCGGTCGGGTTCTTCGGGTCCCACGGCGCCATGAGGTGCGACAGGTCGAGCGTCGTGCCCGCGCCCGCGATGGCCCAGCGGGACGGCATCAGCCAGGCGAACTGCTCCAGGCCGGGCGATCCGAACACCTGGAAGAGGATGCCGGTGAAGACGACCTGGACGATCGCGAACATGACCAGCAGCGGCATGGTCTTCTCGGCGGTCTTCACCAGCGAGGAGATCACCAGGCCGAACATCATCGAGGTGAAGCCGAGCGCGATGATCGTCACGCAGAGCTCGACGGCCGGCGGCATGATCAGGCCCTCTGCGGGCAGCTCGCGGGTGGCGAAGCCGATGCCGCAGATGATGACGCCCTGGATGGCCGTGATCACGCCGAGGACGATCACCTTCGACATCAGATAGGCGGAGCGGGAGAGACCGGTGGCCCGTTCCCGTTCGTAGATGACGCGTTCTTTGATCAGTTCTCGTACGGAGTTGGCCGCACCGGAGAAGCACATGCCGACCGCGAGGATCAGCATGATCGTTCCGGCGGCTCCGTTGAACCGGGACGGCGGCTCCGGCGGGGCCAGGCCGAAGTTGGCGGGGATGACCACGCTGACTACGCCGAGCACGGCGGGCAGGATCACCATCAGGCCCATGAAGCCCTTGTCGGACGCGATCACCGAGACGTAGCGGCGCATCAGCGTCCACAGCTGGGCCGTCCAGCTCTGCGGCTTCGGCGGGCGCAGCTGCTGTTGCGGCATGTGTACGGACTGTACGGCGACGGCGTCGATGTCCGCGGCGTACATCTGGTAGTGCTGCGAACCGCGCCAGCGGCCCGCCCAGTCGTAGTCGCGGTAGTTCTCGAACGCGGAGAAGACGTCGGCCCAGGTGGTGTAGCCGAAGAAGTTGAGCGCTTCCTCCGGCGGGCCGAAGTAGGCGACGGAACCGCCGGGCGCCATGACGAGCAGCTTGTCGCAGATCGCCAGCTCGGCGACGGAGTGCGTGACGACGAGGACCGTACGGCCGTCGTCGGCCAGGCCGCGCAGCAGCTGCATGACATCGCGGTCCATGCCCGGGTCGAGGCCGGAGGTCGGCTCGTCCAGGAAGATCAGCGACGGCTTGGTGAGCAGCTCCAGGGCCACGGAGACACGCTTGCGCTGGCCGCCGGAGAGGGAGGTGACCTTCTTGTCCTTGTGGATGTCGAGCTTGAGCTCGGCGAGGACCTCGTGGATCCGGGCCTGGCGCTCGGCCTCGGTGGTGTCCGCGGGGAAGCGGAGCTTGGCCGCGTACTTGAGGGCCTTGGTGACAGTGAGTTCCTTGTGCAGGATGTCGTCCTGCGGGACCAGACCGATGCGCTGACGCAGCTCGGCGAACTGCTTGTACAGGTTCCGGTTGTCGTAGAGGACGTCACCCTGGTTGGCGGGCCGGTAGCCGGTGAGCGCCTTGAGCAGGGTGGACTTGCCGGAGCCGGACGGGCCGATGACCGCGATCAGCGACTTCTCCGGGACGCCGAAGGAGACGTCCTTGAGGATCTGCTTCCCGCCGTCGACCGTCACCGTGAGGTGGCGGGCGGAGAAGGAGACCTCACCGGTGTCGACGAACTCTTCCAGCCGGTCCCCGACCAGGCGGAAGGTCGAGTGACCGACGCCGACGATGTCGTTCGGGCCGATGAGCGCGGAGCCGGACTTGGAGAGCGGCTGACCGTTGACGTAGGTGCCGTTGTGGGATCCGAGGTCACGGATCTCGAAGCGGCCGTCGGGCGTCGCGTGAAACTCGGCGTGGTGGCGCGAGACCTGGAGGTCGGAGACGACCAGTTCGTTCTCGAGCGCACGACCGATGCGCATGACGCGGCCGAGGGCCAGCTGGTGGAACGTGGTCGGGCTGCGGTCGCCGTACACCGGCGAGGCCCCCGCGGCACCGCCGGGCGCGCCCGCGCCGGGTGTACCGGGTGTATTCGCCACGCCCTTCTGGTACGGGACCTGGGGCTGCTGGGGCTGCTGGGGCTGCGCGGGCTGCTGCTGCGGCTGGGCCTGGGGGGCCTGCTGCCAGCCCTGCTGGTGCGGCTGCGGCTGCGGTGGAATGGGGGCGGCCTGCTGGCCGGGCCAGCCCGCGCCATCCTGCTGGGGCTGCTGGGCGGGGGCCTGCTGCGCACCCACGCCCTGCCCGCTGTACACATCGGCACCGCCAGCGGCGCTGATGCTCAGCCGCGGTCCGTCAGTGGCGTTGCCGAGGTACACGGCGGAGCCGGGCCCTATTTCAAGCTGATGGATTCGCCGGCCCTGCACATAGGTGCCATTGGTGCTGCCGTTGTCCTCGATGAACCAACTGTGGCCCCCCCAGCTGATCGTGGCATGCCGCCACGACACCCTGGCGTCGTCGATCGTCAGGTCGCCCTGCGGATCACGCCCCAGGGTGTACGACCTGGACGGATCGAGCGTCCAGGTCCTGCCATTCAATTCCAGTACGAGTTCCGGCACTCCGCGCCCCACTAGTTGTCCCCCGAGTCACCCCCATCGCAGGGGGTCTAGGGATGCTGAACATCGTGGGGAACTATTCCAGGAGCAGTCCCCGATACGAAAGTCGGGCAGAGTGAAGACCCTGCCGAGGCCTGTGGTGTTGTGCCGTCGTCCCAGGATGAATCGGTACGGAGATCAGCAGGCACGTATGAGTGCGTACGAATTGTGAGCGAACGTTCAATTCCGGGTGATTCTGCCTGCTGGGGGCCGGATCCGCTCGGGTCCGTCCGTGGTCGTCGGGCGTGCCCGAGCGTGTCCGGTCCGCCGTCGCACTGTGTTGCGTGTCGGTGACGTGCGGAGACGGGGCGACACGCGCTGTCCGGTCCTCGGGACGGGCCTCCGAGGCCATGGAGCGGACCGATACGGTGGGAACACCATGAGCGCACCTCAGCCACCTCAGTCTTCCCCGTCTCCTGAGCCCCCTGAGTCCCGTCAGGGCACGGACACCCCCACCCTTCTCGTGAAGATCTTCGGGAAGGACCGCCCCGGGATCACCGCCGGGCTCTTCGACACCCTCGCCGCCTACTCGGTCGATGTCGTCGACATCGAGCAGGTCGTCACCCGTGGCCGTATCGTCCTGTGCGCACTGGTCACCGCCCCGACCGCGGGCGGCACCACCGAGGGCGACCTGCGGGCGACCGTGCACAGCTGGGCCGATTCACTGAAGCTGCAGGCCGAGATCATCTCCGGTACGGGTGACAACCGCCCGCGTGGCTCCGGACGTTCCCATGTGACGGTGCTCGGGCATCCGTTGACCGCGGAGTCGACCGCCGCCATAGCGGCCACGATCACCTCGACCGGCGGGAACATCGACCGGATCTTCCGGCTCGCGAAGTACCCGGTCACCGCAGTCGAGTTCGCGGTCTCCGGCACCGGGACCGAGGGACTACGGACGGCGCTGGCAACGGAGTCCGCCGGGATCGGCGTCGATATCGCGGTCGTGTCGGCCGGACTGAGCCGCCGGGCGCAGCGGCTGGTCGTCATGGACGTCGACTCGACGCTCATCCAGGACGAGGTCATCGAGCTCTTCGCCGCCCATGCCGGCTGCGAGGACAAGGTCGCCGAGGTGACCGAGCAGGCGATGCGCGGCGAGCTCGACTTCGAGCAGTCGCTGCACGCGCGGGTGGCGCTGCTGGCGGGTCTCGATGTGTCGGTGGTGGACAAGGTGCGCGCCGAGGTGCGGCTGACCCCGGGGGCCCGCACGCTGATCCGTACGCTGAAGCGGCTCGGCTACCAAGTGGGCGTGGTTTCGGGCGGGTTCACCCAGGTCACCGACGATCTGAAGGAACGGCTCGGGCTCGACTTCGCCTCTGCCAACACCCTGGAAGTGGTCGACGGAAAGCTCACCGGACGGGTCGTCGGCGACATCGTCGACCGGGCCGGCAAGGCCCGGCTGCTGCGCAGTTTCGCCGAGCAGGCCGGAGTGCCGCTGGCGCAGACCGTCGCGATCGGCGACGGCGCGAACGACCTCGACATGCTGAACACCGCCGGGCTCGGGGTGGCCTTCAACGCCAAGCCGGTGGTCCGCGAGGCGGCGCACACCGCGGTGAACGTGCCGTTCCTGGACACCGTGCTGTATCTGCTCGGTATCACCCGCGAGGAGGTCGAGGCCGCCGACGGTCTCGTCGACTGACGCGCACCCGCTTACCCGCGTATGAGCAGGGCCCCGGTGGTTTCCGCACCGGGGCCCTGTTCGTACGACGGCGGGAGCTGCGCGACGGCGGGAACCGTACGCCAGCGGGATCAGTCGTTGGGGGTCCAGTACTCGACCAGCTTGCCCACCCCGTGCTCCACGCCCTTCCAGGAGCCGGAGAACTCCACGACGGCGAAGGCGGCGGTCGGGAAGCCGCCGCGGTTCATCCGGGCCAGGGCGTCGCCCTCGGCCGATTCCGAGAGGGCATCGGCGACCGCGTGCATCCCGGGGTTGTGGCCGATGACAAGAAGGTCGTGCACATCGTCAGGGGTCTCGTTGATCAGGGCGATCAGTTCGCCGGGAGACGCCTCGTACAGTCGCTCCTCGTACACGGTCCTGGGGCGGTGCGGCATCTCGTGCACCGCCAGCTTCCACGTTTCGCGCGTCCTGGTGGCGGTCGAGCAGAGGGCCAGATCGAGGACGATCCCGGAGTCGACGAGTTTGCGGCCTGCGACGGGGGCATCCTTGCGGCCGCGCTCCGCGAGCGGCCGCTCATGGTCGGAGTCCTGCGACCATTCCGCCTTGGCATGCCTGAGAAGGACGATCCTGCGAGGTGTATCGACGCTCATACACCTCAGCTTCGCACGAAATGTGCCGCCCGGCGCAGGGTGTTGAAGGGCTTCCACGGGCTGCGCGGAGACCGTCAGCCGGTCATCAGGACCACGATTCGCTCAAGCAACCGGCCGAGCGCGGGGTCGGCCGTAGCCGCGTGTGCGTCACCGGATCCCACGATCATCAGCAGGAGCGCGGCGAACGCGATCGCGGGCAGCGCGACGGCCCACCACGGCAGCCGGACCTCGACGCTGCCCGTGGCCGGGTGGGTGGACCGGGTGTGCGTACAGGCCGGCATGTCCGCCTCCGTCAGTCATCGGTTCCGATACCCAGAACCTACGGACTCGGGGGTGCCGGTCCCATCCGGTGACCCACCCACTTCACCCTGACCCTGTCCCCCTAGGGGACGGTGGTGCCAGCCCTACCACCGGCCGTCGCCGGCCACGCGGTTCAGGGGGATTCAGGCAGGTTCAGGCGCATTCAGGGAGATGCGACCGAGGCGATCACCGCGATGATCACGGTGACCAGCAGCATCGCCCCGAGCACGAGGAGAAGCTTCTTCTGACCGTTCTGGGGATTCGGATCAAGCACAGGAGACATGGGCCCAGTCTCGCATCTCAGCATTCGTCCTCGATCGTCCGGTCCCGCCCGGCCAGAACCCCGGCCAGCATCTGCGGCACCATGAGGCCCGCCATCAGTGCGATCGGCAGCCCCCAGCCACCGCTGTGCTGATGGAGCACGCCGATGAGCAGCGGGCCGGGGATCGAGATCAGATAGCCGGTGGACTGCGCGAACGCGGACAGCCGGACCACTCCGGCGCCACTGCGGGACCGCATGCCGATCATGGTCAGCGCGAGCGGGAAGGCGCAGTTCGAGATGCCGAGCAGCAGCGCCCAGGCCCAGGCGCCGCCGGTCGGTGCGAGGTAGAGGCCGGCGTATCCGATGAGGCCGCAGGAGCCGAGGACGACGACGATCGGGCCCTGGCTCTTCATGCCGCCTGCGACCCGGGGGATGACGAACGCGAGCGGCACGCCCATCGCCATGGTCACGGCGAGCAGCAAGCCCGCCGTACCGGCCGAGACCCCCGCGTCGCGGAAGATCTGCGGCATCCACATCATGGTGATGTACGCGGCGGTGGCCTGCAGGCCGAAGAAGCAGGCGAGGCCCCACGCCGTACGGCTCCGGGTGATCCTGAGCGCCGGGGCCTCCTGGTGGCGGGCGGCGAGCCGCCCGGGGGCGCCGCGCCGGTCCCGTACCAGCGGGATCCAGGGCAGGATCGCAACGGCGGCGAGGACGGCCCAGATGCCGAGGCCCGCCCTCCAGCTGCCGCCCAGCGCACTGGTCATCGGCACGGTCACGGCGGCGGCGAGCGAGGTGCCGAGGGCCAGGGCCATCGAGTAGAGCCCGGTCATGGAGCCGACGCGATCCGGGAACCAGCGCTTGACGATCACCGGCATCAGGATGTTGCTGACGGCGATGCCCATGAGAGCGAGGGCGCTCGCGGCGAGGAAGCCGACCGTGCCGCCGACGAGCGGCCGGATCACCAGACCGGCAGTGATGGCGATCATGCCGGCGCAGACGATCGCGCCCGGGCCGAAGCGGCGGGCGAGGCGCGGCGCCATGACGCCGAAGACCGCGAAGCAGAGCGGCGGTACGGAGCCGACGACACCGGCGACGCTGCCGCTCATGTGCAGCCCGTCCTGCACCTCTTCGAGGAGGGGGCCGAGGCTGGTGATGGCGGGACGGAGGTTGAGCGCGGCGAGGACGAGCCCGATGGCGACGAGACGGAGCAGCCATGGGGACGGCCCGGGAGCGGTCTGCACGGCCTGTGCGGTCTGCGGGGCTTCCGGGGCCGGGGATTTCGTCGGGGTGTCCGCGGTGGTGGCGGGGCTCAGGGTCCGGGTCGGGGTCCGGGGCTGCGGCTGGGTCTCGTCGTCGGGCATGAAGTCATCATAGAATCATGGGATGATTGATTGTCCAATCCTGCGCATACTCCTCTGAGACCATCCAGACCCACCCCGTCAGGCCCACCCCGTACCCCTCTCCCCTCTCATCACCGCAGCAACCCGTCACCGAAGCAACCCGAGCAAGGAGCACCATGGCGCTGACGTCTCCGCGGCGTTCGGCACTCGCCGACCAGGTGATTGCCCAGCTGAGGAATCAGATCACCTCGGGCGAGTGGCCCGTGGGGTCACGGATTCCCACCGAGCCCGAACTGGTGGAGCAGCTGGGCGTGGCCCGTAACACCGTCCGCGAGGCCGTGCGCGCGCTCGCGCACAACGGCCTGCTCGACATCCGGCAGGGCTCGGGTACCTATGTCATCGCCACCAGTGAACTGGCCGGGGTGATGCACCGCCGCTTCGCCGCCGCCGATCCGCGCCATGTCGCCGAGCTGCGCTCCACCCTGGAGTCGTCGGCGGCACGGCTGGCGGCCGCCCGGCGTACCGAGCGGGATCTGAAGCAGCTGGACGCGCTCATGGCACGCCGGGAGGAGACCTGGGCCGCGGGTGATGCCGAGGCGTTCGTCGCGGCGGACGCGACGCTGCATCTGGCCGTGGTCGCGGCCTCGCACAATGACGTGCTGACCGGCCTCTACGCCGACCTGGGCGATCTGCTGCGCGACTATCTCAGGGTCGATGTCGGCCATGAGCTGGGGCCGGAGAGCCTCATGGACCACGGCCGGCTGGTGGAGGCGATCCGGGCGGGGGACACGGAGACGGCGGCGGCCGAGGCCGCGAGTCATGCGCTGAGCTGCCTGGTGGACCGGGTGTGAGGGGCGCGGCTGTCCGGCGGACCAGGAGTGAGGGTCGAAGTCACCTCACGTCGACCGGTGTCGCGTCGCGTCGACCGCAGTCACTCCGGGTCGACCGGGTTCGCGTCGCGCGTCAAACGGAACTCTGCACCCGGTGTGTGACCCAGACCGAGCCGACTTCCTTCCAGCAGCGGTCGTCGAGCCGCACGGTCTGTCCCGGTCCCACATCGACCGGGGTGGCGTCGGCGTCTATGTCCCACCAGCGGCGGCATTCGGTGTGCAGCTGCACGCGGTCGGTGGAGGGGTACGGGTTGTGGCAGTAGGCGACGACCCGGGAGCCCAGGACCGACGTACGGCATTCGGATCCGGCGGGCTCCGGGGTGGGAGCGTCGGGGGCGGATGCCCCGGTTCCACCCCGCCCCGCCATGGATATGACGGATATGCCCAGGGGGGCGATCAGTCCGGCGATGAGCACGGAGGCCGCCGGCAGGGCCCAGGTTCGGCGACGTGTGGAGCGCACAGCGACCTCCTCCCCGCAGCCTGACCAAAAGTTCGGTTCCACCACATTCTGCGGTGGATCGACCATCTTTTCGACTTGAGCGGGTCGGGGTCGGGCCCAGACGCACGACGGCCGCGTACCGCCTGCTCAGAGGCGGTACACGGCCGTGTCACAGCCTGTCGGCGCGGGTTCAGGCACCCATCATGTGCACGCCACCATCGACGTGGACGATCTCGCCGGTGGTCTTCGGGAAGAAGTCCGAGAGCAGGGCGACGACACCGCGGCCGGCCGGCTCCGGGTCCGCCATGTTCCAGGCCAGCGGGGAGCGGGTGTTCCACACGTCCGCGAGCTCGGAGAAGCCCGGGATGGACTTCGCGGCCATGGAGCCGATCGGTCCGGCCGAGATCAGGTTGCAGCGGATGCCGTCCTTGCCCAGGTCACGGGCGAGGTAGCGGGAGGTGGCCTCGAGCGCGGCCTTGGCCGGGCCCATCCAGTCGTACTGCGGCCAGGCGTACTGCGCGTCGAAGGTGAGGCCGACGATCGAGCCGCCCTCGTTCATCAGCGGCTTGCAGGCCATGGCGAGCGACTTCAGCGAGAACGCCGAGACGTGCATCGCCGTGGCGACGGACTCGAACGGGGTGTTCAGGAAGTTGCCGCCGAGCGCGTCCTGCGGCGCGAAACCGATGGAGTGCACGACGCCGTCGAGCGAACCGAGCTCGTCACGGACCAGCCCGGCGAGGCGGTCGAGGTGCTCGGCGTTGGTCACGTCCAGCTCGATGACCTTGACCGGCTTCGGCAGCTTCTTGGCGATGCGCTCCGTCAGCGTGGGCCGGGGGAACGCGGTCAGGATGACCTCGGCACCCTGCTCCTGAGCCACCTTGGCGGTGTGGAAGGCGATGGACGACTCCATCAGCACACCGGTGATGAGGATGCGCTTGCCGTCGAGAATTCCGCTCATGGTGATCAGTGACCCATGCCCAATCCGCCGTCAACGGGGATGACGGCTCCAGTGATGTACGACGCGTCGTCGGAGGCGAGGAAGCGCACCGCGGCGGCGATCTCCTCGGGCTGCGCATAGCGGCCGAGCGGCACCTGGGACACGATGCCCTTGCGCTGCTCCTCGGTGAGCGCCTGCGTCATGTCGGTGTCGACGAAACCGGGCGCGACGACGTTGAAGGTGATGTTCCGCGAGCCGAGTTCACGGGCCAGCGACCGGGCGAAGCCGACCAGACCCGCCTTGGAGGCGGCGTAGTTCGCCTGTCCGGCCGAACCGAGGAGCCCGACGACGGAGGAGATGAGGACGACGCGGCCCTTCTTGGCGCGCAGCATGCCGCGGTTGGCGCGCTTGACGACCCGGAAGGTGCCGGTGAGGTTGGTGTCGAGCACGGACGTGAAGTCGTCCTCGGACATCCGCATCAGCAACTGGTCCTTGGTGATACCGGCGTTGGCGACCAGTACCTCGACGGGGCCGTGCTTGTCCTCGATCTCCTTGTAGGCCTGCTCCACCTGTTCGGCGTCCGTGATGTCGCACCGGACGGCCAGAACGCCCGCCTCGGTGAGGATCTGGGGGGGCTCGCCCGAGCGGTAGGTGATCGCGACCTTGTCGCCGTTGTCGGCGAAAGCGCGGGCGATGGCGAGGCCGATGCCCCGGTTTCCTCCGGTGACGAGAACCGAGCGGCTCAACGGATCACCCTTTCGATAGCGGTCTGGTACCTCGAAAACCTATCGGTACCACCCGCTCCGCGAGCAATCGGCCCCTGACAGCGCCTTCCGCGGGGCTCTGTGGGGTTCCTACAGTCGTGTACTCATCGATCGATCGCCGAGCCGCCGGGCGCGGCCTGCCCGACGGGACAGCAGCGGCGCCCCATCTCCTCCGACTCTTCTCCGGCAACCGGCACCCGTACGGTGTCGGGTGCCTGGACTCATGAACCAGGTGGCCGTCGGCCGGCCCGAGCCGTACGCGATACGCCTGACTGAGCGCTCGGGCGGTGGCCTCGAAGGGAGTTGACGCGGCTCCCTCCCGTACGGTGCGTACGGCCGGGACTCCGGGCCGGTCGGGCATGGCAGGGCCCCGGACGTACCTGCCGTCACACGGCGACGGTCACCGGGGTGGTCGGTGCCACCTCTCCGTTGGTGATGACGAGCAGCAGATCGCCCACGGTCGCGTCCGTCCCCAGGCCCAGTTCCGAGACGGGGCGTGCACCCGGCACGTCGCGTGCGGTGACGGGAGTCAGGTGCAGTTCATTCTCCCGGCCCTGGTAGGCGAGAATCACGGCGCTCTCGTCACTGCCGATGCGTGCGGCCACCTCGTCCAGCCGGTCCGGCAGTACGGCACAGATGACGGTGAGCCGCTGGTGCTCGGCCCTGGGGAACGCGGAGATCATCTCCAGCACACCCGGCGCGGAAAGCGTGCCTTCCAGAAGCTGGGCGACGGCGGCGCGGTCGCCCGAGCGCTCGTCCTCCGGCACGGCGTCGACAACACGCACGATCGGCAGCCCGTCGTCGAGCACCTGCCGCCAGCGGGGCAGCATGAAGTCGATGTGCAGGGCGTCTTCCCGCGTCGCTCCCGCATCACCGACGCTCTCGCCGATCCCGGCCAGCCACGCGTTGACCTCGGCCCAGCGCCAGACGAGGGAGCGCCCGACCGTACCTTCAGGATCGGGGAACACCCGGGCGTCATGACGCCGTTCGCCGTTCACCCATTGGAGGATGTTCTGACGGCTGCGGCTGGTCCGCTCGGCGATGTCGGACACTCCGACCAGATCCGGATCCAGCCGTAGCAGCCGCAGCGAGGGCAGCTCCTGGTACAGCCGGACCACCAGGCGGTGCGCGGCGTCGATGGCACTGTCACCGGTCTCGGACACATCGAGCAGATGCTTGCCCCGATGCCGGGTGAGCAGCCCGTCGAACTCGTCGAAGATGATGCCGACTGCCACATCGTCGTCCACGCCGACGCCGTCCACGACGAAGAGAAACTCGTATTCCATCGCGCCCTCGATCCCCCTTGTCCGTGCCTTCACAAACCTCCGCGCCGGGGTTCGCCACCCTCATGAGGGCAGACTTACCCAGCACGGGTACGTTGTCAAACGACAACACCGCCGCCGAGGGTGCGGCGCGGATCCCCCTCGGGGAGCGGGCAGAGCTTCGCGCGCCGCGCGAGATTGCGCGCCGTACGCCCCGGATTCCTCGCCGTGCCCGGCACCGGGATGGTGAGACAGCCTCCTCCGACGCACGGGCAGTACAGCCGCGCCCAATGACCCTCCTTGCGCAGGATCCATCCGGCAGCCACGAGCCGCTTGAGGACTTCTCGGATCTCTTTGTCCTGGTGATCCGCCGGTGACACTTCGCGCCCGACCATCCACCATCTCCCCAACACTCGCCGCCGTCAGGCCAGTTGACTGTCAACTCGGCGTGACCGAGAGACTACCCCGCGGGGCCGACAATCGACGAAATCGCACGTCATTGCGGCAATTGGGCTCACGTTCGATCGGTTGTGGCTACCAGCGAGCGAGTACCGGACCCGCTGCCCTCGCGAGGCTCACCCGGTCGGGCAGGGGACCCGGCACCGGATCTGCTTGCCGATCGACGACCGCACCACGTGCCAGCCCGGTGCGAGCAGATCCAGCAGCGCGAGGCCGCGGCCGACCTCGGCCTCCGCGTCGTCCAGCGCGATACCTCGACGGCGTGGAACGGTACGCGGGTCGGGGTCATGGACATTGACCGCGACCCCGAAGGCCGCGGCGTACACCCCCACCACCACGGGCACGTGATCCCCGCAGGCCCGGACGGCGTTCCCGACGAGCTCCGACACGACGAGCTGCGCGGTGTCGGCCACGTCGCCCTGCACGCCGAGCTCGGCCAGGGCCTTGGCGGTGAGCTCACGTACGGAGCAGAGGTTCGGGCCGGAGGCGTTGATGTGTGCCGCGAAGCCGCGGCTCCGGTAGCGCACGTAGCGCCCGACGGCGGGTGGCGGGGACTGCGGGTCCTGGTCTTCCTCGTCGGCCATGCCGAACATGACGCCTCCAGCCTGCGGCGTGAGGCCGCGCGAAGTATTGACTTCCACCACGCTTGGCAATTGCCCATGCACGGTGGGTTGCGATGAGTAGCGATGATGCGCCCCCTCCACCCTGGGTAGCAAGTTTTCTACCTCTTTCGGTTACGAGTTCCCGGAAGGTAATCAGCAGCACCAATTACTGAGGTATGACTGCGACATGCCCAACTCTCCCCTGGTACCGACCGTCCGGCGCCGACGCCTGGGATCCACGCTCAGACGTCTACGGAACGGCGCAGGTCTGACGCTCGACGAGGCTGCCGTCGCCATGGGCTGGAAAGGCCCGAAGCTGTCGAAGATCGAGAGCGCCAATCAGGCCATCAGGCCCGGCGATGTCGTGGCGCTGCTCAAGGCCTACGGGATCAACGATCCGGAAACGCTCAACGCCCTGGACAATCTGGCCAAGGACGCCAGCAAGAAGGGGTGGTGGCAGACCTACAGCGGAATCGTGTCCCCCGCCTACGCCGACTACATCTCGCTGGAGTCCGACGCCTCGCAGATCTGCGAATGGTCGCCATTGGTGATCCCGGGCTTGTTGCAGACCGCTGCGTACGCGCGTGAGAACATCGCGGGAATCACAACTTTCCGCACCACCGACGAAGTTGCGGCCCTTGCCGAAGTGCGGCTGGCCCGGCAGTCCGTACTCACTCGACCGGGAAAGCCGTTGGAGCTGTGGGCCATCATCCACGAGGCCGCGCTCCACCAGCGATTCGCCGTCCGTCCCGCCACCATGCGCGAGCAGTTGCGACGCCTGCTCGATTCGGCAGAGATGCCCAACGTGACCATCCAATTGATGCCGTTGGACTCAACCGCGCACCCTGGAGTCGTAGGCGGCTTCAGTATGGTCGGTTTCCCCGGCCCCGCCCCGGACGTGGTTCTGCTGGAAAACCTCAGCGGAGAGACTTACCTTGAGGGCGAAGGAGCGTCGCCCTTCGCGAAGGCGTTCGAGCGGATTCGTGCCACGGCGCTGTCCACGGAGGACTCGGCCGCACGCATAGCTGAGATGGAAGAAGGCCACAGAAGGTGAACGCGCCCGAGGCGGAACTGTTCGGACACGACCTCTCGATCGCGGCCTGGCGCAGGTCCTCCGCCAGTGGAGCCGAGAACAACTGCGTAGAAATCGCCAACCTCCCCGGAGGAGCAACGGCGGTACGCGACTCGAAAGACCCTGCACGCACCCCCCTACGGTTCACGGCCTCGGGGTGGGCCGCGTTCAGGGCGGGCGTGATCGACGGCGAACTGTGATCGGTTGCGGCACGCGAACGGCCGTCCGCCCGAGGATGCCGTCCGGGCGGGCGGCCGTTGCTGTGCGCGAGTACGTGTCTCCTCCTCGCCCCCGAGGAAGTCGAGCTGTACGTCGGCCGAGACGGCTTGCCCGAGGGGCCATCTCGTAGGAGATAAAACTCTGTTCGAGGAACCGCCATCGGATCCAGGACTCGGGTGGCCCACGCCCAACCGGTTGGCGAGCCCGGCGCGCCCGTCCGGGGAAACCCATGGCCGGTCGCCCTCGACGCACGGCATGGTTCACTGCTGGCACATGCCGAAAAGACGGAGTGCTACATGCCTCATGAGGTAGATCAGTCGTTCCTGGCCCTGCCCCTGCGGGCCCTCGCCGACGCGGCGCTCGCCCGTGCCCGTGCGCTGGGGGCCGTGCATGCCGACTTCCGGTTCGAGCGGGTACGCAGCGCGTCCTGGCGGCTGCGGGACGCCCGGCCCGCCGGGACCTCGGACACCACCGACCTCGGGTACGCGGTACGTGTGGTGCACGGTGGGGCGTGGGGGTTCGCGTCGGGCGTGGATCTGACGATGGATGCCGCGGCGAAGGTCGCCTCGCAGGCCGTCGCCATGGCGAAGCTGTCGGCGAAGGTGATCGCGGCGGCCGGGTCCGACGAGCGGGTGGAGCTGGCGGACGAGCCGGTGCACGGTGAGCGGACCTGGGTCTCGGCGTACGACATCGACCCCTTCGACGTACCGGACGAGGAGAAGGCGGGTCTGCTCGCCGAGTGGAGCAGCCGGCTTCTGGGCGCGGAGGGTGTCGCGCATGTGGACGCCTCGCTGATGACCGTCCACGAGAACAAGTTCTACGCGGACACGGCGGGCACCGTCACCACCCAGCAGCGGGTGCGGCTGCATCCGCAGTTCACCGCAGTCGCCGTGGACGGGACCACGGGTGAGTTCGACTCGATGCGGACGATCGCCCCGCCGGTGGGCCGCGGCTGGGAGTACCTGACCGGGACCGGCTGGGACTGGGACGACGAGCTGGAGCGGATTCCCGGGCTGCTGGCCGAGAAGATGCGGGCGCCGAGCGTCGAGGCGGGGACGTACGACCTGGTCGTCGACCCGTCGAATCTCTGGCTGACCATCCATGAGTCGATCGGCCACGCCACCGAGCTGGACCGGGCGCTGGGATACGAGGCGGCGTACGCCGGGACCTCGTTCGCCACGTTCGACCGGCTGGGGAAGCTGGCGTACGGCTCCCCCGTCATGAATGTGACGGGCGACCGCACCACCGAGCACGGGCTCGCGACCATCGGGTACGACGACGAGGGGGTCGAGGCGCAGTCCTGGGACCTGATCAAGGACGGGAAGCTGGTCGGGTACCAGCTCGACCGGCGGATCGCGAAGCTGACGGGTCTGGGCCGGTCCAACGGGTGTGCCTACGCCGACTCGCCGGGGCATGTCCCCGTGCAGCGGATGGCGAACGTGTCGCTGCGGCCGGATCCGGGCGGGCTGTCCACGGAGGATCTGATCGGCGGGGTGGAGCGCGGGATCTATGTGGTCGGCGACCGGTCCTGGTCGATCGACATGCAGAGGTACAACTTTCAATTTACCGCGCAGCGGTTCTTCCGCATCGAGAACGGCAAGCTGGCCGGGCAGCTGCGTGACGTCGCGTACCAGGCGACGACGACGGACTTCTGGGGCTCGATGGAGAAGGTCGGCGGCCCGCAGACGTATGTCCTGGGCGGCGCCTTCAACTGCGGCAAGGCACAGCCGGGCCAGGTCGCGGCGGTCTCGCACGGTTGCCCCTCCGCCCTCTTCCGGGGCGTGAACATCCTCAACACGACGCAGGAGGCCGGACGATGAGCGGTCACCACGGAACCGGCTGGGGGTCCGGGGGTCGACACCCGGGACAGCACAGTCTCAACACGACGCAGGAGGCCGGACGATGATCCGCGTCAGCAAGCCGCACGAGATCGTCGAGCGGGCGCTCGAACTGTCCACCGCCGACGGCTGTGTGGTCATCGCCGACGAGGAGTCGTCCGCGAATCTGCGCTGGGCCGGCAACGCGCTCACGACGAACGGCGTGACGCGGGGGCGGACCCTGACCGTCATCGCGACCGTCGACGGTGCGCAGGGCACCGCGTCCGGGGTGGTGTCGCGGTCCGCGGTGACCGCCGACGATCTGGAGCCGCTGGTGCGGGCCGCCGAGGCCGCCGCGCGCGGGGCCGGGCCTGCGGAGGACGCGCAGCCGCTTATCGGCGGGGTACCCGCCTCGCCCGACTTCGCGGACGCACCGGCCGAGACGGGATCGGACGTCTTCGCGGAGTTCGCCCCGGCGCTCGGCGACGCCTTCGCCCGGGCCCGGTCCGGTGGCCGTGAGCTGTACGGCTTCGCCCACCACCAGCTGACCTCCACGTACCTCGGTACGTCGACGGGGCTGCGGCTGCGCCACGACCAGCCGAACGGAACGCTGGAGCTCAACGCAAAGTCCCCCGACCGGACCCGGTCGACCTGGGCGGGCCGTTCCACGCGCGACTTCAAGGACGTCGATCCGGCCGAGCTCGACGCGGAGCTGGCGCAGCGGCTGCGCTGGGCGGAGCGCCGTATCGAGCTGCCCGCCGGACGGTACGAGACGCTGCTGCCGCCGACCGCCGTGGCCGATCTGCTGGTCTACCAGCTGTGGTCGTCGACGGCACGGGACGCCGCGGAGGGCCGGACGGTGTTCTCCAAGCCGGGCGGCGGAACGAGGATCGGCGAGACCCTGTCCGAGCTGCCGTTGTCGCTGCGCAGCGACCCGCACGCGCCGGGCCTGGAGTCGGCGCCGTTCGTGATCGCCCATGCTTCCGGGGACGGCGCTTCCGTATTCGACAACGGTCTGCCGCTGACGTCGACCGACTGGATCCGGGACGGCAGGCTGGAGCATCTGACGACCACCCGGCACACGGCGGGGCTGACCGGGCTGCCGGTCGCGCCGGCGATCGACAATCTGCTGCTGGAGGGCGGCGGTGAGCGGTCGCTGGAGGAGATGGTGGCCGCGACGACCGGCCGCGGGCTGCTGCTGACCTGCATGTGGTACATCCGGGAGGTCGATCCGGCGACGCTGCTGCTGACCGGGCTGACCCGCGACGGGGTGTATCTCGTCGAGGACGGCGAGGTCGTCGGCGAGGTGAACAACTTCCGGTTCAACGAGTCGCCGGTGGATCTGCTGTCGCGGGCCACGGAAGCGGGCCGTACGGAGAAGACGCTGCCGCGCGAGTGGGGCGACTGGTTCACCCGGGCCGCCATGCCCGCGCTGCGGATCCCGGACTTCAACATGAGCTCGGTGAGCGCGGGCGTGTGACCCGCCTAGACTGACTGGTGCCTTTCGATACATGTAGCTGAGGAGACACGGAACCGTGACGGACATCGTCGACGAGCTGAAGTGGCGTGGGCTGTTCGCCCAGTCCACTGACGAGGACGCACTGCGCAAGGCTCTCGCGGACGGTCCGGTCACGTTCTATTGCGGCTACGACCCCACCGCGGCGAGTCTGCACGTCGGCCATCTGGTGCAGGTGCTCACCATGCGCCGGCTCCAGCTGGCCGGTCTGCGGCCGCTCGCCCTGGTGGGCGGGGCCACCGGTCAGATCGGTGACCCGCGGCCGACCGCCGAGCGCACGCTGAACGATCCTGAGACGATCGCCAACTGGGTGACGCGGCTGCGGTCCCAGATCGAGCCGTTCCTGTCCTTCGAGGGCGAGAACGCGGCGGTCATGGTGAACAACCTGGACTGGACCTCGGGCATGTCCGCGATCGAGTTCCTCCGGGACATCGGCAAGCACTTCCGCGTCAACAAGATGCTGACCAAGGACTCCATCGCCCGGCGGCTGGAGTCCGACGAGGGCATCAGCTACACCGAGTTCAGTTACCAGCTGCTCCAGAGCATGGACTTCCTGGAGCTGTACCGGCGCCACGGCTGCACCCTCCAGCAGGGCGGCAGCGATCAGTGGGGCAACCTCACCGCGGGCCTCGACCTGATCCACCGGCTGGAGCCGGGCGCCGAGGTGCACGCGCTGGCGACCCCGCTGATGACGAAGGCGGACGGGACCAAGTTCGGCAAGTCCGAGAGCGGGGCCGTCTGGCTCGACCCGACGATGACGACGCCGTACGCGTTCTACCAGTTCTGGCTGAACGTGGACGACCGGGACATCTCCCGGTACATGCGCATCCTCAGCTTCCGGACCCCCGCGGAGCTGGAGGAGCTGGAGCAGGTCACCGAGGAGCGTCCGCAGGCCCGGACGGCGCAGCGCGCGCTGGCCGAGGAGCTGACGACGCTGGTGCACGGCGCCGGCCAGTGCGCCGCGGTCATCGCGGCGTCGAAGGCGCTCTTCGGCCAGGGCGAGCTCGGCGAGCTGGACGAGGCGACGCTGAGCGCCGCGCTGTCCGAGGTGCCGCACGCGCGGGTCACCGAGCTCGGCCCGCTGGTGGACCTCCTGGTGGAGGTCGGCCTGGCGCCGAGCAAGTCGGGCGCCCGCCGCACGGTGAAGGAGGGCGGTGCGTACGTGAACAACGTCAAGGTCACGGACGGCGAGAGCGCACCGGCCCGTGAGGAGCTGCTGCACGGGCGCTGGCTGGTGCTGCGCCGGGGCAAGAAGAACCTCGCTGCCGTCGAGGTCACCGGCTGATCCTGGAGACCGGACGTCGCACCGCGGCCGGGCACGCGTGACGCGTGTCCGGCCGCGGTCGCGTTGTGGCCCCGGGCCCGGCGCCGCCCGAGCTGCCCGTCGGTTCGGGCCCGCCTTCATTCCTGGCTCAGGGCCGCGGCTCGTCGACTCAGGGCCGCGGCTCGTCGTTTCAGGCCTTCTGTCTGCTGCCGCGGAACGACGCCCACAGCATGTCGCCGACCCCGACGATGACCACGGCGCCGATCAGCTGGAACAGATGGCGCGTCCAGTCGATGCCCCTGGTGTCGTTGACCCCGATCCAGGTGGCGACGGAATTGCCGAGGACGCTGCCGAGGATGCCGAAGATCGTCGTCAGCCAGAGAGGGATGCTCTGTTTGCCGGGCAGGATCGCCTTCGCGATCAGGCCGAGTACCAGACCCACGATGATTGCCCACAACCAGCCCATGTCGCCTCCTCGTGCGACGTGATGTCGCGCATGTGGGCCCAGTCTCGGCCCGTGGACCATGCACCGCACGCCGGACGCGTCCGTATGCGCGGCCCGGCTTCCGATCCCACGGAATACGGCGCGCCCCGGCCTCGAAGCCGTCGGACACCGGGCGTACCGTGGATCCAGTCCGGTCCGGGGAGCGTCCGGCACGGGTATGTGGTCTTCCCCGACCCGTGAGGTGCTGGGGATGGGTGGTGGAGGCGTGATGCGGAAGCAGAGCGGTGTCGAGGTCTTCCGGATCACGGAGGCGCGGCAGGGGCTCGCGGACGATGTCCGCGGCAGGCAGCGGCGCTATGTGATCTCGATGTCCGTGCGAACGGTCTCGGTGATCCTGGCCGCTGTGCTGTGGAACGTCGAGCGGTACGTCGCGATCGTCGCGCTGGCGCTCGGGGTGCTGCTCCCGTACGTGGCGGTGGTCATCGCCAACGCGGGCCGGGAGAACACCCCTTCGCTTCCTTCGACCTTCGTCCCGACGCCGGTGCGGCCGATGCTCGACGCCGCGCCCGGGGCGGGTTCCGCGGAATCCGGTCCGGAGGCCGACGGGGTCCGGCGCGCCGGGGAATCGGCATGAGCCACGAGAAAATCGGCATAAGCACAGTTGAGGCCGCGCCACACCCAAGGCTCGTGAAAACGACAGACCAATCATGAAGTTACGGTGCACCGCACCCCGGTCTGCGTGACATACTTCCTAAGCGCTCCGCATCCCCCGTCGGAGCGACAGACCGACGCCGGGCAGCTCCCCCCGTGGCTGCTCGGCGTCGCTTTTTCTTCGGTCCTCTCCGGCTTCTCTCCGGTGGGGGTTGTCCGGGACAGCCGGTCCGCTCGGCCGTACGGGCGCTGACCTAGGGTTGAGTCCGTGAACTCCCCTGAATCCGCGGCCGAGAGCGCTGCCGCCGCACCCATCTGTTCCGCCAAGGGCTGCCGGGCCGCTGCCGTGTGGGTGCTGGCCTGGAACAATCCGAAGCTGCACACCCCGGAACGCCGCAAGACGTGGCTGGCCTGCGAGGAACACCGGGAGCATCTCTCCTCGTTCCTGGACATCCGGGGCTTTCTCAAGGATGTCGTGGCGCTGACGGAATGGGAGTCCGAAGGACCGGGATCGGCCAGGTCCTAGGACCGATCGGGCAGGTCCTAGCCACCGATCGCCGACATCGGACGGTCGGGCTGCAGGAAGGACGGGTCGTCCAGACCGGAGCCGGCCTTCTTTCCCCACATCGCGAGCGTCCAGATCCGGGCGATCTCCTCGTCCGGCGCGTCGGAACGCAGGGCGCCGCGCAGGTCGGTCTCCTCGCGGGCGAACAGGCAGGTGCGCACCTGGCCGTCGGCGGTGAGCCTGGTCCGGTCGCAGGCCCGGCAGAAGGGTCGGGTGACGGAGGCGATGACGCCCACCCGGTGGGGTCCGCCGTCGACGAGCCAGCGCTCGGCGGGGGCGGAACCGCGCTCTGTGTCGCCCTCCTCGGTGAGGGTGAAGCGGGTGCGCAGCGACTGGAGTATGTCGCCTGCCGTGATCATGCCGTCACGCCTCCAGCCGTGCTGGGCGTCGAGCGGCATCTGCTCGATGAAGCGGAGCTCGTAGCCGTGCTCGACGGCCCAGGCGAGCAGGTCGGGGGCCTCGTCGTCGTTGAGTCCCGGCATCAGGACGGTGTTGACCTTGACCGGGGTGAGACCGGCGTCGCGGGCGGCTTCGAGGCCGGCCAGCACGTCGTGGTGACGGTCGCGGCGGGTGAGTGTCTTGAAGACGTCGGGACGCAGGGTGTCCAGCGAGACGTTGACCCGGTCCAGGCCGGCGGCCTTGAGTGCGGCCGCGGTGCGCTTGAGCCCTATGCCGTTGGTGGTGAGCGACATCCTGGGGCGCGGGGTCAGTGCCGCGCAGCGCTCGACGATGGAGACGAGCCCGGGGCGCAGCAGCGGCTCACCGCCGGTGAAGCGGACCTCGGTGATGCCCAGCCGGGTGACGGCGATGCGGACCAGGCGGACGATCTCGTCGTCGCTGAGCAGGTCGGGCTTGGCCAGCCATTGCAGGCCCTCTTCCGGCATGCAGTACGTGCACCGCAGATTGCAGCGGTCGGTCAGTGACACGCGCAGGTCGGTGGCGACCCTGTCGTAGGTGTCGATGAGCATGTGGGCCCCCTCCCGCGGTTGCTTCCCGGCCGCCGTGTCCGGTTCTCCGGGCTGACTTCTCCGAGACTACGCGAGACCTGTGACATCGCAGGGGCCCGTATGACACGAGGAGCGGCACGGCCGTGTCGTAGGACCCTACGACACGGCCGTTGCCGTACCCGGTTCGTTCCCGCTCAGTGCGCTCCGACACCGGTGAGGGACTTGACCTCCAGCTCGGCGTACTTGCCCTTGTCCGGCTTCTCCTTCGAGAGGAGGGAGCCGATCCAGCCGAGCAGGAAGCCCAGCGGGATGGAGATCAGGCCCGGGTTCTCCAGCGGGAACCAGGCGAAGTCGACGCCCTTGAACATCGAGGTCTTCGGGTTGCCGGAGACGACCGGCGAGAAGAGCACGAGGATCACCGAGCTCGCCAGACCGCCGTAGATCGACCACAGAGCGCCCTGGGTGGTGAAGCGCTTCCAGAAGAGGCTGTAGAGAATCGTCGGCAGGTTGGCGGAGGCGGCGACGGCGAAGGCGAGCGCCACCAGTCCGGCGACGTTCATGTCGCGGGCGAAGGCTCCCAGGACGATCGCGACCGCGCCGATGAGGACGGTGGCCCAGCGCGCGGCCCGCATCTCCTCCTTCTCGGTAGCCTTCCCCTTGCGGATGACGTTGGCGTAGATGTCGTGCGCGAAGGAGGACGAGGACGCGAGGGTCAGCCCCGCGACGACGGCGAGGATGGTGGCGAAGGCGACGGCCGAGATGACGGCCAGCAGCACGGCGCCACCGGTGGAGCCGACCCCGCCGAGGTATTCGGCGAGCTGCGGGGCGGCCGCGTTGCCGGCCGGGTTCTTCGCCTTGATCTCGTCCGGGCCGATGAGCGCCGCGGCGCCGAAGCCGAGCGCGATCGTCATCAGGTAGAAGGCGCCGATGATGCCGATGGCCCAGTTGACCGACTTACGGGCGGCCTTGGCGGTCGGCACCGTGTAGAAGCGGATCAGGATGTGCGGGAGACCGGCGGTGCCGAGGACCAGGGCGATGCCGAGGGAGAGGAAGTCCAGCTTGGAGGTGCCGGTGGCGCCGTACTTGAGTCCGGGCTCCAGGAACGCCGCTCCGTGGCCGCTCTTCGCGGCGGCCGTGCCCAGCAGGTCGGAGATGTTGAAGTCGAACTTCAGCAGCACCAGGAAGGTCATCAGGAGGGCACCGGCGATGAGCAGCACGGCCTTGACCATCTGGACCCAGGTGGTGCCCTTCATGCCGCCGATCGTGACGTATACGATCATCAGCACGCCGACCAGCGCGACGATGAGGATCTTGCCCGCGTCGCTGGTGATGCCGAGCAGCAGGGAGACCAGGACTCCCGCGCCCGCCATCTGTGCCAGCAGGTAGAAGATCGATACGACGATGGTGGAGACGCCGGAGGCGGTGCGGACCGGGCGCTGCCGCATCCGGTAGGCGAGAACGTCGCCCATCGTGTAGCGGCCCGAGTTGCGCAGCGGTTCGGCGACCAGCAGCAGGGCCACCAGCCAGGCGACGAGGAAGCCGATGGAGTACAGGAAGCCGTCGTAGCCGAAGAGGGCGATGGCTCCGGCGATCCCGAGGAACGACGCCGCCGACATGTAGTCGCCGGAGACGGCGAGCCCGTTCTGGAACGCGGTGAACTGCCGTCCGCCCGCGTAGAAGTCCGCGGCGCTCTTGGTCTGCCGGCCGGCCCAGACGGTGATGCCCAGGGTCGCGGCGACGAACACCGCGAAGAGCGTGATGATCAGCGGCCGGTGCTCGGTGGTCGAGGAGGCGGCCAGCTGGAGGGCGGGGTGCGAGTGGTACGCGGCGCTCATGCGTCGGCCTCCATACGGGACTTGATGGCCTCGGCCTTCGGGTCCAGCTTCGCGGCCGCGTGGCGCGAGTAGAACCAGGCGATGAGGAACGTGGTGACGAACTGGGCGAGGCCGAACACGAAGGCCACGTTGATGTTGCCGTACACCTTGGTGCCCATGAGGCCGCCCGCGTAGTTGGACAGCAGCACGTACAGCAGGTACCAGAGGACGAAGGCGATGGTCAGCGGGAAGGCGAACGAACGGTGTGAGCGGCGCAGTTCGCCGAACTCCCCGCTCTCCTGCGTCGCGATGAACGCCTCGGTCGTGGGTTCGGCAGGGCGGGTGGCCGTACTGACCTCGGGTGGCGGTGCATCGGTAGCCACAGAATCTCCTCGCGACGCGGGTGCGGTGGTGGTGGGGACGGCGGATTTCACTGGGGAACCTCGTTGTCGGGGATGGTGGTGCGTCTCCCCTGACAACGGCACGGAGAGCGCGGCGAAGCGGTTCACCGCGGGTTCACACTTCTCGAATTCGCCTCTTCGCACCCATCCGGTCGAACCAAGTGCCCCCAACTCATTGAATAGTGGGGCTGATCAGCGATAACTTCACTCGTCATGTACGCGACTGGGCACATCCTGTGTCCGGTCGACAGGCACGGATGATGTGGAGACCCCATGGCTCATCTGGGATCCAGACGGACGCGCGCACTGACGCTGCCCGTCGGATTGGCACTCACGGCCTCGCTCGGCTTCCTGCCGACCGGTGCCGCTTCTGCCGCACCGGTGGACGCGCAGCCCACGGCGGCGGTCTCGACGGACGGCCCGAAGCTCTCGTACGTCGTCAACACGCGGAGCAATCACGGGACCGTCAAGCAGGTGAAGAAGGCGATAGCCGAGGCCGGTGGCACGGTGGTGGTCGCCTATGAGCAGATCGGCGTCATCGTCGTCGAGTCGCAGAACCCGGACTTCGCGAAGTCGATCCGCCGGGTCAAGGGGGTCGATTCGGCCGGGGCCACCCGCACCAACCCCATCGTTCCGCAGGCCACCACGGACATCGGGGTCGCGCAGCCGCTCACCGCCGAGCAGGCCCGGAGCGCGGCGGCGGAGGCGACGGCGGACCAGGATCCGATGGAGCCCCTGCAGTGGGATCTGCCCGCCATCAAGGCGGACCAGGCGCACCAGAAGACGCTGGGCAGCAGCAAGGTCACCGTCGCGGTCATCGACACGGGTGTCGACGACACCCACCCGGACCTGGCGCCGAACTTCGACCGCGGGGCCTCCGCGAGCTGCGTGTCCGGGGCGCCGGACACGACGGACGGCGCCTGGCGTCCCAAGGCCGGCGAGAGCGACCACGGAACGCATGTCGCGGGCACCATCGCCGCCGCGAAGAACGGCATCGGGGTGACGGGTGTCGCGCCGGGCGTGAAGGTCGCCGGCATCAAGGTCGCGAACCCGGACGGCTTCTTCTACACCGAGTCGATCGTCTGCGGCTTCGTCTGGGCCGCCGAGCACGGCGTCGACGTCACCAACAACAGCTATTACACCGACCCGTGGATGTTCAACTGCAAGAACGACCTCGACCAGGGCGCCCTGGTCGAGGCCGTCGCCCGCGCCACCGGGTACGCGGAGCGCAAGGGCACGGTGAACGTCGCCTCGGCCGGCAACAGCAAGTTCGACCTGGCCTCCGGCGCGATCGACGACACGACCAGCCCGAACGACACCACGGCCGTGACCCGGACGATCGACCCGCGCGAGTGCCTCGACATCCCGGCGATGCTGCCGGGCGTCGTGACCGTCTCGGCGACCGGTGCGAAGGGGCTGAAGTCCTCGTACTCGAACTACGGGAACGGCGTCATCGACGTCGCGGCTCCCGGCGGTGACTCGACGGTCTACCAGACGCCCGCACCGCCCGCCACGAACGGTGCGATCCTGTCCACGCTGCCGGGCGGCAAGTACGGCTACAAGAACGGTACGTCGATGGCCTCCCCGCACGTCGCGGGCGTCGCGGCCCTGATCAAGTCGACGCACCCGTACGCCTCGGCGGCCCAGGTGAAGGCGCTCCTGACGTCCGGGGCCGACGCCACCGAGTGCGGCGCCCCGTACGACATCAACGGTGACGGCAAGATCGACGCCGTCTGCGAGGGCGACAAGAACCACAACGGCTTCTACGGGGCCGGTGTGGTGAACGCGCTGAACGCGGTCCGCCGGTAGGAGTCCGCCGGGACGTGCGATGCGGCGGGAGGGTCCGGGGCCTTCGGGCAGCTCTCCCGCCGCCTCTTCCCGGCTGGTGGCACTCAGTGCCATAGTGCGGGAATGAGTCATGCACGAATGTCCGGTACGGAGCAGGCCTGGGCGGCGCTCGGCGGTGCTCCCGCGCTTCTCGCGCCCCTCGGAACGGGTGGCCCCGAGGGGCTGCTGCCCGCCCGGCTGCCTGTGATGGAACTGGCCCGTTCCGCCGTCGCGGTCTGCTCACTGGCCGCCGCCGAACTGGCCGCCCGCCGCACCGCGCGCCCCGTGCCGCAGGTCCGCGTCGACGACGGCGCGGTGGCCACGGCGTTCACCAGCGAGCGCCATCTGCGGATCGACGGCCGCGCGCCGACCAACTTCGCCCCGCTGTCCCGGTTCTGGCGCACGGCGGACGGCTGGGTCCGTACGCACGCCAACTACCCGCACCACCGTGCCCGGTTGCTCGCCACGCTGGGGCTGCCCGCGGACACCTCGGACGACATCGCCGTGGACGCCGTCGCCGCCTCGTTCGCCGGGCGTCCGGGCGGCGAGATCGAGGAGACGGTGTACGCGGCGGGTGGCCTGGCCGTCGCCGCCCGTACGCCGCAGGAGTGGGCTGCCGACCCCCGGGGCGCCGCCGTCGCGGGTACGCCGCTGGTGGGCAGGGAACGTATCGACAGCGCGCCCGTCCGCCGGACGACGCCGCTCACCGGTGAACAGCTGCTGCCCGCCGCCGGGGTGCGCGTGCTGGACCTCACCCGGGTCATCGCAGGGCCCGTCGCCACCCGTACGCTCGCACTGCTCGGCGCGGACGTCCTGCGGATCGACGCCCCGCAGTTCCCGGAGAGCCAGGACGCGCACCGCGACACCGGTTTCGGGAAGCGGTCGGTGGATCTGGATCTCGGCAGCCGCTCCGGCGCGGCCGCCTTCGACGAGCTGCTGGCCGGCGCGGACGTGGTCGTCATCGGCTACCGGCCCGGGGCCGTCGAGCGGTTCGGCCTGACCCCGCAGGCCCTGGCCGCGCGCAGGCCGGGGCTGGTGATCGGGCGGCTCTCGGCGTGGGGGCACGGCCCGTGGGCGCGGCAGCGCGGCTTCGACAGTCTGGTGCAGGTGGCCACCGGTATCGCCTCGGTCGAGGCCGCGGCAGGGGCGGAGCACCCGCCCGGTGCGCTGCCCGCCCAGGCGCTCGACCACGGCACGGGCTATCTGCTGGCCGCCGCCGTGCTGCGCGCCCTGACCGAGCAGCACGACGAGGGCGGCTCCCGGCTGGCCACGCTCTCGCTCGCCCGTACTGCCGCCTGGCTCCTCGACGAGCTGCCCGCCGGCCGGGGGGCCGAAGCCGCGGGTTCGTCGTACGACCCGGAGAAGTGGCTCACGGAGACGGACAGCCCGCTGGGACGGCTGCGTCACACCCTGCCGCCGGTCGCCTTCGACGGCTCCCCCGCCGACTGGTCGCGTCCGCCCGGCCGGCTGGGGGCGGACGCGGCCGCCTGGCTCACGGCTCGATGAGGACCTTCGTGCGCCCGCCGGGTGCGAGCGCTCCGACGGTCAGCAGGAACTGCGCGGCGATGTAGGTGAGCATGACCCAGAAGTCGGGGGCGGGCAGCTGCGGCCAGTCGGCGATGCCGGTGGCGATGAGCGCGTCGGAGAGCAGGAAGAGCGCCCCGCCGACGGCCGCGTACGGGCCGAGGGTGCCGGCGCGGTACGCCATCGACGTGAGCAGCAGGCTGTAGCCGGTCATCGGGATCCGCATGTCCGCCGGCAGCCCGCTCCAGAGCAGCGCGACGAAGGTGGCCAGGACGGCGGCGTACACGATCCCGGCGGGCAGTGGGCTGCGGGCGCGTCCGAAGAGCCACAGGTAGCAGACGTGGCCCGCGGCGAAGGAGCCCATCCCGATGAGGAAGGCGGCATCGGCGTCGGGCAGCAGCAGCGTGTCGCCGCCCCAGCCGAACAGGAGCGCCGCGATGAGCAGCCGGGGGCCGCGCCGGGCGGCGGCGTACCCGGCCAGCAGCGGCATCAGCAGGGGCTTGGCGAGGAGGTGGGCGACCGGGATGTCGGCGAGGACGCCGACGAGGTCGACGGCCGAGGCCACGAGAAAGGCGATGAGCAGCGGGCGTACGAGACGTTCCCGCCGGTCCGCGACGGCGTCGGCGCTCCCGACGGCGTCGGCGCTCATCCGGTGCGCTCCGGGGCGAGGACGGCCGTCCGGGCGACCGCTCCGGTGGGCTGCCAGCCGGGCCCGCGGAAGATCCGTCCGGCTCGCTCGCTCCAGCTGCCCGCCGCGCGCACGTCGCGGGCGATCGCAGCGTACTCGTGGGTGGCGACGCGGAGCGGGTTGAACGTGTCGATGTTCTTGGTGAGGCCGAACACGGGCCGCTCCGTCTCGGCGGTGAAGGACCCGAAGAGCCGGTCCCAGAGGATCAGGATGCCGCCGAAGTTCCGGTCCAGGTAGCCGCCCTGCGACGCGTGGTGCACCCGGTGGTGGGAGGGCGTGTTCAGTACGTACTCGAAGGGCCGGGGGAGCTTGTCGATGCGCTCGGTGTGCACCCAGAACTGGTAGACGAGGTTCGCCGACGAGCAGAACGCGAGCGCGGCCGGATGGACACCGCAGGCGATGAGCGGCACGTAGAAGGGCCATACGGTCAGCGACGTCCAGGGCTGGCGCAGCGCGGTGGACAGGTTGAACTTCCGGCTGGAGTGGTGGACCACATGGCACGCCCAGAGGATCCGGATGACGTGGTGGCCGCGGTGGGACCAGTAGTAGAAGAAGTCCTGCGCGAGCAGCATCAGCAGGACGGTCCACCACAGCACGGGGACACGGAGCGGCGTCAGCTCGTAGACGGCGCTGTAGATCGCGACGACGGGCACTTTCCACAGCAGGTCGAAGACCAGGCTGCCGAGCCCCATGGTGATGCTGGTGACGGCGTCCTTCGTCTCGTACCCGGCGGCTTCCTCATCGGGATGGAAGTGGTGGAGGGCCATTTCGAGGACAGTGAGCAGGACGAAGGCCGGTATGGACCAGAGCACGACATCGGGCAGGTTCGGCGGCATGGGAGCACCGTAGAGCCGCCGATCGGCCGCGCACCAGACGTTGTTACCAACAAGTATGCGAGACGCGGTGTCAGCAGTCTTTGGTGACTTCCGCCAACGCGGGCGTCGCGCGATCCCCGCACCGGAGCTCCCGAGGACGCCCAACTCCCCTTGCAGGGTCCGAAAGTTGCCGCCCCCGGACAGCCCGAGAGGGTTCATACGCGCCTCGCCCATGGGGACCCGTACATGGAACCACCGAGGCGCCCAGGCACACTCTGCGTGGTGTAGTCCCTCCGACAATCCCCCTGACAAAAGGATGATCCACGCATGATCACGCTCACCAAGGAAGACGGCCCGGCAGACCTGGACGGGGTGACCCATCTGTCCATCGGCGTGTCCTGGGACCCCACGGCCGGCAGCAGCGGCGGTGTCATGGGCCTGCTCCGCCGCAAGGCCGGAACGGACCTCGACCTGATCGCCATCGCCACGCAGGGCGGGGACCCGGTGCGCCTGGCCGGCCTCGACTCGCTGGACCCCATGGGCAACGGCTCGCTGGTGCACAGCGGCGACAACCAGACCGGGCGCGGGGAGGGCGACGACGAGACCGTCACGGTCGAGTTCGCGCGCATCCCGAGCAACATCACGTCGATCGTGTTCGTCGCTGCCGCCTTCAAGAAGGGCAGCTCCTTCCAGAAGGCCCGCAACATCAGTTTCAAGGTCTACGACGCGACCGGGGGAAGCTCACAGCAGGTCGCCGACATATGGCCCAGCCTGCTCACCCAGGACAACGGCTGCGCGGTGGCCAAGGCCATGCGGGTCGGCGGCACGTGGAAGCTCGAAGTGATCAATGTGACGGGGAAGATCAAGCAGGGTGACGAGCATGCCCTGATGCGGTTCGCCGTCAGCAAGTAGTACGCGGTCGCCGACGTCGCCGCGGAAACGTTCCCGGCGTCGGCCTTCTGAGCGGAGGTCCGGTCGGGATGGACGGGCGAGAGGGCCGGAGGGCCGTTCGCCCGTCCACGTTCCCTCGCTGGTCGGCGCGGCGTCGAGGGCGGCCATGCGCGCGTGGCTCAGCCGACGCTCGACGCCGAACTCACCGGTCGACGTCATGGACGCAGCAGCGCACCCGTCAGGACAACCGGCTAGACCCCCACCGCCCCCAGCAACTCCCCCGCCACATAGGTGACCGCCATCGCCAGCGCTCCCCCGCCCATGTTCCGCAGCACCGCGGGCCCTGCCGTCGCCTCGCCCAGGCGGGCGCTCCACCAGCCCGTCCCTGCCAGCGCCGCCAGCACCGACAGCACGGTCACGAGCAGCCGCAGCGACGCCGGGGGCAGCACGATCGCCAGCAGCGGCAGCAGCGCGCCGACCGTGAACGCCAGGAAGCTCGCTGCCGCCGCATGCCAGGGGTTCGTCAGCTCGTCCGGGTTGATGCCCAGCTCGACCACCGCGTGGGCGCGCAGCGCATCGCGTTCGGTGAGCTGGACGGCGGCCTCGCGGGCGACCTCGTGGCTCAGGCCCCTGCCCTCCAACAGGGCGGTCAGCTCGATGAGTTCCGCCTCGGGGGCCTCCTTCAGTTCCCGTTTCTCCGTCGCCAGTGCGGCCCTCTCCGAATCGCGCTGGGTGGAGACCGATACGTACTCGCCCACCGCCATCGACATGGATCCGGCCAGCAGTCCGGCCAGGCCCGCGGTGAGCAGGATGCCGCGGTCGGCGGTGGCTCCGGCCACACCGACGACCAGGCCGGCGGTGGAGACCACACCGTCGTTGGCGCCGAGGACCGCGGCGCGCAGCCAGTTCAGCCGCGCGCCGAGTCCGTTGCCGTGCGGTTCGTCATGCGCCTGGGTATCCGTCACCCGAGGATGGTCTCACCGTTGTTTTGATCATCAAGTGATCTCAGCGATCCCGGCGATTCCGTCGGAATGGTCCGTAACGGGTCACCAGGGCGTGAGTTGTGTCCTGGTGGCTTGTTGACGGTCTCCCGTTTCCTTCCCGGCCCGGGGGCTGGGGATCGCAGCACCTGCCCGCCCCGTCCCAGCCTTGTGGCGCGGGCGGGTGCTGCGGGTCTTGCGGTCGGCTCCACGGGGCTTCGACTCCGCCTTGGCGGGGTCCAGGTCTCCGGCCACTCCGGTACCTGTGGTGCGGGCCGCGAGGGCGACCAGGTTGCGTCCGGCGTTTGCGTCCCGGTCGATGACGAGTCCGCAGTTGTCGCACTCGAAGACGCGCATGCTGAGGGTTAGCCGCCCTTCTCGGTTGTCCGATGCCCGGGTTCTGTAACACAGCTACACCGATGCGAATGAAGGGTTGTGAGCTGCTGTCGGTTTGCTGCGTTGAGGTGCGTTGTAGTGAGCAGGAGTGAGTCCTGTCGGCGGCTTCACGGGGCGGGAACGGAAGTTCTGGGCTCGAATGGGTGACCTCGGCGGCTGGTGCTCGTTGGGCTGGGTGACAGTTGCCCGGCCTGGAGGGGGAGGTGATGTGGTGGGTGGTTTAAGGAAGTTGGCTGCGGCCTTCGTGGTGCCGGGGCCGTGCGGGGTGGCGGTCCGGGACCGTCTCAAGCACCTCACGCCCCAGGACGAGAAGGTTCTGCGCGCGGTCGGCGCGTATCAGGGCGCGCTCGCTTCCCGTGATCTCAAGGTTCGCTGCGCGGATGGCCTGGAGCACGGTCCGGACTCTTGGGCGTCGCGTAAGCGGGACCTGACCGGGGTGTCGTCGTCGCGGATCGCGGGTGCGATCACCAAGGCCACGCACGATCAGTGGGCGCTGGCCCGCCGTTGTCAGGCGGCGTATATCCGGAATCTGGAGGCCGGGATCGGGACGCTGCGGCACCGCCTGTCCCTCCCCATCGGCGCGCCGGGTACGAAGCGAGCCGCGGGCGGCTACCGCTCCCGGGGTGAGTGGTTTCGCAAGTCCCGCCGTCTCGCGGTGCTGGAAGCCCGGCATGATGCCGCTGTCGCCGACCGGCAGGCCGGACGCGTCCGGGTCGTGCGGGGCGGCAAGCGTCTCCTGAACACCCGCCACCACCTCGCCGACGCCCACCTCACCGAGGAGCAGTGGCGGGAAGGCTGGGAGGCGGAACGCTGGTTCATCGCCGCCGACGGCGAATCCGGCAAACGGTTCGGGAACGAAACGATCCGCGTCACCCCGGACGGCGAAGTATCGATCAAGCTGCCTGCCCCGCTCGCGCACCTGGCCAACACCCGTCACGGCCGGTACACCCTCACCTCGACCGTGGCGTTCGCGCACCGGGGCCAGGAGTGGGCCGACCGAATCGCCGCGAACCGGGCCGTCGCCTACCGCATCCACCTCGACGTGGACCGTGGCCGCTGGTACCTCACCGCGTCCTGGCAACGCCCCGTCGTGCAGACCATCCCGCTGGAGGCGGCCCGGGTCCGGGGCGTGGTCGGCGTCGACACCAACGCCGACCACTTCGCCGCCTACCACCTCGACCCACACGGCAACCCCGTCGGCGACCCGCACCGCTTCCCCTACGACCTGTCCGGCACCACCGCCCACCGCGACGCCCAGATCCGCCACGCCCTGACCCGCCTCATCAACTGGGCCAAACAGGCCGGTGTCACCGCGATCGCCATCGAAGACCTCGACCTCACCACCGAGAAGACCCGCGAGAAGCACGGCCGCAGGAAACGGTTCCGGCAGCTGATCTCCGGTATCCCGACCGGCAAGCTCAAGGCCCGGCTCGTCTCCATGGCCGCCGAACACGGCCTGAGCATCGTCGCGGTCGACCCCGCCTACACCTCGATGTGGGGTGCCCAGCACTGGCAGAAACCGCTGGCCACCCCCAAGCGAAAGATGTCCCGTCATGATGCTGCCGGCATCGCGATCGGACGACGCGCTCTCGGACACCCGGTCCGGGATGGGGTATCCCCTGCTCGAACGTAGTTGAGAGCTTGGGGAAGGACGGCACCGCCCCCACACGACCAGAGAGATCGTGCGGGGCATCGGACCGCCCAGGCCAGGCCAGGTGCACCGGGGCGTGACGGACCACGCCCACCCGCAACGGACCACGCCCCCAGAGACGTGCCGCCGAGCGGGACGCGAAAGCGGGGACCAAGTGCATCCAACACCGTTCGGGATGCGCCCAGTACGCAGCGGTGGGTCCAGGACTCACTCATGCACACTGGCTAGGAACGGTAAATAGGCGTGCACGTAACGGAGTTCGAAGCACTGGGAGCACTGTGGCCCGATCGTCGCCGACCCGCGAAGAGGTACTGGACACCGCCACCGCCCTGGTGAGGCGGCACGGCCCGCAGGCTCTCACCATGCGCGGGCTCGCCGCCGAACTGGGCACCGCGGTCACGTCGATCTACTGGCACGTCGGCAATCGCGAATCGCTGCTGGACGCCCTCGTCGAGCGCACCGTGCAGGAGATGGGCACCCTCCGCCCGGCCGGCCGGACCCCGGCGGCCCGGATCGTCTCCGTCGCCCGCGGCCTGCGCCGCGAACTGCGCGCCCGGCCGCATCTGATCGCGATGGTCCACGAACGGGGGCTCACCGAGCGGATGTTCCTCCCCGCACAGCGGGCCCTCGTCCACGAGGTGCACGCCGCGGGGCTGCGCGGGGCGCGGGCCGCGGCAGCTGTGCGGGCGGTGCAGTTCCAGACCGTCGGCTTCCTGCTCGTCGAACGCAATCGGGAGCGGTCCCCCGTCCAGTCCCCCGGCGAGGGCGATCTGTGGGCCGCGTCCACCGCGGACGACGACCCGGCACTGGCCCGCGCGCTGGCCCGGCCCGCCGATCCGGACCGGCTGTTCGCGGACTCCGTACGGGCCCTGGTGGAGGGGCTGCTGGCCGGCCCCGTACGCCGGGCGCCCGGGCGGGAGACGGCCGAATAGGAGACTGTCAGCAGCGGCCCGTATTCTCTGTGACCATGCTCGACGACCGCCAGACCGCAGCACCGTGGCCGACCGCCTACCCGCAGGGGTACGCGGTCGTCGACGTGGAGACCACCGGACTCGCACGGGACGACCGGATAGTGTCCGCGGCCGTCTACCGCCTGGACGCGCGGGGCAATGTCGAGGACCACTGGTACACCCTCGTCAATCCGCAGCGTGATCCCGGTCCGGTCTGGATCCACGGGCTGACCAGCGAGGTCCTGGACGGCGCTCCGCTCTTCCGGGAGGTCGCCGCCCAGCTGTCCGAGCGGCTCGCGGACCGCGTGCTCGTCGCGCACAACGCGGCCTTCGACTGGTCGATGCTGGCCCGGGAGTACGCACGGGCCTCGGTCACCGCCCCCGTCGAGCAGCGGCTGTGCACCATCGCGCTCTCCAAGGAGCTGCGGCTGCCACTGCCCAACCACAAGCTGGAGTCGCTGGCCGCGCACTTCGGGGTCGTGCAGCAGCGCGCCCACCACGCGCTGGACGATGCCCGGGTGCTGGCCGAGGCGTTCCGGCCCAGTCTGCACGCGGCGGCGCGGGGCGGGGTGCGGCTGCCACTGCTGGAGTGCCGGCCGCTGACCGAGTGGTCGGACTCCCCGGTCACCCCGCGGATCGGCTACCAGCCCTCGTACGGTCAGGGCAGCTGGCGTCCCTCGCGCAAGCGTCCGGCATGCCCGTATCCGAACCCCGGGCGGTACGAGAAGGACAAACCCCTCATGCAGGGCATGCGGGTGGCGTTCTCCGGGGACACCTCCATCGACCGCGAGCTGCTGGAGGACCGGGCCGTGGAGGCCGGGCTGCACGTGGCGACCAGCGTGTCCCGGCTGACCAGCCTGCTCGTCACCAACGACCCGGACGCGGCGACGTCGAAGACATCGAAGGCGAAGTCGTTCGGGACACCGATCCTGGACGAGAGCGCGTTCACCCATCTGTTGCGCGATGTGGCGCCGGCGGCGGCGCAGCCGGCCGCGCGGTCATCGGAGTGAACCGGCGGCGACTCGCCCGCCCGCCGCTCGCCCGCCGCCGCTCCGGCGTCCCACCCTGTGGCGCATGGCACGTTGCGAGGTTTGCGGAAACGACTACGGCATGTCCTTCGAGGTGCACGCGCAGGGCGCGGTGCACGTCTTCGACTGCTTCTCCTGCGCCATTCACCGCATGGCACCCATCTGCGAGCACTGCCGGGTCCAGATCATCGGCCAGGGCGTCGAGGTCGACGGCCACTGGTTCTGCGGCGGTCACTGTGCCCGCGCCGAGGGAAGGGTGGGCATCATCGACAAAGTCTGAGCACCGGCCGTCGCCGCGCCCCCTTCCCCCACCCCTCCGCGAGGCACCCCATGACGCAGTTGTACCGTCATGGGGTGTACCGCTTCCTGTTGACCCGGCAGTGGCTGATCCTCGCCCTCCTCGCCCTCGTACTGATTCCCACGATGGTCGAGCTGGGCTTCTGGCAGCTGCACCGGCATGAGCACAAGGTCGCGCAGAACTCCCTGATCTCCCGCAACCTCAAGGCGAAACCGGTTCCGGTCGCCTCGATCACCTCGCCGGGTCACACGGTCCCGCGCTCCGACTACTGGCGCGCGGTGACGGCCACGGGCACGTACGACACCGCGCACGAGGTGGTCGTCCGCCGCAGGACCTCCACCGACGACCGGATCGGCGTCCATGTGCTGATCCCGCTCGACCTCAAGGGCGGCGGCACGGTCCTGGTCAACCGCGGCTGGGTGCCCTCCGCCGACAGCCAGCGCGCGTTCCCCGACGTACCGGCCGTGCCCAAGGGCGAAGTGACCGTGACCGGGCGGCTCAAGGCCGACGAGACGACCGGTACCAGCGGCATCAAGGACATTGCGGACCTGCCGGACCGCCAGGTGATGCTGATCAACAGCGCCCAGGAGGCCAAGAGGCTCTCCCGGCCGGTGCTCGGCGGCTACATCGAGCAGACGGGACCCGAACCGTCCGGCGACTCCCCGGAACTGATCGCCGCCCCCGACGACGGCTCGATCGGCCCGCACATGGCGTACGCCGTGCAGTGGTGGCTGTTCGCCGCCGGGGTCCCGGTGGGCTTCGTGGTCCTCGCCCGCCGGGAGAAGCGCGACCGGGTGGAGGCCGCCGCCGGGGAACCGGACACCTCCGAGCCGAAGACGCCGGAACAGCCGGAGAAGCCGGAGCCCGCGACGGCCTGACGCCGTCTCCGGCGGGGTGCGGGAACGCCTTCGTGGGCCGGCGTACCGACGTGACCCCTGCCTCTCGTGGGGCTGGGCTGCTTAACGAGGCCCAGGTTCGGGAACACGCCAGAACGTGACCCCACACATCGAGGACTATGCCCTCATCGGTGATCTGCAGACAGCCGCCCTGGTCGGCAGGAACGGTTCTGTCGACTGGCTCTGTCTGCCCCGCTTCGACTCGGGCGCCTGTTTCGCGGCCCTGCTCGGCAACGAGGAGAACGGCCACTGGCGGATCGCCCCGAAGGGCGCCGACGCCTGTACCCGGCGCGGCTATGCGGGTGACTCCCTCGTCCTGGAGACGTACTGGGAGACCCGTACCGGCACGGTCAAGGTCATCGACTTCATGCCGCAGCGCGACCGGGAACCCGATGTCATGCGGATCGTCGAGGGCGTCAGTGGGACGGTCGAGATGAGCTCCGTGATCCGGCTGCGCTTCGACTTCGGCTCGGTCGTGCCGTGGATGCGCCGCTCGCAGGGGCACCGGGTGGCGGTCGCGGGGCCGGACTCGGCCTGGCTGCGCAGCGAGCCGTCGGTCAAGACCTGGGGCCAGCAGTTCTCGACCTGCTCGTCGTTCACCGTCTCCGCGGGCGAGCAGGTGGCGTTCGTCCTGACCTGGCACCCCTCTCACTCGCCCCGCCCCGAACTCGTCGACCCGTTCGAGGCGCTGGAGAACACCCTGGCCGACTGGGCCGCGTGGTCCGCCCGGTGCAGGTACCGGGGCCCGTACCGGGAGGCGGTGATCCGCTCGCTGATCACGCTGAAGGCGCTCACCTTCGGCCCGACCGGCGGCATCGTGGCGGCGCCCACCACCTCGCTGCCCGAGGAGATCGGCGGCGTACGGAACTGGGACTACCGCTTCTGCTGGCTGCGGGACTCCACGCTGACCCTCGGCGCGCTCATCTCGGCCGGCTATCTGGAGGAGGCGGCCGCCTGGCGGGACTGGCTGCTGCGGGCCGTCGCCGGGAATCCGGCCGATCTGCAGATCATGTACGGCCTGGCGGGCGAGCGCAGGCTGCCCGAGGCGGAGCTGCCGTGGCTGCGCGGATTCGAGGGCTCCGGCCCGGTCCGGATCGGCAACGCCGCGGTCCGCCAGCGTCAGCTCGATGTGTACGGGGAGGTCATCGACTCGTTGCGGCTCGCGCGGGAGGCGGGCCTGGACGACAAGCCGCACGCCTGGAATGTGCAGCTCAGCCTGCTCGGCTTCCTGGAGTCCACCTGGCGCGAGCCGGACGAGGGGCTGTGGGAGATCCGGGGCCAGCGCCGCCACTTCGTGCACTCCAAGGTGATGGCCTGGGTCGCCGCCGACCGCGCCGTGAGCACCCTGGAGAAGAACCCCTCGCTGGCCGGCGACGCGGACCGGTGGCGGGCGATGCGGGACGCCGTGCACCGGGAGGTGTGCGAGAAGGGATACGACCCGGTACGGAACACCTTCACGCAGTCCTACGGCTCCCGGAACCTGGACGCCGCGACACTGCTGATCCCCCGGACCGGATTCCTGCCGCCGGACGATCCCCGGGTGATCGGGACGGTCGACGCGGTCCGGGAGGAGCTGGGCAGCGGCTGCCTGGTCCGCCGCTACAGCACGGACGGCGCCTCGATCGACGGGCTGCCCGGCAGCGAAGGGGCCTTTCTGGCGTGCTCGTTCTGGCTGGCCGACGCCCTGCACCTGACGGGGCGCACCGAGGAGGCCCGAGACCTCTTCGAGCAGCTGCTGGCGCTCCGTAACGATGTGGGGCTGCTGGCCGAGGAGTACGACACCGTCGGGCGCCGGCAGCTCGGCAACTTCCCGCAGGCGTTCAGCCACATCGGACTGGTGGGCACGGCCATGGCCCTGGCCGGGGAGAACACGCTGGAGGCCGAGGCGGCAGGATAGGGCCCATGGATCTTGGACTGAAGGACCGCGTGTACATCGTCACCGGAGCGACCCGGGGGCTGGGCAACGCCACGGCCCGGGCGCTGGCCGAGGACGGGGCGCGGGTGATCATCACCGGGCGGGACGAGAAGCGCGTCGAGGCGGCCGCCGCCGAACTGGGGCCGGACGCCGTCGGCCTCGCCGCCGACAATGCCGACCCCACCGCCGCTCAGCGTCTGGTGGACAGCGCGCACGAGCGGTTCGGGCGGCTCGACGGCATTCTCATCAGCGTCGGCGGGCCGGCGCCCGGCTTCCTCGCCGACAACACCGACGAGCAGTGGCAGTCGGCCTTCGATTCGGTGTTCCTGGGTGCGGTACGTCTCGCCAGGGCCGCGGCGGCCACGCTCGGCGAGGGCGGGGTCATCGGTTTCGTGCTCTCCGGCTCCGTGTACGAGCCGATCGCCGGGCTGACGATCTCCAACGGGCTGCGCCCCGGCCTGGCCGGCTTCGCCAAGTCCCTGGCCGACGAGCTCGGTCCCCGGGGGATCAGGGTGGTGGGCGTGCTGCCGGGCCGGATCGACACGGACCGGGTGCGTGAGCTGGATACGCTCTCGGGCGACGCGGAAGCCTCCCGTGCGGCCGGTGAGGCACGCATTCCGCTGCGGCGGTACGGCACGCCGGAGGAATTCGGCCGGACCGCGGCATTCCTGCTCTCGCCCGCGGCGTCGTATCTGACGGGCATCATGCTGCCGATCGACGGCGGCTACCGGCACGGCTTCTGAACCCGCGCCTTCCCGAAGCGGACCGGCTTCCGAGCCGGCACCGCCCTGAGCCGGACCGGCCTCCGAAGCGGCCCGGCTTCGTTCCGTACCGTCGGGCGGGGCCGGCCGTTCAAGCCCGTCCGACGGTACGTCAACTCACCCTTTCCGCACGGTGCTTGACTGCCCGCAGTCGCACCTCGGCCGGCAGCTCGGCCAGCCCCGCCGAATCCCGCGCATGCGCCAGCGCCTCGTCGGTGAGGCGGCCGAGCGCCTCGTCCGGCGCCGCGTGCGGCTCCATCAGCAGGCGGATCCTGGCATGCGGCGCACTGCGCCGGCCGGTGAGCGTGACCTGGGCGCGGGCCACCCCGTCCAAGGTCCCCGCCTCCTGGGCGAGCACCCCTTCCAGGGCCCGGCCCCGCAGCAGCGCGCCCTCGCCGTCGCCGCTGTCCACCAGCACCTCGGCGAGGCGGGCCCGGCGCAATTGGGCCAGCAGCCACCACAGGGCGAGGACGACCACGACGGCGAGGACCGCGATCACCGTCGGCCACCACCAGCCCTCGCCGCGCCAGCGGTCCCGGTCGGCCTGGCCGAGGAGCACATCGCCCTTGCCGTACCAGGGCCACCAGGACGGTACGGAGAGGCCGAGTCCCGCGGCGAGCACCGCGCCGCCGACGCAGATCAGCACCAGCCCGGCCAGGCCGAGCAGCACCCGGTTGACGGTCCTGAGCAACGGGCTCACCCCTTCTTCGCCGGACGGCGGACCTGCACGGACAGGCTGGGCGGCCTGGCCAGCCCCAGTTCCCTGATGGCGGTGGAGAGCACGGTGTCCAGATCGGCCCGTACGTCGTCGAGTTCGCGGAAGTGCGACACCGCGCGCACCCCGGCCCTGCCCCGGCCCATCCGGACCCGTACCGACTGCACGCCGGACACCTCGACGGCCCGGTCGCGCAGGACCAGTGCCGCCGCGGTGCGGTCGAGACCGGCGCGTACGCCGGGACGGTCGCGGCGCATCGGCAGCAGGTCGCGGAGTCCGGGGGTGACGGCGAGCACGAACAGCCACAGGCCGATCGCCAGGGTGGCCGCCGCACCGGCCAGCACCCATACGTCGTCCAGCGGCCGCTCGGCGAGTTCGTCGGCCAGCACGCGGCGCCACCGCATCGCCGGCCGGTCGGCCCGTACCGCCGCCACGTCGTAGAGGAGGAGGCCGGCGCCGCCGAGGGTCACCAGCGCGAGGACCGCCGCGGGGATGCGGCGCGGGGACCAGAATCGGCCCGCCCTGTCGCCGCTCCCCTGCTGTGCGGGCACCGGGTCGTACGCGGCGGACGAGGCGGACTGGTCGAGTTCGAGCACGTCCCCTTTTTCGACGGGCCGGGCGGCGGGCAGCCGTTGTTCACGGTGTTCCGGGTCATGGGGCTCGGTCATCGGATCCTCCCCTGTGCCACGATGCCCGCTCCCGTCGGGTGCAGGCGCTCGACCTGTACGGCGACCTCGGGCACTTCCATTCCCGCCAACGCCCTTACCCGTTCGGCGACATGCCGACGCACCCCGCCGCACTGGCGGCCGATGTCGGTGGGGTACCCGAGCTCCAGGCTCACCCGTACCCGGGCGGTGTCACGTTGCACCGTGACCGTGGCGCGCGGCGAGGCACCTTGCTCCGGCGGCTCGTCGATCGCCTCCTTCGCCGCCTGTGCGGCGATCTTCGCGACCACCCGGTCGGCGATCCGGGTCTCCCCGCGCTCACCGGAGGCGATCCGGCCGCCCACCCCCGACAACGCCGTCACCGCCGTCACCGCCGTCGGTCGCCGCGCTCGCGACCTCGGAAGAAGTCGCCGGGTTCCAGGTCACCTTCCAGGAACCGGCCGACGACGAAGCCGACCGCCCCCAACGCCGCCACCAGGAGAAAGGCCCCGAATCCGCCGAAGTACCCGGCGAAACCGAGCGCCATGCCGGCCACCATGCCGGCCACCGCCATGCTCATCGTGCGCTCCTCAACTGCCTCGGTTCCGAGGCCTACGGGTTCGGAGGGCTAGTGAAGACGTGGTTCGGACTGGTCCTCTTCATCGGGCTCGTCGGGCAGCTTCACATCACTCACCGCGATATTGACCTCGACGACCTCCAGGCCGGTCATCCGCTCGACCGCCGCGATCACGTTCTCCCGTACGTCACGGGCGACGTCGATGATCGACACGCCGTAGTCGACGACGATCTCCAGGTCGAGGGCGGTCTGTGACTCGCCGACCTCCGCCTTCACCCCGCGGGTGACGGACTTGCCACCACCGGGGACCCGGTCGCGCACCGCGCCGAACGTGCGCGAGAGACCGCTGCCCATCGCATGGACACCGACCACGTCGCGGGCCGCCATTCCCGCGATCTTCTCGACCACGCCGTCGGCGATGGTCGTGCGGCCTCGGGTGGCCGGGTCTCCCCCACCGCGCTTGATGAGCGGGGTCGCTTCCTTGTCGGGGCTCTCGGCCCGGTTCCGCTGCGGAGTCTCGGTCATCGCCACTCTTCCCTTCGGGCAGGTTGGACCTCGTTGCCCACACTAAGTGCGCTTGCCCCGTCTCGCGCCGTGGATGCGGCAGGCTGGGGAGATGACGACGGCTGACGGTCCGCACAGGGCCGACGGATGGACAGCGGCGGTACGGCAGCGGCTCGGCCTCGGCCGGCTGCTTCCGCTGGGCGCTCCGGCGGACGGGGCCTGGATCTCGGAGCGGGCCGCGGTCGCTGTGCTGCGCGGCGCGGTGGGCGGGCCGGGACCGGGGCCGGTGCTCGGGAAGCTCAGGATCTCGGTGGCGGATCCGGACGGGGCCCCGGCTCCGGAGGTGGAGCCACCGCCGAGTGCCCTGCCGCCGGGGCCGTTGCGGATGGAGGCGACCATGTCGGCGATGTCCGGCGTGCCGCTGCCCGCCGCTGCCGCGGAGCTGCGCTCGGCGCTGCTGACGGCGGCCGGGCAGCGGCTGGGCCTGGTGGTCGCCGAGGTGGATCTCCGGGTGACGGAACTGCTGGACACATCACCCGTACGGCCGACACCCGAACCGGCCCGCGAGGTGCGCGGCCGTGCATCGCAAGGCGGAGGAAGGAGTCGGACGGGGTCTCCCCTGCACGAGCGGAGCCGAGAACTTGGGGAAGGAGTCATGGCGACCGACGACAACGCGGCGAGGCGCGGTGCCGGGGCACGCGAGCCCGGCATGATCCAAACGAGAGGCCCTGGGGCGGAGGGGGCGGCGGGGGCCGCTGCCGCAGGTGTTCCCGGTGTTGTGGCGCTGACCCGGGTGCTGGGCAACGCGGTGCACACGGGCCCGGGCCGGCTACGGGTCGAGCTGGCGACGGACTCGGGTCACCGGGCGCTCGACGTGGCTCGCGCGGTGCGGGGCGCGGTGGCGGCTGCGGTGGAGGGGCATCCCTCGGTCACGGTGCTGGTCACGGCGGTGGTGGAGCGGGACTGACGACCGGCCCCGGGACTGCCCCACCGGGCGGCTGCCCCATGGGGCCGGGCCGTGACCGCCGGGCGCGGCCGACCCGCCGGGCGCCTGAGGATCACGCCTGTCCGGCGGCCGGGGCGGGTCCCGCCGCCGCTCAGTCGGTGATGCCCGCCAGGTCGCGCAGGCGGCGGCCCTGCGCGGCGCGTTCGGCGATGCGCTGCTCCTCGTAACCACGGGAGACGGCGCCGCTCAGCAGCGCCTTGGTCTCCACGACCGCGTCGCGCGGGGCGGCGAGCAGTGCGGCGGCCAGGTCGCGGGCCGCTGCGTCCAGTTCACCGGCGGGGACCACCAGGTTGGCCAGGCCGGTGCGCTCGGCCTCCTCGGCGTGCACGAAGCGGCCGGTGGCGCAGATTTCGAGCGCGCGGGCGTACCCCACCAGGTTCACCAGGGGGTGGGTGCCGGTGAGGTCGGGGACCAGGCCGAGGCTGGTCTCACGCATGGCGAACTGCGCGTCCTCGGCGACGATGCGCAGATCGCAGGCGAGGGCGAGCTGGAAGCCGGCCCCGATCGCATGCCCCTGGACGGCCGCGACCGACACGATGTCGTTGCGGCGCCACCAGGTGAACGCCTCCTGGTACTCGGCGATGGTCGCGTCGAGCTCGGACTCCGGGCCACGCGCCATGTCGAGGAAGGACGGCTCACCGTCGAACCCCTCGGGGGTGAACGCCTGCCGGTCGAGGCCCGCGGAGAAGGACTTGCCCTCGCCGCGGAGCACGACGACCCGCACGCTGCCGGGCAGTGCCCGTCCGGCCTCGGTCAACGCCCGCCACAGAGCGGGGGACTGAGCGTTGCGCTTGGCCGGATTGGTGAGGGTCACCGTGGCAACCGCGTCGTCGACGGTGAGTCGTACGCCGTCCTTGTCGAGCACAGAGTCGAACGAGGTCATGGGGCGCCTCCGGATCGGTTCAGTCAGCATGTCGAACTAAGTGACTGAACAGTAACCACCCGGTCGACAACCTGGTCGACCGGGTGGCCACCGCCGAAACCGGTGAGCCCCGGGACGGGTCCGGACGACCTGTCCCGATCCGCCGAAGGCCGTCAGGCCGTGGCGGCCTTCTTGCCCCGCGTAGCTCCGCCGCGTCCACGCAGCGTGACTCCGGACTCACTGAGCATCCGGTGGACGAATCCGTAGGAGCGGCCGGTCTCTTCGGCCAACGCCCGGATGCTCGCACCGGAGTCGTACTTCTTCTTCAGGTCTGCCGCGAGCTTGTCGCGCGCGGCGCCGGTAACCCGGCTGCCCTTCTTCAGAGTCTCGGCCACCCGTGCCTCCTCATGGGAAGTGCGCTCTGGACTCTCATGATCACCCCTCGGGGGCTTCCTGGCCACCCATTCGGCAAGGTCCGTGCAACCGGATTCCGGTCCGGGGAACGGACCGGCACGACCGGAATCCCTCATTCCGCGGGGCTTCGGGGGCGGGTGGGGACAGCCTCGGGATGAACCTCCAGGTCAGGGCCACACGGGGAATGCGGCCCCTCATGGGTGCGCCCGGCAGGTACCTGCCGGGCGCCGCGCCGAGGTACGAGACGTACTCACGCAGATGATGGATCACGCATGGGCCGAATGATCCATACGGAGTGGATCAGACGGTGACCGGGCCGGGATCAGGCCAGCGCGACCAAATCCCGGTAGTCCGCGCCCCACAGGTCCTCGACACCGTCGGGCAGCAGGATGATGCGCTCCGGCTGGAGGGCCTCGACCGCCCCCTCGTCGTGCGTGACGAGGACGACAGCACCCTTGTACGTGCGCAGCGCGCCGAGGATCTCCTCGCGGCTCGCCGGGTCGAGGTTGTTCGTCGGCTCGTCCAGGAGCAGCACATTGGCGGAGGAGACCACGAGGGTCGCGAGCGCGAGACGGGTCTTCTCGCCGCCGGAGAGCACCCCCGCGGGCTTGTCGACGTCGTCGCCGGAGAAGAGGAACGAGCCCAGCGTCTTGCGGACCTCGACGAGATCGAGGTCGGGCGCCGCGGAGCGCATGTTCTCCAGGACGGTGCGGTCCGGGTCGAGGGTCTCGTGCTCCTGGGCGTAGTAGCCGAGCTTGAGTCCGTGGCCCTCGATGACCTGGCCGGTGTCGGGCTTCTCGGCGCCGCCGAGGAGCCGCAGCAGGGTGGTCTTGCCCGCGCCGTTGAGGCCGAGGATGACGACCCGGGAGCCCTTGTCGATGGCGAGGTCCACATCGGTGAAGATTTCGAGGGAGCCGTACGACTTGGACAGGCCCTCCGCCATCAGGGGGGTCTTGCCGCACGACGCGGGCTCGGGGAAGCGGAGCTTGGCGACCTTGTCGGAGACCCGGACGGCCTCCAGACCGGAGAGCAGCCGCTCGGCGCGCTTGGCCATGTTCTGCGCGGCGACGGTCTTGGTGGCCTTGGCGCGCATCTTGTCGGCCTGCGAGTTGAGGGCCGCGGCCTTCTTCTCGGCGTTCTGCCGCTCGCGCTTGCGGCGCTTCTCGTCGGCCTCGCGCTGCTGCTGGTAGAGCTTCCAGCCCATGTTGTAGACGTCGATCTGCGAGCGGTTGGCGTCGAGGTAGAAGACCTTGTTGACGACCGTCTCGACGAGCTCGACATCGTGGGAGATCACGATGAAGCCGCCGCGGTAGGTCCTGAGGTAGTCGCGCAGCCAGACGATCGAGTCGGCGTCGAGGTGGTTCGTCGGCTCGTCGAGCAGCAGGATGTCGGCGTCCGAGAACAGGATGCGGGCCAGCTCGACGCGGCGGCGCTGACCGCCGGAGAGCGTATGGAGCGGCTGTCCGAGCACCCGGTCGGGCAGGCTGAGCGCGGCGGCGATGGTGGCGGCCTCGGCCTCGGCGGCGTATCCGCCCTTGGTGAGGAACTCCGTCTCCAGGCGCTCGTACTTCTTCATCGCCTTCTCGCGGGTGGCGCCCTTGCCGTTCGCCATCCGCTCCTCGTTCTCCCGCATCTTGCGCAGGATCTCGTCGAGACCGCGGGCGGAGAGGATGCGGTCGCGGGCGAGTACGTCGAGGTCGCCGGTGCGCGGGTCCTGCGGGAGATAGCCGACCTCACCGGCGCGGGTGATGGTGCCGCCTACGGGGTTGCCCTCGCCGGCGAGGCACTTGGTGAGGGTGGTCTTGCCCGCTCCGTTGCGGCCGACGAGGCCGATGCGGTCGCCCTTGGCGATACGGAAGGAGGCGGACTCGATGAGGATGCGGGCGCCGGCGCGCAACTCGATGCCGGAAGCGGTGATCACGGTAAAACTCCAAGGCGGGTGGACTGCGGACGGTACGAGGGCGGAGTCGTCTCGACGCCGTCTAATGCACAAGGAGAATTGCCATACGGGTCATTCTACTGGCGGTGTGCAACTGCTTTCCCGCATGCGCTCACAGGACGTGTCCCGCACTCGCCCGGCGCCGCCGCTCCGAGCCGGGCCGGGCCGAATCGGGCCGTTGTCAGCGGCGGGTGGAAGACTGAGACGCAGATCACAGAAATCGCAGAAACGGGTCACGGGAGCACGAGAAGGGGTGAGCGTCATGGCAGGCACACCGGCCGGAGTTCCGACGATCTATCCGACGATTCTGTACGACGACGCGAAGGCCGCGATCAAGACGCTGACGGAGGGCCTCGGCTTCAAGGAGGAGGCGGTCTACGAGGGCGAGAACGGCCAGGTTCTCCATGCGGAGCTGTCCTGCGGCAACGGCAGAGTGATGCTCGGCTCCAAGGGCCGCGAGGGCGTCTTCGCCAAGGCGATGCAGGGGGCGGGCCCCGCCGGTGTCTACGTCGTGGTGGACGAGGTCGATGCGCACCACGCGCGGGCCGTGGAGCACGGGGTGGAGATCCTGATGCCGCCCACGGACCAGGACTACGGCTCGCGCGACTACATGGCGCGGGACGGGGAGGGCAATGTCTGGACCTTCGGGACGTACGCACCGGGGTCGGCGGGCTGACGGCCGGGCGGACGGTCGCGCGGACCGGCCTGCCGGGGTGGCCGGCTCACCGAAGGACGCGCGGCCGGACGGGCTCGGGGCGGGCCCGTCCGGCGTGGTCGTACGCGCGCTACGCGCCGCCCGTGTGTACCTGGAACGCGGCCCGGCGCACCGCTTTGGCCAGTGCGGGGTCCGGGTGCGCGGCGGCCAGGGCCACCAGGACCTGCACGGTGCGCGGGTGGCCGACGGCCCGTACTTCGTCCAGCAGCGCCGGCACCGTGCCCTGGACCGCCGAGTCGAGGTGGCGGACCAGCAGGCCGGTCTCGCCGTGGTCGGCGACGGCCGCCGCGGTGTCGACCCAGAGCCAGGTGGCCTCATCCCGGCTGAGGACGTCCTGGGCGTCCTCGGGGTCGGTTCCGTCGTACTCGGCCAGCCAGAGCAGCGCGTAGGGGCGCAGCGAGGGGTCGCCGGCGACGGAGCGCACCTCGGGTTCCGCCGGGGCGCCGACGACCCGGAGGGCTTCGAAGGCGAGTCCGCGCAGCAGTGCGTCCTCGCCGCGGGCCACGGCGAGGAGTTCGGCGACGGCGCTGCCGACGGGGCGGGCGGCGAGCCAGGCGCGGTATTCGCCGCGGGCCGGGCCGGGGGTGAGCCGGGCGCAGCCGAGCAGCATGTCGGCGGCGGACTGCTCGATGTTCCCGGCGGGGCTCTGGGCCGCGACGCAGATCTGTTCCAGCTTGACCCAGACCGCCCAGTTGCCGAGCGGGGTGAGGGTGGCGTGTCCGGCGCCGAGCGTGAGCGCGCCGACGGCGGCCAGTCCTTCCAGGGCCCAGTCGAGGAGAAGGGCGACCAGGGCAGCGGGGTGTGCGGCGGGGGCGGATGCGGCCGGTGCGGGCAGCGGCTGCGGTCCGTAGGGCACCTCGCAGCGCTCCTCGTGGAGTTCGGCGACGCGCTGGCCGAGCAGGTCCAGGAGGGCGGGCACGGTGACCGGGCCGGCCGAGAGCTGGAGGAGGGAGAGCACCTGGGGCACGGCCTCGACGGCCTCGGCGACCGCGGTGGACTCGATGCCCTCGGGTGCGGGGTGGACGAGCGACCAGGCGTCGAAGAGCGCCACCCAGCCGCGGAGCACGGCGGAGTCGTCGCGGTCCCAGGCGCGCAGCCGCCAGCCGGGGCGCGCGGTGCCGCCGTGCAGTTCGACGAGACCGGCCAGGCGGGCCCGGTCCCAGCCGGAACGCACCTGGGCCGGGGACAACTCCAGGGCCGTCGCGGCCCGTTCGAGAGCCTGGGCGGCCGGTGGCGGCGCGCCGGGGAACGCGCCGTCGGCTGCCCAGTGGGCGATCCGTACGGCGTCGGCGAGGACCGTCCTGGCCTGGCGGGCCAGTTCCGCCCGGGGCGGGGTGCCCTCCGGAGGGCGGGGCGCCGGCCTGGTGCGCCGGGTGGTCACCGCCTTGCGAGCGGTGGCGATGGGTCGGGGGCGGACAAGTCGCAGCCTGGAGTCGCGCGGAGTACGGGACGTCACGGGGAGCAGTCTTGCCTCTGACGGCCCGAAAGCCCAAACGGAACCCGAATTCGCGGGGGAGGGGTGTCCGGCGGGGTCCGGCACCAATCGGCCGATCCCTCTCATCAGGTCACATCAGGGGCGTGAGGAAGCGCCGCAGGGCCTCTTCGTAGTGGACCGGGTCGGCATTCCACATCGCCGCATGCGGAGCCTGCGGTACGGCACGCAGGGCGACCAGGTCCGGGCGGCGGGCGGCGAGATCGCGGGACGGTTGCCAGGGGGCCAGGGTGTCGTCCGGGCCGTGGAAGATCAGGGTCGGGACGCGCAGCGCCGATGCGAGGGAACCGTCCAGGAGCCGGGCGCCACGCAGCCCGGTCTGCCCCTGGGCGGCACGGACGGCGAGCGGCAGCAGCGCCGCCGGGACGCCGTGCGCGACGGCCAGGGCGCGCAGCGTGGTGACCCAGTCCAGGACCGGGGAGTCGAGGACGAGACCGCGGATCCGGTTGCGCAGCGCGGAGTTGACGGCCGTGTGCAGTGCCATCGAGGCGCCGGTGGACCAGCCGTGCAGGACGACCTTGTCGGCTCCGTACCGCACGGCGAAGCGGACGGCCGCGTCCAGGTCGCGCCATTCGGATTCGCCGAGGTGGGCGAGGCCGTCGGGGGACCGCGGGGCTCCGGCGTCGCCGCGGTAGGCCAGGTCGAGGACGGGCAGGCGCAGGTCGTGCAGGAACTCCATGACGTTCATGGGGTGTTCCCTGGTCGTGCCGAGTCCGTGCACGGTGATGACCCAGGTGTCGCGGGCGGCGGGCAGGAACCAGGCGGGCAGCGCGCCCAGTTCGCCGGGGATCTCGACTTCCTTGTGGTCGAGGCCGAGGGCCGAGCAGGGGTCGCCGCTGTGCAGCTGCGGGGTGATCCGGACCTTGGCGCCGGGTTCCAGGCTGCCGCGGTTGACCCGCTCCAGTCGGCGGACGACGGTGTCGGGGGCGTGATGGGCGTGTTCGATCACCGGGCCGACGACCGCGTGGACGTCGTCGCCCACCAGTCCGTACCTGCCGGGCCGCAGCGCGGCGAAGGAGCGGGTCAGGGTGATCTGCCCGGCCGCCGTGGAGTGCACGGTGAGTCTGCGGTCGGCGGGGAGCGGTCGTCCGGACGGCGCCCTGAGTGCGGCGTCGCTGGCGTACCGGCCGGCCGCGACAGCTGCCGCACCGACGCCGAGGATCGTGGTGACGGCTGCTGCCGTGACTGTTGCCGGGCGCACGGCTCCAGTGTCGGGGGGTGTGCCGCACCCTGCCAGCGGACGGGGCCGTCCGGTGTCCCGGCAGGGGGTGGCGGGACAGCCGGGAGCGGGTCAGCCCGGCTGTCCGTATCCCTTCAGGGCTTCCTGTACGTCCCGCAGCTGGGCCGGGGAGAGCAGGCTCGGCGTGTGTCCGGGTACGGAGCTCGCGGTGAGCCAGAGCCGGCAGAGCCATTCCAGCTGGGCGGTCCTGTCGTACGCCTCGTCCAGGGTGGCTCCGTAGGTGACGGTTCCGTGGTTCTGGAGCAGGCAGCCCGTACGGTCCCGCAGGGCGGCGAGCATGTTCTCGGCCAGTTCCGCGGTCCCGTAGCGCGCGTAGGCCGCGACCCGGACGGGGCCACCGAGCATGGCGGCGGCGTAGTGGACCGGGGGGACCTCGGGAACCAGGGTGGAGACGGCCGTGGCGTGCACTGCGTGGGTGTGCACGACGGCGGCCGCGTCGCTGTTCCGGTAGACCGCGAGGTGGAGCGGGAGTTCGCTGGTCGGGGCCAGTTCGCCTAGGACCCGGTTGCCTGTCAGATCGACGCCGACGACGTCCTCGGGGCCGAGCCGGTCGTACGGCACTCCGCTCGGGGTGACCAGGACCGTCCCGCCGACCCGGGCCGACACGTTGCCCGAGGTCCCGACGACGAGGCCGTCCGCCGCCGTCCTGCGGGCGGTGGCGACAACACCCTCCCAGGCCCGTTCGATCGCGTCCCGCTGCTGATCGCTCATGCGGAGATCCTGTCAGCTACGGAGGCCCGGGTCAGCCCGGAAGGCGAACAGACATGCGGTCGACCGAAGTCGTCACCATCACAAATCGGAAACGTTCGTAAATAGGGGCAATGAGGGGCCGAAACAGGCCTCGCAGGGCCCTGCGCCCGACTCGCGCCGCGCGCGCGGGACAAGCGGGGTACGAAAAGAGCGACCCGACTCCGTTTGCAGTCACCGTGACGCCCTGTTCAGTTCATCTTCTGTTCACTCAGATTGCCTACGGTCCACGTGCCAATGACGTCGAACGATTGCCTGGGTAAATGGAACACATCACGCTGCTCCTCGCGATTGTGATCGTGACAGCTCTAGTGTTCGATTTCACGAACGGTTTCCATGACACCGCCAACGCGATGGCGACGACCATCTCGACCGGCGCACTCAGACCGAAGACAGCGGTGGCCATGTCCGCCGTTCTCAACCTCGTCGGCGCGTTCCTGTCCGTGGAGGTCGCCAAGACGATCTCCGGCGGGATCGTCAACGAGAGCGGGCTGCGAACAGAAGTCATCTTCGCGGCACTCGTCGGCGCCATCCTGTGGAATCTGCTGACCTGGCTGGTCGGGCTGCCGTCCAGCTCCTCGCACGCCCTGTTCGGCGGCCTGATCGGCGCGGCGGTGATGTCGGCGGGCTGGTCGTCGGTCAACGGCGGCACCGTCGTCACCAAGGTGCTGCTCCCCGCGGTCGCCGCCCCGGTCGTCGCCGGTCTGGCCGCGCTGCTGGCCACCAGGCTGACGTACCGGATCGGCGGGAAGATCCGTAACGACGCCCAGGAGAAGGCCACCGCCAAGGGCTACCGCGCCGGTCAGATCGCCTCGGCCGGACTCGTCTCCCTCGCCCACGGCACCAACGACGCGCAGAAGACCATGGGCATCATCACCCTGGCGCTGGTCACCGGTGGCGTCCTGCACCCCGGCTCCAACCCGCCGGTCTGGGTGATCGTCTCCGCCGGTCTGGCCATCGCGCTCGGCACCTATCTGGGCGGCTGGCGCATCATCCGCACCATGGGCAGCGGCCTCACCGACCTCAAGCCGCCGCAGGGCTTCGCCGCCCAGACCAGTGCGGCCACGGTCATCCTGGCCTCCTCGCACCTCGGCTTCTCCCTCTCCACCACCCAGTCCTGCTCCGGCGCCGTGATGGGCGCGGGCCTCGGCCGCCAGGGCGGCGTGGTCCGCTGGTCCACCGCCACCCGGATGTTCGTCGCCTGGGGTCTGACCCTGCCGGCCGCGGGTCTGGTCGGCGCGGGCGCGGAATTCCTCACCAAGCAGGGCACCTGGGGGGTCGTGGTCGTCGCGGCGCTGCTGGTCGCGGGCTCCGGGGCGATCTGGATGCTGTCGCGCCGCAAGCCGGTCGGCCACGGCGATGTCGCACCGGCGGACGGCGTCGCCGAGCCCGCGGGCGTCGTCACCACGGCCATCGCCGCCGTCAGCCCGCCGCTCACCGCGGCCCAGGCAGCGGCACAGGACCTCAAGACCACCATTCCGGCCCCGGCCGGAGCCACCCCGGACCCGGCGCGACCCGCCACCGTCTAGGCCGACCGTCCAGGCCGGTCCGCCCGGGCCCGCCGTCCGGGCCCATCGTCCAGGCCCGCCGTCTTAAGGATTCAGCATGAAAATCGACTGGGCAGCCCTCGGCACCGTCTTCGGCGTCTCCCTCGTCGCCACCGTCGCGCTGGTCGGCCTCTTCACCCTGGGCATCGTCGGCCTCTCCAAGCAGCCCGAACCGGCCACGCAGGGCGGCTCCGGCGGCTCACTGCTGCTGGCCCGCACCGGCGCGTACGTCTGCTTCGCGCTGTGCGCGGCGGCGGTCGCGTACGGGATCTATCTGATCGTCGCCTGAGCCCCGCCCCGCGCACTCCCTCTTCGGGCCGGACACACGACGTGTGTCCGGCCCGAAGTGCTGCGCCGGGCCCGGTGTGGGCCTCAGCACACTGCGCCGTCGCAGGTCAACGGCAAGTTGACGGGCGTTCGCGGAGCGTGGTGGACTGCCGGAGCCAATTACGGCGACAGCAGAGGAAGCCGGTGCGAATCCGGCGCGGTCCCGCCACTGTCACCGGGGAGCAGTCCCCCACACCGGAAGTCACGGCACGCGCGAGCGGGCTGGAAGGCCGGGGGAACTGCGGATCCGGGAGCCAGGAGACTCTCGTCGCCGGTCACGTCGAACCAGGGCGCGGACCCTGAGTGAGGACATATCGCCATGCCTGGCTGCCGTGCGTCCGTTGCTGTGGCGCTCTCGTCGAGAGCCGCCTGTACGAACCTCCTTCGAGGCGTGACGGCCGGTTGAGCCGTGCGTGCCGACCGCATCTTCGCGTACGGCGCCACAGCCGGTCTGATCGGCGATCTGCTGCTCGGTGACCCCCGCAGGGGGCATCCGGTCGCCGCCTTCGGGCGGGCCGCGGCGGGCGTCGAGCGCCGGCTGTGGCGCGACCACCGCGGGTGGGGCGCGCTGCACACCCTTGTCTGCGCCGGAGGCGCCGCGGGTGGTGCCGCGCTGATCACCCGTGCCGTACGTGGCCACCCCGCCGTCTCCGTCGCGTTGACCGCGGCCGCCACCTGGTCCGTCGTCGGCGGTACCTCCCTGGGGCGTGAGGCCCGGACCATCGGCGACGCCCTGGCCGCCGGTGACATCGACCGCGCCCGCGAGCGGCTGCCGCATCTGTGCGGGCGCGATCCGCACTCCCTCGACGGGCCGCAGATCGCCCGCGCCGTGGTGGAGTCCGTGGCCGAGAACACCTCGGACGCCGTGGTCGGCGCCCTGGTGTGGGGTGCGCTGGCCGGTGTCCCCGGGCTCGTCGGCTTCCGGGCCGCGAACACGCTCGACGCCATGGTCGGCCACAAGTCGCCCCGCCACCGGCGCTACGGCTGGGCCTCGGCCCGCCTCGACGACCTCGCGGGCTGGCCCGGTGCCCGGCTCACCGCCCTGCTCGCCGTGGCCTCCGGGGGGCGGCCACGTGGAGCGGTACGGGCGTGGCGGGCCGACGCGGCCAAGCACCCGAGCCCCAACGCGGGCCCGGTGGAAGCCTCGTTCGCGGGTGCGCTCGGCGTACGGCTCGGCGGGACGCTCGCGTACGGCGGCCGCGTCGAGCACCGTCCCGTCCTCAACGGGGAGACGGGCCGGGCGGTGGAGACCCAGGACATCGAACGCGCGGTACGGCTGTCGCGCCGGGTGAGCGCGCTGGCCCTCGGCGTGTGCGTGGCGGGCCGGCTGGGCGTGGCCCTCGCCGCCCGGCGGATCGCGGAACGCCCGAAGGCAGGACGTTCGATCGCAGGACATTCGATGGCAGGACGTTCGATCGCAGGACGGAGACGGACATGAGCGGCGGACTGCTGGTCGCCGGAACCACCTCGGACGCGGGCAAGAGCGTCGTCACCGCGGGCATCTGCCGCTGGCTCGTACGCCGAGGCGTGAAGGTGGCGCCCTTCAAGGCGCAGAACATGTCGCTGAACTCGTTCGTCACCCGCGAGGGTGCCGAGATCGGCCGCGCCCAGGCCATGCAGGCCCAGGCCGCCCGGGTCGAGCCGACCGCGCTGATGAACCCGGTCCTGCTCAAGCCCGGCGGCGACCGCTCCAGCCAGGTCGTCCTGATGGGCAGACCGGTGGGCGAGATGAGCGCGCGCGGCTACCACGGGGGCCGGCAGGAAGCGCTTCTCTCCACGGTCGTGGACTGTCTGGAGCAGCTTCGGGGCACGTATGACGCAGTGATCTGCGAGGGGGCGGGCAGTCCGGCCGAGATCAATCTACGGCGCACGGACATCGTGAACATGGGCATCGCACGGGCGGCGCGCTTCCCGGTGGTGGTCGTCGGTGACATCGACCGCGGCGGCGTCTTCGCCTCGTTCTTCGGTACGACGGCGCTGCTCGACGCCGAGGACCAGTCGCTGATCGCCGGCTACCTCGTCAACAAGTTCCGCGGCGACGTCTCGCTGCTGGAGCCCGGCCTGGAGATGCTGCGCGACATCACCGGGCGGCAGACGTACGGGGTGCTGCCCTTCACCCACGGCCTGGGCATCGACGAAGAGGACGGTCTGAGGGTCTCGCTGCGCGGAGCCGTACGCGAATCGGTCGTCGCGCCGCCGCTCGGCGACGACGTGCTGCGCGTCGCAGTGTGCGCCGTACCCCTGATGTCGAACTTCACCGATGTGGACGCACTGGCCGCCGAACCGGGCGTCGTCGTCCGGTTCGTGGACCGCGCCGAGGAGCTGGCCGACGCCGACCTCGTCATCGTGCCGGGCACCCGCGGCACCGTGAACGCGCTGGCCTGGCTGCGCGAGCGCGGCCTCGCCGACGCCCTGGTGCGGCGTGCCGCCGAGGACCGGCCGGTCCTCGGCATCTGCGGCGGCTTCCAGATCCTCGGTGAACACATCGAGGACGACGTCGAGTCGAGGGCCGGGCACATCGACGGCCTCGGCCTGCTGCCCGTACGCATCCGCTTCAACCGCGAGAAGACCCTCGCCCGCCCCGTCGGCGAGGCGCTCGGCGCATCTGTCGAGGGGTACGAGATCCACCACGGCGTCGCCGATGTACGCGGCGGCGAACCGTTCCTGGACGGCTGCCGGGTCGGCGCCGTGTGGGGCACCCACTGGCACGGCTCGCTGGAGAGCGACGAATTCCGCCGCCGCTACCTGGCCGAGGTCGCGCGGGCCGCCGGCCGGCGCTTCGTCCCCGCCCCCGACACCTGCTTCGCCGAACTGCGCGAGGAACAACTCGACCGCCTCGGCGACCTCATCGAAGAACACGCGGACACCGACGCGCTGCTGCGGCTCATCGAGTCGGGCGCACCGTCCGGACTTCCCTTCATCGCCCCCGGAGCACCTGGAGCACGCGCATGAACGCCTCTACGAGCACCGTGCTGTTGTTGTCGACCGCCGACACGGACCTCCTCGCCGCCCGCGGCTCCGGCGCGCCGTACCGGATCGGCAACCCCACCCGCATCGACGCCCGCGAGGAACTTCCCGCACTGATCGAGGGCTCCTCCGTCGCCGTCGTCCGTCTCCTCGGCGGCAAGCGCGCCTGGGAGGACGGGCTGGCCGTCCTCAAGGCGTCCGGCATCCCGACCGTGCTGCTGGGCGGCGAGGCCGTGCCGGACGCGGAGCTGATGGCCGAGTCGTCCGTACCGGCCGGTGTGGTCGCGGAGGCGCTGCGCTACCTCGTGGAGGGCGGCCCCGGAAACCTCGTGGAGCTGGCCCGCTTCCTGTCCGACACCGTTCTGCTGACCGGTCACGGCTTCGCCGAGCCGCAGCAGATGCCCGAGTGGGGCCTGCACGGCGGACGCGCGTTCGTCGAGGGCCGCCCGACCGTCGGGGTGCTCTTCTACCGGGCGCACCAGCTGTCCGGGAACACCTCGTTCGTGGACGTCCTGTGCGACGCGGTCGAGGCGCGCGGCGCCAACGCCCTGCCCGTGTACTGCGGTTCGCTGCGCGGCGCGGACGCCGGTCTCTACGAGCTGCTCGGCAGGGCGGACGCCCTGGTCGCCACGGTCCTCGCGGCGGGCGGCACCCGCGCGTCGGACGCCTCCGCCGGGGGCGACGACGAGGCCTGGGACATCGGCGCGCTCGCCGATCTCAACGTCCCCGTGCTGCAGGGCCTGTGCCTGACCTCCTCGCGCGCCGCGTGGGACGCCTCCGACGCCGCGCTCTCCCCCATGGATGCCGCGATGCAGGTCGCGATCCCCGAATTCGACGGCCGTCTGATCACCGTCCCGTTCTCCTTCAAGGAGCAGGGCCCGGACGACGTGCCCGTCTACCGCGCCGACCCCGAACGCGCCGCGCGCGTCGCCGGAATCGCGGTGCGCCACGCCGTCCTCAAGCACAAGTCGAACGCCGAGAAGAAGCTCGCCCTCGTCTTCACCGCCTACCCGACCAAGCACTCCCGCGTCGGCAACGCCGTCGGCCTGGACACGCCCGCGTCGGCGGTGCGGGTCCTGGACGCCCTGCGCGACGCCGGTTACAGGGTCGACGGGCACCCCGACAACGGCGACGAGCTGATCCACCGCCTCATCAACGCCGGTGGCCACGACGTCGAGTGGCTGACCGAGGAGCAGCTCGCGGCTGCCCCCGCACGCGTCCCGCTCGCCGACTACCGGGCCTGGTTCGACAAGCTGGAACCGGAGCTGCACGACTCGATGCTGGAGCACTGGGGCGAGCCGCCGGGCTCGCTGTACGTGGACGGGGACGACATCGTCCTCGCCTCGCTGCAGTTCGGGAATGTGGTGGTGCTGATCCAGCCGCCGCGCGGCTTCGGCGAGAACCCGATCGCGATCTACCACGACCCGGACATGCCGCCGTCGCATCACTACATGGCGACGTACCGCTGGCTGGAGAACTCCTTCGGTGCGGATGCCGTCGTCCACATGGGCAAGCACGGCACGATGGAGTGGCTGCCGGGCAAGGGCCTCGGCCTGTCCGCCGGGTGCGGCCCCGATGCCGTGCTCGGCGAACTGCCGCTGATCTACCCGTTCATCGTCAACGACCCGGGCGAGGGCACCCAGGCCAAGCGGCGTGGGCACGCCACCGTGGTGGACCATCTGGTGCCGCCGATGGCGCGTGCCGACACCTATGGCGACCTGGCCAAGCTGGAGCAGCTGCTCGACGAGTACGCGCTGGTCAGCGATCTCGACCCGACGAAGGCGCCGTCGGTGCGGGCGCAGATCTGGACGCTGGTGAAGGCCGCCGAGCTGCACCACGACCTCCATGTCGACGAGCAGCCCGGCGACGACGACTTCGACTCGTTCGTCATGCACATCGACGGCTACCTCTGCGAGATCAAGGACGTCCAGATCCGCGACGGCCTGCACATCCTGGGCGGCGGTCCCGTCGACGAGGCGCGGGTCAACCTGGTGCTGGCCGTGCTGCGCGCCTCCCAGGTGTGGGGCGGCACGGCGAACGCGCTGCCGGGGCTGCGGGCCTCGATCGCCGAGCACTTCGGGCTCAGCGAGAAGGAGTTGCTGGCCGAGCCGGGCGCCGCGGTGAAGGTGCCGGCCGAGCTGACCGAACTGGTCGACGGACCGGCGCGCACCGGTGCGGACGCGATCGATCTGCTGGAGCAGCTGTGCCGCCGGCTCGCGGAGGGCATGGAGGAGCGCGGCTGGGACCTCGCGACCGTGGCGGGGCTGGTACGGGACGTTCTCGGCTTCGAACTCCCGGACGCCGTGGCCGTGCTGGGCTTCGCGTGCGAGGAGGTCGTGCCGCGGCTGGCCCGGACGACGGACGAGATCGACCACATTCTGCGGGCGCTGGACGGCGGCTTCGTACCGGCCGGCCCGTCGGGTTCGCCCACCCGCGGTCTGGTCAATGTGCTGCCGACCGGGCGCAACTTCTACTCGGTGGACCCGAAGGCGATTCCGTCCCGGCTGTCGTGGGAGGTCGGCCAGTCCCTCGCGGACTCGCTGATCGCCCGGTACCTCGCCGACACGGGCGACTACCCGAAGTCGGTCGGCCTGACCGTGTGGGGCACCTCGGCCATGCGCACGCAGGGCGACGACATCGCGGAGATCCTGGCGCTGCTCGGCTGCCGTCCTGTGTGGGACGACGCGTCGCGGCGGGTGACCGGGTTCGAGGTCGTGCCGGTGAGCGAGCTGGGCCGGCCGCGCATCGATGTGACGGTGCGGATCTCCGGGTTCTTCCGGGACGCGTTCCCGCATGTGGTGGGGCTGATCGACGACGCGGTACGGGCGGTGGCGGAGCTGGACGAGCCGGCCGAGGCCAACTACGTACGGGCGCACGCCGACGAGGACACGGCGGTCCACGGCGACCGGCGTCGGGCCACGGCACGCGTCTTCGGCTCGAAGCCGGGGGCGTACGGTGCGGGGCTGCTGCCGCTGATCGACGCGCGGAACTGGCGGTCGGACGCGGACCTGGCCGAGGTGTACGCGGTGTGGGGCGGTTACGCGTACGGGCGCGGGCTCGACGGGCGGGCGGCGCGCGGGGACATGGAGACGGCGTTCCGGCGGATCGCGGTGGCGGCGAAGAACGTGGATACGAGAGAGCACGACATCCACGATGCCGACGACTATTTCCAGTACCACGGCGGGATGGTCGCCATGGTGCGGCATCTGACCGGCGAATCGCCCGAGGCGTACGTCGGCGACAGCGCCACGCCGGACCAGGTGAAGACGCGGACGCTGGGCGAGGAGACGCACCGGGTGTTCCGGGCGCGCGTGGTGAACCCGCGGTGGATGGCGGCGATGCGACGGCATGGCTACAAGGGCGCCTTCGAGATGGCCGCGACCGTGGACTACCTCTTCGGGTACGACGCGACGGCGGGGGTCGTGGACGACTGGATGTACGAGAAGTTGTCGGCGGAGTACGTGTTCGACCCGGAGAACCGGGAGTTCATGCAGAAGTCCAACCCCTGGGCGCTGCGCGGGATTTCGGAGCGGTTGCTGGAGGCGGCGGAGCGGGGGCTGTGGGCGGAGCCGGACCAGGAGACCCTGGACCGGCTCCGGCAGACCTACCTCGAGCTCGAGGGTGATCTGGAGGGAGAGGAGTGATCTCCCATGAAATCCCCGCGGCGGCGGGGAGCACGACGGCGAACTGCGTCCGCAATTGCTGGACCGCGGACCATCCCCACTGGGGCGGGGACCAGGCTTCCACCATGGCGAACTCACAGCCTATGCCCGCAACGCGCTGCCATGAATCAGCCGAAGGAGTGATCACCGCATGAGCACGCCCTATCCCTTCACTGCCATCGTCGGACAGGACGATCTGCGGTTGGCACTGCTGCTCAACGCAGTGTCACCGCAGGTGGGCGGCGTTCTTGTGCGGGGTGAGAAAGGGACCGCCAAGAGCACCGCCGTACGCGCCCTTTCGGCGCTCATGCCAGAGGTGGACGTCGTCCCCGGGTGCCGCTTCTCGTGCGACCCGGCCGGACCCGACCCGGCGTGCCCGGACGGGCCGCACGAGCCGGGGCCGGGCACGCTGCGCCGCGCCCGTATGGTCGAGTTGCCCGTGGGTGCCTCGGAGGACCGGCTCGTCGGCGCGCTCGACATCGAGCGAGCACTCGCCGAAGGGGTGAAGTCCTTCGAACCGGGCCTCCTCGCCGATTCGCACCGCGGAATCCTCTACGTCGACGAAGTCAATCTGCTGCACGACCATTTGGTCGACCTCCTGTTGGACGCCGCCGCGATGGGTGCCTCGTATGTCGAGCGCGAAGGGGTCTCCGTACGGCACGCGGCTCGATTCCTCCTGGTCGGGACCATGAACCCAGAGGAGGGGGAGCTCAGGCCTCAGCTCCTCGATCGTTTCGGGCTGACCGTGGAGGTCGCGGCCTCACGGCAACCGGAACAGCGAGTGGAGGTCGTACGACGACGGCTCGGGTACGACGACGATCCCGACGGTTTCGCCACGCGGTGGGCGGACGAGGAGGACGCCGTACGCCAACGGATCATGGCGGCACGGGCGTTGCTGCCGTCGGTGCGGCTCGGGGATGGGGCGTTGCGGCAGATCGCGGCCACCTGTGCGGCTTTCGAGGTCGACGGGATGCGGGCCGACATCGTGATGGCGCGTACAGCGACCACACTCGCCGCGTGGGCCGGGCGGACCGACGTGCTCGCCGAGGATGTGCGGCAGGCCGCCCTGCTCGCGCTCCCCCACCGGCGTCGGCGCAATCCCTTCGACGCGCCGGGCCTGGACGAGAACAAGCTCGACGACACGCTGGAGCAGAACAGCGGCGAGGACGACGATCCGGACCCGGACGGCCCCGGTGGCGGCGGCCGGCCCCCGCAGGGCGACGGGCCCGACACACCGCCGCAGCCCGAGGGCGGAGCCGACGACACGCCCGCGCAGTCCGTGCCCGAGCAGGGCAAGGAGCAGGGACAGGGGCAGTCATCCGGGGGCGGCGAGCAACAGCCCGTACGCGCCGCCGAGCCGTTCCGTACGAAGATGCTGAGCGTGCCGGGTCTGGGCGAGGGCGCGGCGGGGCGGCGGTCCCGGGCGCGTACCGAGCACGGGCGTACGACCGGTGCGCGGCGCCCGCAGGGCGCCCTGACCAAACTGCATCTGGCCGCGACCGTGCAGGCCGCTGCCCCGCATCAGCGGGCGCGGGGGCGGACGGGGCGGGGACTGGTGGTCCGGCGGGACGATCTGCGGCAGGCGACCCGGGAGGGACGGGAGGGAAACCTCGTTCTCTTCGTGGTGGATGCGTCCGGATCGATGGCTGCCCGGCAGCGTATGAGTGCCGTGAAGGGTGCGGTCCTTTCGCTGCTGCTGGATGCGTATCAGCGGCGGGACAAGGTCGGGCTGATCACCTTCCGGGGCAAGGACGCCGAGGTGGTGCTGCCGCCGACCTCGTCGGTGGACGCCGCGGCGGCACGGCTGGAGATGCTGCCGACCGGTGGGCGTACCCCCGTCGCGGCGGGGCTGTTGAAGGCCCATGACGTGCTGCGGGTGGAGCGGCTGCGTGATCCGTCGCGGCGGCCGTTGCTGGTCGTGGTGACCGACGGGCGGGCGACCGGGGGGCCCGAGCCGGTGGCGCTGGCGGCGCGGGCGGCGCGGCTGCACGAGGTCGAGGGCACCGCGTCCGTCGTCGTGGACTGCGAGTCGGGGCCCGTACGGCTCGGTCTCGCGGGAAGCCTCGCGCGCGATCTGGGCGGCACCGCCGTCACGCTCGACGAGCTGCGGGCCGAGTCGATCGCCGGGCTCGTCAAGGACGTTCAGGGAACCAGCAGGAGGGCCGCGTAATGCCGCAGGGACAGCCGACCACCGTGCCGGACGACGGGCTCACCACCCGTCAGCGCCGCAACCGCCCGCTGCTGGTGGTGCACACCGGCATCGGGAAGGGGAAGTCGACGGCGGCCTTCGGGCTCGCGCTGCGCGCCTGGAATCAGGGGTGGCCGATCGGGGTCTTCCAGTTCGTCAAGTCGGCGAAGTGGAAGGTCGGCGAGGAGAACGCCCTGAAGGTCCTCGGAGCCAGTGGCGAGGGCGGGTCCGTCGCCTGGCACAAGATGGGCGAGGGCTGGTCGTGGGTGCAGCGCGACAAGCAGCTGAACAACGAGGAGGCGGCGCGCGAGGGCTGGGAGCAGGTCAAGCGCGACCTGGCCGCCGAGACGTACCGGCTGTACGTCCTCGACGAGTTCGCGTACCCGATGCACTGGGGCTGGGTCGACACCGACGAGGTGATCGAGGTGCTGCGGAGCCGTCCCGGTACGCAGCATGTGGTCATCACCGGGCGCAACGCGCCTCAGGAACTGGTGGAGGCCGCCGACCTGGTGACCGACATGTCGAAGGTCAAGCACCCGATGGACGCCGGTCAGAAGGGTCAGCGGGGCATCGAATGGTGAGGGGTCCGCGGTGAACGTTCCGCGTCTGGTGATCGCCGCGCCCTCGTCGGGGAGCGGCAAGACGACCGTGGCCACGGGGCTGATGGCGGCCTTCGCGGGCCGGGGACTTGCCGTGTCCGCGCACAAGGTCGGGCCCGACTACATCGACCCCGGCTATCACACACTGGCCACGGGGCGGCCGGGGCGCAATCTCGACGCGTACATGTGCGGTCCTGAGCTGGTCGCTCCGCTGTTCGCGCATGGGGCGCGCGACTGCGATCTGGCGGTCGTCGAGGGCGTGATGGGGCTGTACGACGGGGCGTCGGGGCAGGGCGAGCTGGCGTCGACCGCTCAGGTCGCGAAGCTGCTGCGGGCGCCTGTGGTGCTGGTGGTCGACGCGTCGTCGCAGTCGCGGTCCGTGGCCGCGCTGGTGCACGGCTTCGCCTCGTGGGATCCGCAGGTGCGGATCGGTGGCGTGATTCTGAACAAGGTCGGCTCCCAGCGGCACGAGGTGCTGTTGCGCGAGGCGTTGGACGAGTCGGGTGTGCCGGTGCTGGGGGTGTTGCGGCGGGCCGAACAGGTGGCTGTGCCGGCGCGGCATCTGGGGTTGGTGCCGGTGGCCGAGCGGCGGGGCGATGCGGTGGGCGCTGTCGCGGCGATGGCTGATCGGGTGCGGGCGGGGTGTGACCTGGATGCGGTCATGGCGCTGGCGCGGTCTGCGCCCGCGGTGCCGGGTGAGGCGTGGGATGCGGTGGAGGCGGTGGGCGCAGGCGGGGCGGGGAAGCCGGACCTGGGCTCCGGGGTGGTCGCCGTCGCGTCCGGGGCCGCGTTCACGTTCTCCTACGCCGAGCAGACCGAGTTGCTCGCCGCCGCCGGGGCCGAGGTCGTGCCGTTCGATCCGTTGCGGGACGAGGTGCTGCCCGAAGGGACTCGGGGGCTCGTCATCGGGGGCGGGTTCCCGGAGGTGTACGCCCCCGAGTTGTCGGCCAACGAGCCGTTGCGCAAGGCGGTCGCGGAGCTGGCGGCCTCCGGGGCTCCGGTGGCCGCCGAGTGTGCGGGGCTGCTCTATCTGGCGCGTTCGCTCGACGGGCTGCCGATGTGCGGGGTCCTCGATGCCGAGGGGCTGATGTCCGAGCGGCTGACGCTCGGCTACCGGGAGGCCGTGGCGGTCTCCGACAGTGTGCTGGCTGCGCCCGGGACGCGGGTGCGCGGGCACGAGTTCCACCGGACCGTGCTGGAGCCGGGCGCCGGGGCCGAACCGGCGTGGGGTCTGCATCAGCCGGAGCGTCGCGTGGAGGGGTTCGTACAGCAGGGCGTGCACGCGAGTTATCTGCATACGCATGGGGCTTCGGCACCCGGTATGGCCCGCCGATTCGTTGAGAGGTGCAAGGGATGAACCACGATCACGGTACGAGCAGGCTGGTCGGCGTCGGTGTCGGGCCCGGTGACCCGGAGCTGGTGACCGTCAAGGGTGTGAACGCGCTGCGTGGTGCCGCGGTCGTCGTCGTACCGGTGATGGACACCGGTGAGCGGGGGCGGGCCGAGGCGACCGTGCTGCATTACGTGGCGGCCGACAAGGTCGTACGGGTGGTGTTCGCGCTCAATGAGCGGACCGACCGGGCGCGCCGGGAGGCGGCGTGGGACGCGGCGGGTGAGCGGGTCGCGGAGCTGCTGCGTACGCATGGTTCGGTGGCGTTCGCGACGATCGGCGACCCCAATGTGTACTCGACGTTCACGTATCTCGCGCACACGATAGGTGAGCTGCTGCCGGGTACGGCCGTGGAGACCGTGCCGGGGATCACGGCCATGCAGGATCTGGCCGCCCGCAGCGGTGCGGTGCTGACGGAGGGCACGGAGCCCTTGACACTGGTGCCGGTGACCGCCGGGGCCGCGGTGCTGAAGGAGGCTCTGGAAGGTCCCGGGACGGTCGTCGCGTACAAGTTCGGGCGGCTGGCCGCGGAGGTGGCCACGGCGCTGCGGGAGACGGGGCGTACCGAGGACGCGGTGTGGGGTTCGGCGCTCGGGCTGCCCGAGGAGTCGATCCGGCCGGCGGCGGAGCTGGCCGAGGGGCCGTTGCCGTATCTGTCGACGCTGATCGCGCCCGCTCCGCGCGACGGCGGGCGGGGCGGGAAATTGTGAGGCGCCCGGGTGCGGCCCGGTGGTCAGTCCGCGATGCCCACCACCAGCCAGATGAAGCCCACCCCGGCCACCGTGCACAGCAGCGTGGAGCGGGCCGGGTGTTCGTGGTGTGCCTCGGGCAGGATCTCGGCGGCGGCGAGGTAGAGCAGTGCGCCGCCGAAGAAGCCGAGATAGCAGCCGAGCGGTTCCTCCGGAAGGGTGAACAGCAGCGTCGTCGCCGCGCCCACGAGCGGTGCCAGGGCGTCCGCGAACAGCATGAGCAGGGCCTTGCGGCGGGCGTTCCCGTAGAGGCTGGTGATCGTGTAGGTGTTGAAGCCGTCGGCGAAGTCGTGCGTGATGACGGCGAGGGCGACGGCGGCTCCCATGCCGGCGCCCACCTGGAAGGCCGCGCCGAGCGCGACGCCGTCCATCAGGCTGTGGCCGACCATCGCGGCCGCTGCCGTGAGTCCGACCTGCGGCACCCGCTCCTCGCCCGCGCCGTGTGCCGCTTGGCGTACGGCGAGCAGACGCTCCACCAGGTGCGCGACGAGGAAGCCGCCCACGAAGAGCAGCAGGGCGGCGGGGACGCCGAAGACGGGGTCGCCCGCGGCGTCGACCGCTTCCGGCAGCAGGTCCAGTCCGACCACGCCGAGCATCAGTCCGCCGGCGAAGCCGAGCACCAGGTGGCGGCGGTCGGTGACGCGTTGGGCGACCCAGCCGCCGGCCAGGGTCATCAGGAACGCGCCGAGCGCCACGAACACCGCCATGCGCTCTTGCTAGCCGATTGACCCCGGTGCGCGCATCTCACCGCGCCCTGCCGTCCGTCCCACCCTTCTGTCCAGTTTTCCCGTTTTCCCGAAAGGACCCCGTCCCATGTCCGAAGCAGTCGACGCAGCCGGCCCGGTCGCCGCGCCCACCCACGGCAGAGTGACGTTCGTCGGTGCCGGCCCCGGCGCCGCCGATCTGCTGACCTTCCGGGCGGCGCGGGCCATCGCGGATGCCGACATCGTCATCTGGGCGGCGAGCCTGGTGCAGGCGGAGGTCCTGGAGCACGCCCGGGAGGGCGCGGAGATCCTCGACTCGGCGCAGATGTCGCTGGAGCAGGTCGTCGCCGTGTACGAACGTGCGGCGGCCGAGGGGCTGAAGGTGGCGCGTATCCACTCCGGCGACCCGGCGCTGTGGGGCGGCACGCAGGAGCAGGTCGACCGGTGTGCCGGGCTGGGGGTGGCGGTCGAGATCGTGCCGGGGGTGTCGTCCTTCTCGGCGGTCGCGGCGATCGCTCAGCGGGAGCTGACGATTCCGGAGGTCGCGCAGTCCGTGATCCTGACGCGTCTCGGTGGCGGCAAGACGCCGATGCCGCCGGGCGAGGAGGTACGGGAGTTCGCGCGTCACGGCACGACGATGGCGCTGTTCCTGTCGGCGGCCCGGTCCGGACAGCTCACCCAGGAACTGTTGGAGGGCGGCTATCCGACGTCGACGCCGGTCGTGATCGCGTACCAGGCGACCTGGCCGGAGGAGCTGATCCTGCACTGCACGATCGGGACCCTGGAGGAGACGGTCAAGGAGCACAAGCTCTGGAAGCACACCCTCTTCCTGGTCGGTCCGGCGCTGTCGGCGTCGGGAACGCGTTCGCACCTCTACCACCCGGGGCACTTCCACGGCTTCCGCAAGGCCGACAAGGCGGCGCGGGCCGAGCTGCGCGCCCAGCGGTCCGGCTCGTGACCGGGGACTTCGGTACGGGTACCGCCGTGCGGATCCGGGTCTTCGGTACGGGGACGGGCGAGCCGCTCGGCCGCGAGGCCCGGGAGGCGCTGGCCGCGGCCACGCTGGTGGTCGGCGCCCGGCGCCATCTGGAAGCCGCGGGGCTGCCGGAGCGGGTGCGGCGCGTCGTGCTCGGTCCGCTGGCGCCCGCGCTCGACCGGATCGCGGAGCGCGCGCCCGAGGCCGGTGAGCGGGTGGTCGTGCTGGCCTCCGGCGACCCCGGGTTCTTCGGGATCGTACGGGCGCTGACGGAGCGTTTCGGGCCGGATGCGCTCGATGTGCGGCCGGGTGCGCCGTCCGTCGCGGTCGCGTTCGCCCGGCTCGGGCTGGCGTGGGACGACGCGGTCGTGGTCAGCGCGCACGGCCGCGAGCCGAGGACCGCCGTGAACGTGTGTCTGGCGCATCCGAAGGTGGCCGTCCTGACCGGGCCCGGCGCCGGGCCCGCGGAGCTGGCGGCCGGTCTGGTGCACGGAGCCGGGGGACGCACCCTGGTCGTCGCGACGGCGCTCGGCGATCCGGAGCGGGAGCGCGTCGAGCGGCTGACTCCCGCCGAGGCGCTGGCCCGTGACTGGCCGGATCCGGTGAGTGTGGTGCTGTGCCTGGACGAGTCCCGGGTGCTCTCCCCCGTACGGACCGTCGCGGGAGCGTCCGCCGGGCCGGGGCAATGGGCCCTGGACGAGGCGGAGTTCGAGCACCGCGACTCGATGATCACCAAGTTCGAGGTGCGGGCACTGGCGCTGGCCCGGCTGGGGCCGCGCACCGGTGACCTGGTGTGGGACATCGGCGCGGGTTCGGGTTCGGTGGCGGTGGAGTGCGCGCGGCTCGGCGCGGCGGTCGTCGCCGTGGAGAAGACCCCGGACGGGGTCGGGCGGATCAGGGCGAACGCGGCGGCGCACGGGGTGTACGTCCGTGCGGTGCACGGCTCGGCGCCCGCCGTGCTCGACGGTCTGGGCGAGCCGGACGCGGTATTCATCGGGGGCGGCGGACGTGAGCTGCCCGCCATCGTGACGGCGTGCGCCCGGCGTGCGCGGCGCTCGGTGGTGGTGGCGCTGGCGGCGCTGGACCGGGCGCCGCAGGTGCGGGCGGCGCTGGCCGGTGCCGGGCTCGTGCCCGACGGCGTGCTGCTGCAGTCCTCCCGGCTGCGGCCGCTGCCGGGCGAGGTGACGCGGCTCGCCGCGGCCAACCCGGTCTTTCTGCTGTGGGGCACCCGCCCCGCGGTTCGTGCAAGTGAAGGAGCAACCCAGTGATCGGCCTGATCTCCGCCACGGCGGCGGGCACCGTCGCCCGCGACCGGCTGGCCGCGGCGTGGCCCGGCCGCACCGCGGTCTACGAGGGACCGGTGCGCGAGGCCGTGCAGCGGGCGTTCGCCGAGTGCGAGCAGCTGGTGTGTTTCCTGGCGACGGGGGCCGTGGTGCGGCTGCTCGCGCCGCTGCTGTCGGACAAGTCCTCGGACCCGGGTGTCGTCTGCGTCGACGAGGCGGGCCGCCATGCGGTGGCACTGCTCGGCGGGCACGGTGGCGGGGCGAACGCGCTGGCGGAGGCGGTCGGTGAGGTGCTGGGCGCGGCACCGGTCGTGACGACGGCGACGGACGCGACGGGGGTGTTGGGGCTGGACATGCTGGGCCTGCCCGTGGAGGGGGACGTGGCGGGCGTGTCGCGCGCGATGCTGGACGGGGCTCCGGTGGAGCTGCGCGCGGACGCGGTGCGGCCGTTGCCGCCGCTGCCGCCGAACGTGTCCCCCGGTGCCGGGGGCCGGGCGGTGCTGCATGTCACCGACCGGATCGTCGAACCCGGTTCCCTGGCCGCCGTGTTGCGGCCCGCGTCGCTCGCCGTCGGGATCGGTGCGTCCAAGGGCGCACCGGTCGAGGAGGTCGTCGGGCTGATCCGCGACACCCTGGACGAGGCCGGGCTCTCGCCGCTGAGCATCGCGGAGCTGGTGACGGTCGACGCGAAGGCGGCCGAGCCGGGCATCGTCGCGGCGGCCGCGCGGTTCGGCGTACCGCTGCGGACGTACGCCGCCGAGGAGCTGGCCCGTATCGAGGTGCCCAACCCGTCGGGCGCGCCGCTCGCCGCCGTCGGCACGCCGTCCGTGGCGGAGGCCGCCGCACTCGCCGCCGGGGGCGAACTCCTCGTGCCGAAGCGGAAGTCGAGGGGGTGGCCGGCCGGGCAGGCCGGACCAGGGAGCGGGGTCCGGGGTGTGCAGCTGCAAGGCGGAGGAGGGAGTCGACGCGGAGCGGATGGGGCCTCTCCCTGGTCGAGCGAAGCCGAGACCTTGGGGAAGACCGACGACAACGCCGCAGATGCGCGCCCCGGGGCACGCGAGCCCGGCCTGTCCGGCTGGCCACCCCCTGGGCCTGAAGGGCGGGCCGCGATGGCGACGTGCGCGGTGGTGCGCCGCAGGCCGCGCGGGCGGCTGGCCGTCGTCGGTCTCGGGCCGGGTGCGCGTGATCTGCTGACGCCGCGGGCCCGCGAGGAGCTGCGGCGGGCCTCGGTGCTGGTCGGGCTCGATCAGTACGTGGACCAGATCAGGGACCTGCTGCGGCCCGGCACCACCGTCCTGGAGTCGGGGCTCGGCGCCGAGGAGGCGCGGGCCCGCACCGCGGTCGCGGAGGCGCGCAAGGGGCATGCGGTGGCGCTGATCGGCAGCGGTGACGCGGGCGTGTACGCGATGGCGTCGCCCGCGCTCGCCGAGGCCGGCGCAGATATCGACGTGGTGGGCGTGCCGGGTGTGACGGCCGCGCTGGCGGCTGCCTCGCTCCTGGGCGCCCCGCTGGGCCACGACCACGTGTCGATCAGCCTCTCCGATCTGCACACGCCGTGGGAGGTCATCGAGCGCCGGGTCCGGGCCGCGGCCGAGGCCGACCTCGTCGTGACGTTCTACAACCCGCGCAGCCGGGGCCGCGACTGGCAGCTCCCGAAGGCCCTGTCGATCCTGTCCGAGCACCGGGAACCGGCGACTCCGGTCGGTGTCGTACGCAACGCCTCGCGCCCGGACGAGAGCAGCCGGGTGACCTCGCTGGCCGCTCTGGACCCGGCGGCGGTGGACATGATGACGGTCGTGACGGTCGGCAACACGGCCACCCGGGAGATCGCGGGCCGCATGGTGACACCGCGCGGCTACCGCTGGCAGTCGGCCACCACGGCGCGGGAAGGAGCGAAGTGAACCGGCCCTGGGAGCGGACCGTCCACCCCATCGAGCAGGAGTCGTACCGGCGGCTGCGCGCCCGGCTGGACACCTCGCACTTCGCACCGCTGACCCGGGCCGTCGTGGAGCGGGTCGTCCACTCCGCGGCGGATCCGGCGTACGCGACCGATCTGGTCTGCGACGAGGCGTCGCTCGTCGTCGCGCACGCGGCGCTGCACGCCGGTGCGCCGGTCGTCACCGATGTGGAGATGGTCGCGGCGGGCATCACCCGCCGCGAGACCGTGTGCCGGCTGAAGGAGGCCCGGTCGGGCCCCGGGCTGACCCGTTCGGCCCATGCGATCCGGCTCGCGTACGAGCAGGTCGGGTCCGGCGCGATCTGGGTGATCGGCAACGCGCCGACCGCGCTGGAGGAGTTGCTCGTCCTCGATGCCGCGCCCGCGCTCGTCATCGGGCTGCCGGTCGGTTTCGTCGGCGCGACCGAGTCGAAGGCGGCGCTGCGCGAGAGCGGTCTGCCCGCCGTGAGCAATGTGTCCGAGAAGGGCGGCTCGGCCGTCGCGGCCGCCGCCCTCAACGCCCTGCTGTACCACCCCGTACCCCCCACGACCACCGAGGAGAACCTGTGACCACCCCGGCCACCCAGCCCGCACTGCTCATCGCCGGCCACGGCACCAGGGACGAGGGCGGGGCCGCTGCGTTCCGTGACTTCGTGACGGAACTGGGCGAGCGCCACCCCGAACTGCCCGTCGCGGGCGGCTTCATCGAGCTGTCCCCGCCGCCCCTCGGTGACGCCGTGACCGAGCTCGTGGAGCGCGGTGTCCGGCGTTTCGCCGCCGTGCCGCTGATGCTGGTGTCGGCCGGGCACGCCAAGGGGGACATTCCGGCGGCGCTGACCCGTGAGAAGGAGCGCCACCCCGGCATCTCGTACACCTACGGCCGTCCGCTCGGCCCGCACCCGGCGCTGCTGAACGTGCTGGAGCGCCGGGTCGACGAGGTGCTGGGCGACACCGACCGGTCCGAGGTGACGGTGCTGCTGGTGGGGCGGGGTTCGACCGACCCGGACGCCAACGCCGAGGTGTACAAGGCGGCGCGGCTGTTCTGGGAGGGCCGGGGTTACGCGGGGGTGGAGACGGCGTTCGTGTCGCTCGCGGCGCCGAACGTACCGTCCGGTCTCGACCGTTGCGTGAAGCTGGGTGCCGGGCGCATAGTCGTTCTGCCGTACTTCCTCTTCACCGGCATCCTGCCGGACCGGGTGCGTCATCAGACCGAGGAGTGGGCCGCCGCCCACCCGGAGCTCGATGTCCGCCCGGCCGAGGTCATCGGTGGTGCCGAGGAACTGTACGACCTGGTCATGGAGCGCTACCGGGAGGCCGTCGAGGGCGATCTGCGGATGAACTGCGACTCATGCGTGTACCGAATCGCGCTGCCGGGCTTCGAGGACAAGGTGGGGCTGCCGCAGCAGCCGCACTTCCACCCCGACGACGACGGCCACCATCACCACCACCCTCATGGCGGTCATGCACACTCCCATTGAAAGCCCCGACGCGGCAGGCGCGGGCACGCACGATCTGCGGCACCACGGTGACGCGGAAGTACGGGGACGGGGCCGGGATCTGACCGATCTCGCCGTCAACGTACGGACGGGTACGCCCCCGGCCTGGCTGCGGACGCGGATCGCCGCGTCGCTGGGCTCGCTCGCCGCCTATCCGGACGGCCGTCCGGCGCGGGCGGCGGTCGCGGTCCGGCACGGGCTGCCGGTGGAGCGGGTGCTGCTGACGGCGGGTGCGGCGGAGGCGTTCGTACTGATCGCACGGGCGCTGCCGGCCTGCCGTCCGGTCGTCGTCCATCCGCAGTTCACCGAGCCGGAGGCGGCGCTGCGCGCGGCCGGGCACGAGGTGCGGCGGGTGCTGCTGCGGGCCGAGGACGGTTTCCGGCTGGACCCGGCGGCCGTGCCCGAGGACGCGGATCTGGTGGTGGTCGGCAATCCGACCAACCCCACGTCGGTCCTGCATCCGGCGGCCGTGCTGGAGAAACTGGCGCGTCCCGGGCGGACGTTGGTGGTCGACGAGGCGTTCATGGACGCGGTGCCGGGCGAGCGCGAGGCGCTGTGCGGGCGTACGGACGTCCCGGGGCTCGTGGTGCTGCGCAGCCTCACCAAGACCTGGGGGCTCGCGGGGCTGCGGATCGGCTACGTGCTGGCCGCCCCGGAGACGATCCGCGCGCTGGAGAGGGCGCAGCCGCTGTGGCCGGTGTCGTCCCCGGCGCTGGCGGCGGCCGAGGCGTGCACGGAGCCGCGGGCCCTGGGCGAGGCGGCGGCCGCGGCGGAGCGGATCGCGGTGGACCGGAACCATCTGGTCGCGGGGCTGCGGGAGTTCACCGAGGTGCGGGTGACGGAGCCGGCCGAGGGGCCGTTCGTCCTGGTGCGACTGGAGGGGGCCGCCGAGGTACGGGAGCGGTTGCGGGCGCTGGGGTTCGCGGCACGGCGTGGAGATACGTTTCCGGGGCTGGGCCCGCAGTGGCTGCGGCTGGCGGTACGCGACCGGGCGACGACGAACCGCTTCCTTCAGGCACTCGACCAGGCGCTGCAGACGCTGACCGCGGTCATACGCTGACCGGTCGGCCCACGGGGAGCGGCGCTCCGTCACACGAACGCCGCTCCCCGCTCCCCTCCTGGCTACGTCTGCCCCCCTCGGGCCTTGAGCCGTGCGGGGTCAGCCCTGGGCGCGGCGCCTGGCCACGACCATCGCCCCCGCGCCCGCCGCCAGCAGCAGGGCGGCGCCGCCCGCGATGTACGGAGTGGCTGAACTGCCGCCCGTCTCCGCGAGGTTGGAGTCGACGGCCGGGGCGTGGCCGGTGCCGGTCTGAGGCTTCACATTGCCGCCGTCACCGCCACCGGTGGCACCGGAGGTGCTGCCCGACGTACTGCCGGAGGTGCTCCCGCCGGTCGCGCCGCCGTTGCCGGAACCTCCGTTGCTCGTACCACCGTTGCTGGAACCTCCGTTGCTCGTACCGCCGTTGTCGCCGCCGCCCGGTCCGGTCCCCTTCGGGGTCTCGCAGGTCGCCTCGGCAAGCGTGACCTCACCCTGCACATCGGCGACATTCAGTTTGAGCGGGTTGACCGAGACCTTCAGCTGAAGCGCGGCCGCCGCTGCGGTGCGCGAGGTGGTGTGCGTCTTCGACAGGTCGAGGGTCACCTCGCCGACGCCCGGCACCTTCAGCTGCGTTGTACCGCCCGCGGTGAGGGTGATCCGCTTGCCGAGGACCGACACATGTCCCAGCACGTTCGACTCGGCGACCGGCTTTTTGCCCACCTCGCAGACCGCCTTGGAGGTGACCTTCTCGACCTCGATCAGCGAGAGCAGCGGCAGTCCGGGCACATGGACCCGGGCCTTCGCCACATTGCTGTAGCCCTCGGCCCGGTGCTTGCCGACGGTGGCCTTCGCGGTGGCCACATCGGCGCTCAGGACGCTGAACGGCCGTCCGCCGTCCACCCCGTCGAGCCGCACACTCAGCGCGGTCTTCTCAGCACTGGCGGGTGCCTGTACTTCATTGAGCGTGGCCTTGAGCGGCACATCGATCGTCTTGTTCAGGAGCGAGACATCGAGTGCGGTACGGAGCACGACCGCGCTCGCCTTCCCGTCGCCGGTGGTCGTGGTGGTCGTGGTGGTGGCGTGCGCCGGGACGGCGACCAGCAGGGCGACGGGAGCGGCGGCGACCGCCAGGGCGGCCAGGCGGAAGGTGTTGCTGTTCAAGATGGTGGAACCCCCACAAGAGACATGGAGCCACCGGCGCCGTCCAATGGGGGACATCGCTGGCACCGGTGACCTCGACCCCGAAAGCTTTACGCACAGAGGGTGAACCGTCAGACACCTGACGTGAGTTCACCCCAAAGGGGGGTTTCCGCTCCTGTATTCGAATATCTCGGTACGTTCGTTCCTCGGAGTCACCCGATCCGCTGAGCGCGGACGGCGCAGGCATCGACTGTGCCGGGGTGCGCGCAATGGTGTTTCAACGACCGGGCAGCGATGCGGTAACTGCCTGTCAACACGGCACACCCCGGCCGGAAGGCGGCCCCGTGAGCCGCCCTCAGCCGATCACCCGCCCGTTCAGCACCACCCGTCGCGGCGCCGCCAGCACCCGTACGTCCGCCCGCGGGTCCTCGTCGTACACCACCAGGTCCGCCGGGGCGCCCTCCTCCAGCACCGGCCGCCCCAGCCACCGACGCGCGCCCCAGGTGGTCGCCGACAGCGCGTCCAGGGCCGGGATGCCCGCCTTGACCAGTTCGGCGACCTCCTCCGCCACCAGCCCGTGGGCGAGCACCCCGCCCGCGTCGGTGCCGACGAAGACCGGAATGCCGGCGTCGTACGCGGCGCGCACGGTGTCGTAACGCCGCTCGTGCAGCCGCCGCATATGGTCCGACCAACGGGGGAACCTGGCGTCGCCGCCAGCGGCGAGCGAGGGGAACGTGGCGATGTTGACCAGCGTGGGGACGATCGCGACACCGCGCTCGGCGAAGAGCGGAATGGTCTCCTCGGTCAGCCCGGTGGCGTGCTCGATGCAGTCGATCCCGGCCTCGACGAGATCGCGCAGCGAGTCTTCGGCGAAGCAGTGCGCGGTGACCCGGGCGCCGAGCCGGTGCGCCTCGGCGATGGCCGCTTCGACCGCCTCACGCGGCCAGCAGGCGGTCAGATCGCCCACCTCCCGGTCGATCCAGTCGCCGACCAGCTTCACCCAGCCGTCGCCGCGGCGCGCCTCCTGCGCGACGTACGCGACCAGCTCGTCGGGCTCGATCTCGTACGCGTAGTTCCGGGTGTACCTGCGGGGCCTGGCGATGTGACGGCCGGCCCTGATGATCTTCGGGAGGTCCTCGCGGTCGTCGATCCACCGGGTGTCGGCCGGCGAACCGGCGTCCCGCAGCAGCAGCGCACCCGCCTCCCGGTCGGCGAGGGCCTGCTTCTCGCTGGTCGCCTCGTCGACGGCGCCGTGGTGGTCGAGCCCGACGTGGCAGTGGGCGTCGACCAGCCCCGGCAGCACCCAGCCGGTGACGGTCACCGCCTCGTCCGCGCCGGGCGGCCTCGCGTACGAGATCCGTCCGTCGACGGCCCAGAGCTCGTCCCGGACCTCCTCGGGTCCGACGAGCACCCGCCCCTTCACGTGCAGCACCTGCGGTGCCCTGTGATCGCTCATGAACAGCACTGTACGAGGCACTGTCCGGCGCCCTGGGTACGCTTCGACGGAAGCACCGTCCGTACGCGGCACCGCAGCGCACCGACCCGACCCGATCCGAAGAGAGCACCACCGTGACGCACCCCTTCCTCGACCTCGCCCCGCTCACCGCCGCGCGTTTCGCGGCCATCGAGAAGCGGGTGGCCGGCCTCCTCGCCACCGAGCAGGACGTCGTCATCATGCAGGGCGAGGCGCTGCTCCCCCTCGAAGGCTGTATCCGGGGCGGCGCCCGGCCCGGTTCGACCGCGCTGAACGTGGTCACCGGTCCGTACGGGCAGACCTTCGGGAACTGGCTGCGGGACTGCGGTGCCCATGTCGTCGATCTGGCGGTTCCGTTCCACACGGCGGTCACCGCCGACCAGGTGGCGCGGGCACTGGCCGAGCACCCGGAGATCGACTTCGTCTCCCTGGTGCACGCGGAGGCGGCGACGGGGAACACCAATCCGGTCGCCGAGATCGGCGAGGTGGTCCGTTCGCACGGGGCGCTGTTCATGCTGGACGCCGTCGCCTCGGTGGGCGCGGAGCCGCTGCTGCCGGACGTGTGGGGCGTCGACCTCTGCGTGATCGGCGCGCAGAAGGCGATGGGCGGCCCGGCCGGGGTGTCGGCGGTGTCGGTGAGCGAGCGCGCCTGGGAGCGGATCGCGGCCAACCCGCAGGCCCCGCGCCGCTCGTACCTCTCGCTCCTGGACTGGAAGGAGCGCTGGATCGACGGCGGTCGCAAGATGCTGCTGCACGCCCCCGCCCAGCTGGAGATGCTGGCGCTGGAGGCCTGCGTGGAGCGGATCGAGACCGAGGGCCTGGACGCCCTCATGGCCCGCCACGCCTCGGCCGCCGCGGCGACGCGTGCGGGCGCGGTGGCGCTCGGCGGGGGCCTGTCGCCGTATGTGCACGAGGCGGGGGACGCGGCGCCGGTCGCGACGACGCTGCGCGCCCCCGAGGGCGTCGATGCCGCCGAACTGGTCGCGCGGGCGCTCGCGGCCGACCCGTCGCTGCCGCTGATCGCGGGCGGGGGCGCGCTGTCCAAGGAGATGATCCGGGTCAATCACTACGGTGTGGATGCGACGCGGGGCTCGGTGCAGTCCTCGCTCGCGGCTCTGGGGGCGGCGCTGGCCGATGCGGGCCGGCAGGTCGACTTCGAAACTGCCCGCAAAGCCGTTTCGGAAACCTGGCCGAGCGAATAAATCCACAGCGGAACACCGGTATTTCATAAATGCGGGGAGCTGCTTTGTTCAGAGCAGCTCCCCGCATTCTTCTGCCCGCTTTCCCGGACCCTAAACACTCGAGTTTCCAGGACCTCGATCCGGGCTCGATCCACACAATTCCGGTGCGCCATCCGAGAGTTATGGCCTTGTGACCGACTCCACATCGCGCCCGTTATGCCAGATAAATAGCACCCAAAACAGGGGAAAGCACGGCCGGATCGCGCCGGGGCACGCGCCCGCGTGATAACACAGCGGATCACTCCACCCAACCCCTCACATCGATGCAATTTCGAAATTTGCTGGGTAAATTCAATTCCCATGACCGCCGCACCCGCAGATTTTGCACGTGCCCGAAGCGAATTCCTCACCATCGACACCCCACGAGTGGAGGACGGAGCCGCGATCTGGCGCATCGCCCGCGACTCCGAGGTCCTGGACCTCAACTCCTCGTACAGCTACCTGCTGTGGTGCCGTGACTTCGCGGCCACCTCCGTGGTCGGCCGCGACGAGACCGGCGAGCCCGTCGCCTTCGTGACGGGGTACCTCCGGCCGGACCGTCCCGAGACGCTCGTCGTCTGGCAGGTGGCCGTCGACCACGCCCACCGCGGGACCGGCCTTGCGGGAAAGCTCCTGGACGCGCTGACCTCGCGGGTCGCGGCCGAGCAGGGCCTGGCCTCGGTCGAGACGACCGTCACCCCGGACAACACCGCGTCGGACCGGCTGTTCACCTCCTACGCGCTCCGCCACGACGTGGCCCTGGAGCGCGAGGTGCTCTTCGACGGCGGGCTGTTCCCGGAGGGAACGCACCTGCCCGAAGTGCTGTACCGCATCGGCCCGTTCCACGCGTGAGCACACCCGCACCGCCACACACCCCCCTCAAGCAGGAGATTCCCTGTGACCATCACCCCGCCCGCGCTGAGTGTCTTCGAGACCCTGGAGTCGGAGGTACGGAGCTACTGCCGCAGCTGGCCCGCCGTGTTCGACCGTGCGCAGGGCGCCCGTCTGACCGACGAGGACGGCCACAGCTACCTCGACTTCTTCGCCGGCGCCGGATCCCTCAACTACGGCCACAACAACCCGGTGCTGAAACGCGCGCTGATCGACTACATCGAGCGCGACGGCATCACCCACGGCCTCGACATGGCCACCACCGCGAAACGGGCCTTCCTGGAGTCCTTCCAGAACAACGTGCTGCGCCCGCGTGACCTCCCGTACAAGGTGATGTTCCCCGGCCCGACCGGCACCAACGCGGTCGAGGCGGCGCTGAAGCTGGCCCGCAAGGTGAAGGGGCGGGAGTCGATCGTCTCCTTCACGAACGCCTTCCACGGCATGTCGCTGGGCTCGCTCGCCGTCACCGGCAACGCCTTCAAACGGGCCGGGGCCGGCATCCCGCTGGTGCACGGCACCCCGATGCCGTTCGACAACTACCTCGACGGCCGGGTGCCCGACTTCCTCTGGTTCGAACGGCTCCTGGAGGACCAGGGCTCCGGTCTCAACAAGCCCGCCGCCGTGATCGTCGAGACGGTGCAGGGCGAGGGCGGCATCAATGTGGCGCGCCCCGAGTGGCTGCGGGCGCTCGCCGATCTGTGCCGCCGCCGCGACATGCTGCTGATCGTCGACGACATCCAGATGGGCTGCGGGCGCACGGGCGCGTTCTTCTCGTTCGAGGAGGCCGGCATCACCCCCGACATCGTGACGCTGTCCAAGTCCATCAGCGGCTACGGACTGCCCATGTCGCTCTGCCTGTTCACACCGGACCTGGACATCTGGGGGCCGGGCGAGCACAACGGCACCTTCCGCGGCAACAACCCGGCGTTCGTCACGGCCGCGGCCGCGCTGGACGCCTACTGGGCGGACGGCCAGATGGAGAAGCAGACCCTGGCCCGCGGCGAGCAGATCGAGCAGGCGCTGCTGGCGATCTGCGACGAACACGCCCGGCTCGGCGCGCAGTTCCGGGGCCGTGGACTGGTCTGGGGCATGGAGTTCACCGACAAGGCGCGCGCCGCGGCGATCTGCACCCGCGCCTTCGAACTGGGCCTCCTCGTCGAGACCTCCGGTCCGCGGAGCGAGGTCGTGAAGCTGCTGCCGCCGCTGACCGTCACCCCCGAGGAACTGGACGAGGGCCTGCGGACGCTAGCCCGCGCAGTCCGCGAAACCACCTGAACCCGCCCCGGACCCGGACCACCCCGGCGTGGGTCCGACGAGAACACCCCCGCAGAGAGAAAGGCACCGAACCACCGTGATCGTCCGATCGTTCAGTGACATCGAGAACACCGACCGGCATGTGAAGGCCGCCTCCGGAACCTGGGAGAGCAAGCGCATCGTGCTCGCCCAGGAGAAGGTGGGCTTCTCGCTCCACGAGACCACGATGTACGCGGGTACCGAGACGTCGATGTGGTACGCGAACCACATCGAGGCCGTCCTGTGCGTCGAGGGCGAGGCCGAGCTCACCAATGACGAGACCGGCGAGAAGCACTGGATCACCCCCGGCACGATGTACCTGCTGAACGGCCACGAGCACCACACCATGCGGCCGAAGACCGACTTCCGCTGCGTCTGCGTCTTCAACCCTCCGGTCACCGGACGGGAGGAGCACGACGAGAACGGTGTCTACCCCCTGCTGACCGAGGAGGACTGAACCATGACCACCGATGTACGCACCGGTGTACGCACCGATCTGTACCCCACCCGCGGCGCGGCCGAGATGATCACTCCCCGCCAGGACCCGGTCATCTGGTCGGCGCCCGGTGCCCCGGGGCCGGCCGCCGTGAAGGATCTGCAGGGCTTCGAGCGCGACGGCTACCTCACCGTCGACCAGCTGATCACCCCGGACGAGGTCGCCGTCCACCACGCCGAACTGGACCGGCTGATCGCCGATCCGGCGGTGCGGGCCGACGAGCGCTCGATCATCGAGCCGAAGTCGCAGAAGGTGCGCTCGGTCTTCGAGGTCCACCGGATCAGCGAGGTCTTCGCCCGCCTGGTCGGTGACGAGCGCGTGGTGGGCCGGGCCCGTCAGATCCTCGGTTCGGACGTCTACGTCCACCAGTCCAGGATCAACGTCAAGCCGGGCTTCGGTGCTTCGGGGTTCTACTGGCACTCGGACTTCGAGACCTGGCACGCCGAGGACGGCCTGCCGAACATGCGGGCGGTGTCCGTGTCGATCGCGCTGACCGAGAACCACGACACCAACGGCGGGCTGATGATCATGCCCGGTTCGCACAAGTCGTTCCTCGGCTGTGCGGGCGAGACGCCGAAGGACAACTACAAGAAGTCCCTGAAGATGCAGGATGCCGGCACCCCGTCGGACGAGGCGCTGACGAAGCTGGCCGACCGGCACGGCATCAAGCTCTTCACGGGCAGGGCGGGTTCGGCGACCTGGTTCGACTGCAACTGCATGCACGGCTCGGGGGACAACATCACCCCGTACCCGCGCAGCAATGTCTTCATCGTCTTCAACAGCGTGGAGAACGCCGCCGAGGAGCCGTTCGCGGCACCGGCACGGCGTCCGGAGTTCATCGGCGCGCGGGACTTCACTCCGGTGAGGTGATCCGGTGAGGGGGTGGGCGACGTCCGTCGCCCACCCCCTCACCTCAACCCGAAATTGGTGGACCGCGAGGCCGTCACCAGCAACAGTGTGGCCCATGACCTCACTCGTACGTCACATCACGATCGACTGCGCCGACGCCTACGAGCTCGCCGGCTTCTGGTCCGGGGTACTCGGCGCGCCGCTCTCCGACGAGGACGCCCCCGGCGATCCCGAGGCGCTCGTCGAAACCCCCGGCGCCGCGCTGCTGTTCATCTCGGTGCCGGAGCCGAAGAGCACCAAGAACCGTCTGCATCTGGACATTCAGCCACAGGACCGCACCCGGGACGAGGAGGTCGAGCGGCTGCTCGGCCTGGGCGCCACCCTCGTGGCCGACCACCGCAAGCCGAACGGACGGGGCTGGGCGACGCTCGCCGATCCGGAGGGCAACGAGTTCTGTGTCGAGTGCAGCGCGGCGGAACGGGCCGCGCTGACCGGGACCCGGCTGCCGGTCACCGCGGACGATGTGACCACCGCGGTCCGTCTCGCGGTTGCCGCGCTCCGCGAGTCCCCGGTGGACGACTGGCTGGTCCCGGCCGGGGCGCTGGAGTGGAACTGCTGGGAGACCACGGAGCACCTGAGCGACGATCTCTTCTCCTACGCGGCCCAGTTGGGCCCGCAGCGGCCGCCGCTGGACGCGTATGTCCCGTACCGCTGGAACGCCGAACACCAGGAGGGTCCGGCGAACGCGGTCTTCGCTGACCGGTCGGCCGGTCCGGCAGGACTGCTGCAGACGCTGGAGGCGAGCGGCGCGCTGCTCGCCGCGATGGTACGGACGGCCTCGCCCGAGGTCCGCTCGTACCACTCCTACGGGGTGTCCGACCCGGAGGGCTTCGCCGCCATGGGGATCGTGGAGACCCTGGTCCACACCCACGACCTCGCCGCCGGCCTGGGCGTCCCCTGGACGCCGCCCGCCGGTCTCTGCGACCGGGTGCTGGCCCGGTTGTTCCCGGACGCCCCGAAGGACGCCGACCAGTGGGCCGTCCTGCTCTGGGCCACCGGCCGCGCGGAGCTGCCCGGCCGGCCCCGGGTCACCTCGTGGAAGTGGCACGGTGCGCCGCTGGAGGAGTCGGGCCAGGAGTAGCGGGAGGGCGCGGGCGCCGGGGGCGCTGCCGGAATCGGTGCTGTGAAACATCAGCAGATCCTGGAGGAGGGTGTGCGGGGACTTTTCGCCGGACGCCCGGCCCATGGTCCGGCAGAAGCTCTGGCCCACGGTCCGGCAGAAGCTTCTGGCCCACGGTCCGGCAGAAGCTCTGGAATGAGACCGTCGGCGTCGATCGCACGACGGTCCTTGTCCCGTCCACCCTGCCGGGACGGCCGCGGAGGTGTCCCTCTCGGGGCTTGCCGATCCAGCGGTCAGAGTTCCGCGTCGAGGATGTCCGACCACGCCGCGGCGTCCGCGCCCCCGCCGGACCGGGGCAGCGACATCTCCGCCCAGAGAACCTTTCCCTGGGGGGTGTAACGGGTGCCCCAGCGTTCGGTCAGTCGTGCGACGAGGAACAGACCGCGGCCTCCTTCATCCATCACGGCGGCATGGCGCAGATGGGGCGAAGTGCTGCTGCTGTCGGCCACCTCGCAGGTCAGGGTGCGGTCGTACAGCAGTCGTACGGTGACCGGCGCGGAGGCATAGCGGATCGCGTTGGTGATCAACTCGCTGAGCACCAGTTCCGTGGCGAACGCGAGTTCGGACAGACCCCAGTCGTCGAGCTTCTCGGCCACGACAGCACGTATCCCCGCCACGGCGGCGGGATCGAACGGTACGTCCCAGTCGGCGACACGGTCGGGCGGGATCGCCTGTGTCCGGGCGATGAGCAGCGCCACATCGTCCTTCGGCCGGCTGGGCAGGAGCGCGTCGAGCACCGCCTGACAGCTCTCCTCCGGCGACCGGTCGGGGTGGCACGCCAGGGCCTGACGCAGCAGCTCGATCCCCACGTCGATGTCCCGGGTGCGGTCCTCGATGAGCCCATCGGTGTAGAGGACGAGTTGCGTGCCCTCCGCCACTTCCAGTTCCGCCGTCTCGAACGGCATACCGCCCAGGCCCAGGGGCGGGCCGGCCGGCAGGTCGGGGAACGACACACCGCCGTCGGGCCGGACCAGTGCGGGCAGGGGATGCCCGGCCCGAGCCATGGCGCAGTGGCGGGAGACGGGATCGTAGATCGCGTACAGGCAGGTGGCTCCGATGATCCCCGCGTCGGCGGTGCTCTCCGCCTCCTCCTGGTCGATGCGCCCGATCAGGTCGTCCAGGTGGCTGAGGATCTCGTCGGGCGGCAGGTCGAGCGTGGAGAAGTTGTGCACGGCCGTGCGCAGCCGTCCCATCGTGGCGGCCGCGTGCAGGCCGTGGCCGACGACATCCCCGACGACCAGCGCCACCCGACTGCCCGGGAGCGGGATCACGTCGAACCAGTCGCCGCTCACCCCGGAGAGTGCGGGCAGGTAGCGATGGGCGACGTCGAGCGCGCTCTGTTCGGGCAGGGCCCGCGGGAGCAGGCTGCGTTGCAGGGTCACGGCCATGACGTGCTCACGGGTGTAGCGGCGGGCGTTGTCGATGGAGACGGCCGCCCGGGCGACCAGTTCTTCGGCCAGGGACAGGTCGTCCTCCTCGAACGGCTGGGGTTTCTCGGAGCGCCAGAATTCGGCCATGCCCAGGATGACGCCCCGTGCCTGGAGGGGCACCGTGATGAGCGAATGGATGCCGTAACCGACGATCATCCGCGTCCGCTCCGGGTCCTGGGCGAGCCAGCCGGGTGCGGCGGACAGGTCGGGCACCAGCTCCGGCCGGCCGGTGGCGAAGGCCCGTGCCTGCGGCGTGGAGGGAAGAAAGCGGATCAGCTGCCCGAGTTCGTAGAGGGGATGGTCGTCCCGGATGCCGCGGACAGCGGTGCGGCGCATGGCCGTGTCGGTACCGGTCGGCTCGTCCCCTTGCAGGACCGGGTCGGCCAGATCGACGGTGACGAAGTCGGCGAGCCGGGGTACCGCGATCTCGGTCAGTTCCTCGGCCGTAGCCACCACATCGAGGGTGGTACCGATGCCGAGACCGGCGTCGTACAGGAGGCGCAGCCGCTCGCGGGCGTTCTCCGCCCTGCCGGACAGCGCCCGCAGCTCCGTGGAGTCACGCAAGGTCGCGACTGTTCCCTGGGGGCCACCGTGACGGTCCGTGGACCGCTGGTTCACCGCGAGCAGTCGGCTCCCCGCGAGGAGCACTTCGTCCGTGGCCGCGCGCCCCGAGGTCAACAGCTCCACCATGCCGGGATCAAGGCTGGGCAAGTCCGGGATGTATCGCCCCTCGGCGTCGAGCGGCAGATCCAGCAGCCGTCTGGCCTCGTCATTGGCCAGCAGCAGTCGACCGTCTCCGCTGGTGATGAGCACGCCTTCGCGCACGGCGTGCAGCACCGCGTCGTGATGCTCGTACATACGAGTCATCTCGGCAGGGCCCAGACGGTGGGTCTGCCGCCGCAGTCGCCTGGCCACCAGCGCCGTCCCGCTCGTGGCCACTCCGAGCGCAACCGCTCCTGCACCGAGGATGATCGGAATCTGCCGTGCCACCACGCCTGTCACGTGCTTGACCTTCATGCCGGTAGCCACCAGGGCCACGACCCGCGCGTGATCGTGGACGGGGACGATCGCCTGCTCCTCGCGGCCGAGCGGGCCGTTGACGCTCTCGGTGTACACGCGGCCGGCCAGCGACGGTTCGATGGTGCCGACGACCCTCTTCCCGATCAGGTCCGGCCGGGGGTGCGTGTAGCGGATCCCTTTTGTGTCCGTCACCACGATGAAGTCGACGCCGGCCGCCTTCCGCCCCGCCTCGGTGAGCGGCTGGAGCACTTTGGAGGGATCGGGGGACTTCAGCGCGGCCAGGAGGCCCGGTGAGTGCGCGAATGTCTGCGCGACGGCGATGGAACGGCTTCTGGCCTCCGCGCTGCTGTCGTGCCGGGACTGCACTACGAGCGCAAGCACCGCGGCGGCCACGAGGAGCACGACGACAGCCACCTGCAGGGCGAAGACCTGGCCTGCGACGCTCCGAGGATACTTGCCCGTGAGTGACCGGACCTGCGCGCTCCGGAATCGGCCGAAACGATTGACCACAGTGCCCTTTGTAGCACCGCGAGGTCGAAGGTGCGTGCGGTCAGGGCTCGCTCGGGGGCGGGACCGCGCGGCGGCTCCGACGCCGATCCGCAGCCGTGGGGCCGGATCGGCGCCAGGACAGTACGGATACGGCCGGCCCGGATCGGTGGGGAGGACCCGGCCCCGGTGATGCTCCCCACCGAGCCGGTACGCCGCGATTCGCCGTAGCCGCCGTCGCGACCGGCCGGAGGTCGTGCGGTCCGGCAACCCTCACGGTCTCAGGACCGCACGGCGTCCAGCGCCGGGTAGTCGACGTACCCCTTTGCGTCCCCGCCGAAGAAGGTCGCCGGGTCCGGGGTGTTGAACGGGCCGCCGGCCTTCAGCCGGGCGGGCAGGTCCGGGTTGGCGATGAACAGCGCACCGTAGGAGATGATGTCGGCGATCCCGTCGTCGATCACCGAGTGGTCGTCCGGTCCGGTCGGCCCGTCCGTCAGCGCGTTGAGAATGAAGGTACCGGAGAACTGCTTGCGCAGCGCGAGCGTCAGCTCGCGGATCTCCACCGACTCCAGGACGTGCAGGTAGGCGAGGCCGAGCGGCCCGATCTCCCGTACCAGCGCGGTGTAGACGGCTTCCGGCGCGGGCTCGTCGATGTCGTTGTACGCGTTTCCCGGCGAGATGCGCAGCCCGGTTCGCGCCGCGCCGATCTCGGCGGCGACGGCCTTGACCACCTCGACGGCGAACCGGATGCGGGCCTCCTCGGAGCCGCCCCACTCGTCCGTGCGGAGGTTGGTGTTGGGCGCGAGGAACTGGTGGATGAGGTAGCCGTTGGCACCGTGCAGCTCGACCCCGTCGAAGCCGGCGTCGACCGCGTTGCGCGCGGCTGCCGCGAAGTCGGCTATGGTCCGGCGGACTTCGTCACCGGTCAGTTCGCGCGGTGCGGTGAAGTCCACCAGTCCGGTGCCGGTGTAGAGCTGACCGGCGGGCTTGACGGGGGAGGCGCTGACCGGGGTGAGCCCGTCCGGGAGCAGGACCGGGTGGCCGATCCGGCCCGCGTGCATGAGCTGGGCGAAGATCCGGCCGCCCGCCGCGTGCACCGCGTCGGTGACCTTGCGCCAGGCAGCGACCTGTTCCGTGCTGTGCAGTCCCGGGGTGTTGGGGTAGCCCTGGCCCACCACCGACGGCTGGATGCCCTCCGTGATGATGAGGCCCGCCGAGGCGCGCTGGGCGTAGTACTCGGCGACGAGATCGGTGGCGGTGCCGCCCTCACCGGCCCGGCTGCGGGTCATCGGGGCCATCGCGATGCGGTTGGCGAGCTGGGCGCCGGACAGGTCGATCGGGTCGAATGCGGTGGTCATGGAAGCTCCCGGGGGAATTATGTGGTCGGCCAAGTATCTCTGCCTCGGCCACTGTAACCCATTACTTGGCCGACCAAGGTAAAGTTGTCGGAAGGCGGCCGGACCGGCATCGGAGCAGCCGGCCGGAGCGCTGCCGAGGAATGCCGAGGAGTCCCGATGAAGGCCGAACGAGCCGAGTCCACCGAGTCCGCCGCACCGGCTGGTCCCGCCGAATCGACCGATTCCGCGGATCCCGCCTGTACGCGACTGCCGAGCGCCGCGCTCGGCGGCCCCGTCAGCCATGCCGTCTCGCGGGTCGCCCGGCTGCACCGGATCGCCGCGGGCAAGCTGCTCAAGGGGCTCGGGCTCTACCCCGGCCAGGAGTTCCTGATGATGTACTTGTGGGACGCGGGTGCGGTGCGCCAGTCCGAGCTGATCAAGGCGATGGAGCTCGACCCCTCCACGGTGACCAAGATGCTCCAGCGCCTCGAACAGACCGGGCACGTCCGCCGCTGCCCCGACCCCGGCGACCGCCGGGCCGTCCTGGTCGAGGCCACCGACGACAGCTGCGCGCTGCACTCCGACGTCCAGCGTGCCTGGACGAGCCTGGAGGAGCACACCCTCGCCGGGCTGGACACGGCCGAACGCGAGGAGCTGGCCCGGCTGCTCGCCAAGGTCGAGGAGAACCTCTGTCACGAGACCGAGAACTGCCCCGGCCTCCGCTGATCCCCGGCGCCCGGGGGATCAGCCGGGCATCCGGGCGGCCTCAGCCGGAGAGCACGTCCAGCACCCGGTCCACATCGGCCTCCGTGTTGTACAGGTGGAAGGCCGCGCGCAGGTTCCCCGCCCGGTTCGAGACCATCACCCCGGCCCGCGCCAGCTCGGGCTCCCGCCCGCCGAGTCCGGGCACGACGACGATCGCCGACTCCCCCGGCACCACCTCGTGCCCCAGCCCGGCCAGCCCCGCCCGCATCCGGGCCGCGAGCCCGGTGGCGTGGGCGTGGAGGGCGTCGATGCCGACCTCGCCGAGCAGCGCGAGGGAGCGCTCGGCGCCGTGGTACGAGAGGAAGGCGGGCGGTTCGTCGTAGCGGCGGGCGGTCGGGGAGAGCTGCCCGACCGGGCCGTACGTGCTGTTCCACGGGTCGTCGGAGGCGACCCACGCGGCGAAGACGGCCGGCAGGGTGCGTTGCGCCTCCTCGGTGACGGTGAGGAACGACGCGCCCCGCGGGCACAGCAGGAATTTGAAGCCGCCGGTGACGGTGTAGTCGTACGCCCCGGCGTCCAGCGGCAGCCAGCCGGCCGACTGGGTGGCGTCGAGCAGAATCCGGGCGCCGTGGGCGGCTGCGGCCGCGCGTACCGCGTCGAGATCGGCGATCCGGCCGTCGGCGGACTGCACGGCCGAGAAGGCGACGAGCGCGGTACCGGGCCGTACCGCGTCGGCCAGTCCGTCCAGCGGGACATAGCGCACCTTGAGATCGCCACGGACCGCGAACGGGCTGACGACGGAGCTGAACTCCCCCTCGGGCGCCAGGACTTCGGCCCCCGGCGGCAGCGCGGCCGCGATCAGCCCGACGTGCACGGAGACCGAGCTGCCGGTGGCGACCCGGTCGGCGTCCACACCGGCGAGGCGGGCGAAGCCGGCCCGGGCCGCTTCCACCGCCTCGAAGTCGCCGGAGCCGGCGCTGCGGCCCGTGGCGATCGCCCCGGCGAGCGCGTTCACCGCCGCCACGGTGCGCCGGGGCAGCAGCCCGCAGGTGGAGGTGTTGAGGTACGTGGTCTCCGGTGCGAACTCGTCGTCCACCGTACGGCTGAGCGAAGTAGTCTCCATGAGCCCAGCGTGCGGCGCCGTTGACTCCTCGTCAATTACGAAGAGTCAAGGGGCGCACCCCAACGGTGCCGGGGGCTCAGGCGGTGCAGCCGCCCCGCGAACTCAGGCACGAAGCCCGGCGGGCGGGTTCAGTCGTAGCTTCCGGCCGACGGGCTCAGGCATGGCCTCCGGCCGACGGGACCTCGCAGGCGCCGTCGGCGTCGCACGCCGCGGCGTCCCCGCCGATCGCGGTGAGCGGCCGGTCCTTCCACGCCTGTTCGAGTGCCTGGGCGAACACCTCGGCGGGCTGGCCGCCGGAGATCCCGTACCGCCGGTCGAGCACGAAGAACGGCACGGCGTTGGCCCCCAGCTCGGACGCCTCCCGCTCGTCGGCCCGCACCTCGGCGGCGTACGCCTCCGGATCGGCGAGAACGGCCCGCGCCTCGTCGGCGTCGAGACCGGCCTCGACGGCGAGCTCGACCAGCACGTCACCGTCGAAGACGGAACGCTCCTCGGCGAAATTCGCCCGGTAGGCGCGGCTCAGCAGCTCGTCCTGGCGGCCCCGGGCCTTGGCCAGGTGGAGCAGCCGGTGGATGTCGAAGGTGTTGCCGTGGTCACGGCCCTCGGTGAGGTAGCCGAGCCCTTCGGACTGCGCGTTGGCCGCGACGTTCGCTTCCATGGCCCGCGCCTCTTCACGGGTGCGCCCGTACTTCTGCGCCAGCATGTCGATCACCTGCGTGGTGTCGCCCTTGGGGTACGCGGGGTCGAGCTCGAAGGACCGGTGCACGACCTCGACGTCGTCGCGGTGGGCAAACCCTGCCAGCCCCTTCTCGAAGCGGGCCTTCCCGATGTAGCACCAGGGGCAGGCGATGTCGCTCCAGATCTCGACGCGCATGTCTCTTCTTCTCTCCGTGTTCCGTACGTACAGCTCAGGCGACGCGGAGCCACCCTCCGCTCCCACACACAACGCGCGAGCGGACTCTCCCATTCCCCGGCTGCGGACGCGCCCCGCTGCCCTGCGGACGCGCCACGGCCAGGGCGTGTCTCTTACGACGTGGTGCACGATTGGGGCTGTCCTTACGTGGCGGAGGATGGTGTCCGTGCGCGCTCCTTTCGACCACCCCGAGCCCCGTCGCGTCTCGCCAGGCGAGTACCCCAGGTGGGACCGGTCTCTCGCCCTCCTCAACCGGGACCTGGCGGTGACCCCCTCCCGAGCAGGAACCCCTGCAACTGCTGGCCATTTCGCCCTACGATGCGGACGAGCCGGAGAACGTCCATGTCGCTCCGGCTAACGGCGAGTGGCAGGGCGATTACCTGCATCCGGACTCGGCAGACGATCCTGCCTCTGCGCCGGCGATCGTCGCCGATGCCGCGCAGGAGACCGTCACCGAGCGTCTGTGGCAGGCGTGGCCTCTGTGCGCCGAGCACGGCCTCGGCATGCATCCGCGGGATGCGGACGGGCAGCTGTCCTGGTGGTGCGCGGGAGAGCGGTTGCGGCGCGGCCCGGCCCATATCCGTGCGGCCGTGGGCGCGCTCGACACCTTCGTCCGCCCACGTCGCCCCAATCGCAAGAGGCGGCGGGCGAGTTGATATCCCGCTGGGCCACGGTCGTTGGACGCGACGTGACGTGAAGAGGGCTGTGCGGGTTGGTGTTGTTGTGACGCAATACCTTGGTCGCGCGGCCTTGTCCCATCGCATCTTCACCGGCCTTCGACACCGTCGGCTCGGCACGCTGATCGGCGAGTTGGCTCAGGTGTGGATGGCCGCCGAAGAAGGACGACGGTACGACCGTCGAGGTCATGACCTCGACGGTACGACCGTCGAGGTCATGACCGTCTGCGCGCGGCCGGGGCGGGACCGAACCACCAGTTGGTGTTCACCGACCGGGTCATCGCCGCGTTGGTCGTCCTGCAGTTGCAGCTCCCGCACGCGGCCGTGGCCGTGCTCTACGGGGTGGACCGTTCCACGATCACTCGGGCCGTCCACGAAATCCGCCCGTTGCCGGCGGCCTGTGGCTTCGCTGTACCAGGTCACGCCGGCCTGCGGCTTCGCACGCTGAAGGGCGTCTTCGCTTACGCGACGGCCGAGGGAGGCGAGCTGCGGCTGGACGGTACCGAGGTCCGGGTGAGCGCAACACCGTCGAACGCTGCGTCAACCGCCTCAAGCAGTGGCGCGGCCTAGCCATACAGTGCGACAAACTCGCCATCGCCTACCAGGCCGCACTCCACCTCGCGGCCATCCTCATCCGGGCACGACGCTGACCAAAGAGATGGAACCTTGCCATGCCAAGCTTCGAGGTCACACCGATAGGTACAGTCCGGAACAACCGGACGGACGTCCAGCACACGGACAACTGGGGTACCGTCCGCAGCACGATCACCGTCGACGAGCGCTTCGGCGAGGCGTGCCTCCAGGGTCTGGAGGGCTTCTCCCACGTGGAGGTCCTCTTCGTCTTCGACCAGTTCCCGGAACACGACGACTACCGCGAACCCCGCCCCTACCGCGGCCGCTCCGACCTCCCGCCGGTTGGTGTCTTCGCCGGCCGCGGCCCCCGCAGACCGAACCGCATCGGGGTAACGTGCTGCGCCATCGAATCCGTCCACGGCCGCGAACTGACGGTGGTGGGCCTCGACGCGGTCTCCGGCACCCCGGTCATTGACCTGAAGCCGACGATGGCGGAGTTCCGCGCGGTGGACATCAAGCAGCCGGAATGGGTCAGCGGCCTGATGTCGGAGTACTTCCAGCCCTAAACGCACCCCGTCAACCCGCCCGCGCTGACCAGCAAGATCCACCTCGCCTGAGACGCCCTGGGCCGGCCGCTCGCCTTCGTCGTCACGGGCGGGAACACCAACGACTGCACCCAGTTCACCGCAGCGATGGAAGCGATCCGGGTCTCCCGCATCGGACCGGGTCGGCCCGGGGTCCGACGCGCTCATGCCCCGGGCGACAAGGGCTACAGGTCCAGGGCGATCCGCACCTGGCTCCGCCACCGGGGCATCCCGCACACCATCCCCGAGCGGGCCGACCAGGCCCGCAACCGACTCAGGCGCGGCCGCTGCGGCGGCCGGCCACCGGCCTTCGACCGCAACATCTACAAGCAGCGCAACGTGGTGGAACGGTGCTTCAACCGCTTGAAGCAATGGCGCGGCATCGCCACCCGCTGCGACAAGACCGCCCGGTCCTACGAAGCAGCCGTCACCCTCGCCTCACTCCTGATGTGGGCGCGCCATTCGACGACAACTCCTAGGAGCGGGCGGCGGTCGCGCAGCTGTCGCCCGTGGCAATCGTGCCGTTGCTCGTGTCGATCGGCTTGCTGCGGTCGTACGGATCGACCTGGCGGGCCTCGTCGGCGCGCTGCTCGTCGGCCGTGCCGAAGGGTGGCACGAAGTAGCCAGTCGGGGCGGAGCAGCCGCCGTTGGTCATGTCGAGCGCATACGAGACGAGGGACATCGTGCCCGGTTCGGTGATGACCTTGGCCGGGTCGTCCCAGCTCATCACCACCTCGCGCCGCACGATCGTACGGACGACCTCGGCGTCCCGCCCGCCGTCGCCCGTCGGGGTGACCGGGTACACGAAGGTGACGTCCGCCGTCACCTCGACCGCCCCCTGTTTCCCCTCCTGGTACGTGAGCCGACCGCGTGTCTTGACCACGTCACCGACCAGCCGGGACTGCTCCGGCCGGAAGCGGCTGAACAACAGCAGCGGGTCGGCCTTGTCCTTGGGCGCCGTCGACGACAGGGCGGTACGGAGATACTCCTGGACGTCCTTCTGATGCGGGTTCAGCAGCGCGATCGCCTTCGTGGGCCGCTCACCGCGCAGCACGCGGGAGTTGAGCCCTGCGGCCACCAGGAAGTCCCGGCTCTGCCGCAGTGCCCGCTCGACCTGGGCGGCGTCCATCCAGCCGGTCGCCTTGGCCGGCGGCACCGTGATCCCTGCCGCTCCGTCGGCCCAGCGGGCGGCAGGCGAACCCCGGAAGGGTTCGGCGAGGGTAGGGTGCAGATCCGGCTCGGCGCCGGGGGCTTCCCGCGGGCTTTCCGACTCGGCGGCCAGCGGCGCGCCGTCCTGCCCGCCGTCGTTGCCACCGAACCAGCCGATGACCTGCTGCGGGAAGAGCCCCACGACCAGGAGGGCCACGACCGCCACCAGCCCGGTCACGTACCAGCCTGTCCTGCGCCGGGGCCGGGCCGGTGAGTACGTACGCCAGCCTTCCGGCTGCCCGGAGCGCTCCCGCAGCCGCCGCTCCACCTCACGGGCGCGCGCCGACGGCTCCACGGGGGCCCCGGCCGCACCCGTCACCGATTCACGGAGGAACCGCTCCCACTCCTCTTCGGACACGGACGACCCGTCCTGCCCCCCAGCCCCGCTCACACCGCACTCCCGTTCCCGCTCGATTGCTCGATGCCCGATGGCTCGATCGCTCGACCGTCCGATCAGTTGACTGTGCACCGGTCCATCGAGAGCCGCCCGTATGATCGCATGAGCAAGCCGCCAGCCTGCCGGGGCGGTGAGTGAAGTGTCAGGACGCCGCGCTGTCCGCTGGCACGGGCGTGACATGTGACGACAGAACCTAGTCCGCCGTGCTGAGTTCCCAGAACCGGAAGACGGTCGAGGTGTCCAGGCAGTTCTGCAGGCCCCGGACGTTCTCGTGGGCGACCGCGTACTGCTTGCCCTGCCAGAGCGGCAGGAGCGGCAGCTGGCGCGCCACGATGTCCTGCAGCTTCATGAACTCCTGCCGGGTGTCCGCGCGGTCGGTCATGGACGAGGTCTTCGGGATGATCTGCTTGGTTATCTCGCTGTTCTCGTAATTGTTCGACAGGACGTTTCCCTTACCGAAGAACGGCTGGGTGAAGTTGTCGGGGTCGGGGTAATCCGGCACCCAGCCCTTGACATAGACGCCATATTTGCCGTCGGCGATGTCCTTCTCGTATTGCTCGAACGGGACGGACTTCATCCTGGCGTCGAAGAGTCCGCTCTTGTTCAGCTGACCGGCGATGGTCCGTATTTCGTCGTCGGTGGCGGGTCCGTAACGGCTCGGGGTGGACCAGAGGGTGAGTTTCACCTTGTCGGTGATACCGGAGTCCCGCAGGACCTCCCTCGCCCGTTGCGGTTGCGGGCTGTCGCCGTACGTGTCGAAGAACGAGGTGCCGTGGCCGGTGATGCCGACCGGGACGATCGAGTAGAGCGGTGCCGCCGTGGACTGGTAGACCTGACTGACCAGGGAGTTGCGGTCGACGAGATAGGCGATGGCCTTGCGCACGGCGAGCTTGCCGACCACGGGGTCGGCGACGTTGAAGACCATGTGCTGGACTTCGGCGCTGCTTCCCTGGACGACCTCGAGGCCGTCGTTCTGCGCGGTGGGCGAGGTGTCCAGGGCGGCTATCGCCTTGGCGGTGAGGCCACGGTAGGCGATGTCGACCTTGCCCTTTTCCAGGGAAGTTTCGAGGGCCTGCTGGTCGCCGCGGAAGAGTTCCAGCGTCACGCCGGAGTTCTTCACCTCGGCGTTTCCGTGGTAGCCGGAGTAGACGGAGAAGACGGCCTTCGACTTGTCGAAGGAGTCCAGTTGATAGGGACCGGAGCCAACCGTCCTGCCGCCCTTGAGCAGCCTGTTCTTGGGGTAGACGCGATGGTCCACGATGGAACCGGCACCCGATGCGATCTTGCTGGGAAATATCGCATCGGGCACGTTGAGATGGAAGACGACGGTCTTCTCGCTCGGGGTGGTGATCGACGAGATGGTGGAAAGCAGCGGCGCCGGGCCCGCCGGGTCGTTGATTCCGATCGCCCGGTCGAAGGAGTACTTGACGTCCTCCGATGTGAGGCTGTTGCCGTTGCTGAACTTCAGCCCGTCACGCAGGGTGCAGGTATAGGTCTTGCTGCCGTCCGAGAAATGGCACTCCTCGGCGGCCTCCGGCACAGGGGTGGAACTCCCGGGCGGGAAGCTCAACAAGGACTGGAAGACGTTGCTGAACAGCAGCCAGGACCCCGGGTCGTACCCCGCCGCCGGATCCGTCGCGAGGATGTCGTCGGACATCCCGACGACCATCTTCTCCTCGGACCCGAACGGCCAGATCTGATCCTGGGAGCCGCAACCCGTCAGCAGCACCACTGCTAATCCCCCGGCGATCAGGGTGCTCGACCGCCTCGTACGAACCTTCACAGAACGTGCCTCATACTCTCGGCCGGCCACAGGGGTGTACCCGGACAACCGGATCAGGTCAGGAAATACTGCGAATGGCGCGCCCGTCCGGCATATTCGGCCCGGCCGGGCGCGGTGGTGCGGACCGAACATTTTGCGTGGACCGGGTGTTCACCAGGAATTCCAGGCATAGTGACCAACTTTCGCATTCCCGGCCGGTGAACGGCACGGGGCAGGCTACGGCCGGTCTCGTGGTGCCGTCGGCCAATCTAGTAGTTGACCGCATTGCGCGATGGCACATCATGCGCCAATTAATTCCCACGGTTCGCCGGTGATGTTGGCCTGTTTTGCCTAATATCACATGGTGATGGTCGAGCTGATCAACCCGGTCGCCATCCCGCCCGGCTGATCGACCAACCGGCCCCGGAGTGCGGTACGCGGGGCCACATGGCGGCGCCAAAAGCCCCCTTCCTGGACACCGCGGCTGCCCACCGGCCCCAGGACTCCCTCCCGATCCACCACCGCGCCACCGAGGCCGAAAATCGTCGGATCACCGCGGAACCCTCGAACTTCTGGCATCCATCGGCAGGACGGCCAGGGGGTGCACAGCCTTCCAGCAGGCCGTGCACCCCCGGTCTTCCCTCAGAACTTCCCGGCTCCCGCCCCCGCGGTCACCGAGGCGGCCACGGTCGGGGCGGGTTCGGCGGAGTACGCGTACGGCGGGGTGGTGAAGGTGCGGACCCGGGAGATCTCGGTGGCCGCGCCGCCGAGATCCGGCATGGTGTCCATGAGCGCCCGCCCCGCCGAGGTCGAGGACCGCAGGATCCCTCCCCAAGGGCGCGGACCTCCGCATGTTCAGCCAGGCCGACCTGGACGCCATCGCCCACGAGCTCAACCACCGTCCGCGCAAGACCTATGGCTACCGCGCTCCGGCAGAGGTCTCCGCTGACCTCCTGAACAGGGGTGATGCGCTGCCCGCTTGAGCCCGCCGGCGTTAGTAGGGCACCGTGTCGCACAAGGTCTCCGCCCAGGCAGAGGCGCCGTACTTGTTGGCCGCGCGCACCGTGACGCAGATCTTGTCACCGGAGTACGGACCCTTGATCGTGTAGCTGGTGCTGCCGGTTGAGTAGGTGGTGTCGAGGTTCTTCTCGGTGAAGTTGCTGCCCTTGTTGGTGTAGTGGATGTCGTACCTGGTCGCTCGGGAGATCGCCGACCAGCTCACCTTGATCGGCATGTCGCATGCGCCGACACAGGAGTTGGTGTACGCAGCCTTGTAGCTCTTCATGGCGGGCGGCCGCGAGCCGGAGGACGAACCGCCGGAGCCGGATGAATCTCCGCCGTCCGAGCCCGAGGAGCGAGACGGCCCCGTAGAGCCGGACCCGGCGCTGGTGCTGGTGCCGCCGCTGTCGGAGCCGCTGTTGCCATCGGATGCACTTCCGCCGCTCTCAGGGGCGTTCGACCCATCCGGCCCGTCCTCGTCGCCCTGCCCCTTCCCGCCGTCCACGCCCTTCCCGCCGTCCGCGCCCTTGCCACCGTCCGCGCCCTTGCCGTCGTCCCCGTCCTTCCCTTTCCCTCCCTTGGAAGGTGAACTGCTGGACATGCTCGGCGAGTTGCTGCCACCAGGAGTGGCACTCGCGCTGCTGCCCGGTGACTGGGCGTGCGTTCCGTCCCCGCCGCCACCCAACAAGGGCTGGAGCACGACGACCGTGCCGCCGCCGACGGTGATGACGGCAACGATGGGCAGAACGATGAGCCTGCGGCGCCGGCGGGGCCGCTGTTCGTGCTCCCGCCGTCGCGTCGTGGTGTCGCTGTCCGCCGGGACGACTTCGGGAGGCTCGCCCTTCGGCCGCAGCCCGACGGTCGCCAGGTCCACGGGCTCCTCCCGCAGCGGCGCCGCCTCGGCGTCGAGCAGCCGCGCGGACTGCTGCGCGAGGTGCGCGACGACACCGGCAGGCAGCCAGGCGCCGCGCGCGGCGCGGGGACGCGGCCGCTCGGGGTCCTCCAACAGCTCGTCGACGTCCGGCCGTTGGTCGATGTCCTTTGTCAGACACCGGGCGATGAGCGCCCGCAGCGCGGCGTCCTCGACACGCGTCAGGTCGGGCTCGCCCTCCACGATCTGGAACATCACCGCGTGCTGATTGCTTGCCCCCTGTCCGAACGGCAGCTGCCCGGTCGCCGCATACGTCAGCACGCACCCGAGGGTGAACACGTCGCTCTTGCCCTCCGCGCGCTGCCCGCGCACCTGCTCCGGCGACATGAACCCGGGAGAGCCGATGACCATCCCTGTACTGGTCAACAAGGACTCGACGGACGTCTCGAGCGCCCGCGCGATCCCGAAGTCGATGACCTTCGTGCCATCCACGGTGAGCATCACGTTGGACGGCTTCAGGTCACGGTGCACGATCCCGGCGCCGTGAATGTCCTTGAGCGCCTTCAGCAACCCGTCGGCGAGGGCGTGCAGGGACGCGGCAGGCAACGGCCCGTACAGCCGCACGACTTGCTCGAGCGAGAGCCCGGGAACGTACCCCGTGGCGACCCACGGCGGCTCGTCGCCCGGACCCGCGTCGAGAACCGGCGCCGTGTACCGCTCATCGACCCTCCGCGCCGCCTCGATCTCCCGCCGGAACCGCGCCCTGAACTGCTCGTCGGACACGTGCTCTTCGTGCACCACCTTCACGGCTACGGTCCGCCCGCTGTCCGACCGCGCGAGAAACACCCGCCCCATGCCACCGGCACCAAGCCGCCCGAGCAGCAGATACGGCCCGATGCGCGCGGGGTCGCTCACCGCGAGCGGCTTGATACCCCCGTCGACGCTGTCGTCCCGCTCGTCGCGTCCGTCTCCGTTCGTACCGCTCATGGTGGTGTGACTCCCCGTTCTTCCCGCCTGGTCAACGGCGTAACCCGGATGAGACTAGACGTTGTTGATGTACCTGCTGAAGCTGAGGGACGCGTTGTACGAGCGGGACGGTTCTAGGGTGCGTTTCGAAAGTGCTGGTCACAGCCACTCGTTGATGGCTGCGACCAGCACTTTCGAAACGCACCCAAAGCTAAGTCAGACACCATCCGGACAGCCCGCTGATGGAGCTCGTCCGGTACGTCCTCTTCGCTGGCTGAGATCGTCCATTCCACCGCGTTCCCTGTCCGAGCCGTCGCTGCGTGGTGGGACGCGGCGACCGGGGAGCACGTGTACCCGGCCCCTGTCGACGACTTCAGACTCTCGCGGTTCGACCTCGTACGAACAGACGCGCCGCGCGCGCTCACGGTCGACGCGCCCCAGATCGTGCTGTGTGTCCGAGGTGAAGCGACCGTCGCCTCGGAAAAGCGCTCGGTGGGGCTCGGTCCCGGCCGCGCTGTGTACGCTCCCGCAGGCGACGCACTCCGGCTCAGCGGAGAGGGAAAGGTGTTCCGCGCTACGGCCGGACTCGCTCACGCAACCCCTTAACGAGTCCCCTCGCACCTCGACATGCCACGGTTCACGACGAATTCATCCGAAGTAGCACCAGGGGCCTTGCCGTACTTGCGCGCCCTTTCTATCTTCATGATCGTTCCGGGAACTGGACTTCACAAGGGCAGCCCGGAATACCAAGTACGCACGAAAAGGAAGTGCTTCATCATGCAAAAGTTCCGGAGAACACGGGACCGTCGTCCGGCCACCGCCGTCGGCGTCGCCGTGATCACGGCCGGGCTGCTCCTCCCGCTCCTGGGAAGTCCCGCAGCAATCGCCGACTCCGCCGCGGCGGCCCCGGTTCCTCACCCCGTTCAGTACGTGGACCCGCTCATCGGCACCAGCAACGGCGGCAACACCTACCCCGGCGCCAATGTGCCGTTCGGGATGATCGCATGGTCGCCCACCAGCACCGCGGGCGACCAGACCAACACCGCCGCCGCCAACGGATACTCCTACAACACCACCCGCCTGCGGGGCTTCTCCCTCACTCACGTCAACGGTGCGGGGTGTCACCCCGGAGCAGCCGGTGACGTGCCCATCATGCCGTTCGCCGGCGCTGTCGACTCCTCACCCACCGCCGACACCAAGGACGCGAAGTACGCGGCGAACTTCTCGCACACCAACGAGACGGCCGATCCGGGCCGCTACCGGGTGGGCCTCGACTCGGGTGTCACCACCGACCTGGCGGTCAGCGAGCGGGCCGGCGTGGCCGACTTCACCTTCCCCGCGGACAAGCCTGCCAGCCTGCTGTTCCGGGTCTCCAACTCCCTGAACGGCAGCGAGGACGCCCACGTCGACATCGACACCGCGCACAACAAGGTCACCGGTTGGGTGGAGACCGGCGCGTTCTGCGGCCGGCGCGCCAACGGCGGCACCCCCAACAACAACCGCAAGAGCTACTACCGCCTGTACTTCACCGCCGCCTTCGACCGCGGCTTCTCCGGCGTGGGGACCTGGCACGACGACCGGCTCTCCCCCGGGTCCACCAGCGCCGACGGCGGCGAGGGCTACCTGACCGGCGCGGCCCGGGCAGGCCGGGGCTCCGGCGGTTACGTCTCCTTCGACACGGCGAATGACAACGATGTCCGCATGCGCATCGGGATCTCGTACGTCTCCCTGGCCGGTGCGGAGGCGAACCTGCGCGGTGAGATCGCCCCGACCGCGGGCGTCGAGGACGTGGCGAAGGCCGGGAAGGGTGCCTGGGACCGTGCGCTGAAGTCCGTGAAGATCAGCGGGGGCGACGAGGACCGCCGTACCGCTTTCTACACCGCCCTCTACCACGCTCTGCAGCAGCCCAACCTGATCAGCGACCGCGACGGCACCTATGTGGGCATGGACCGCAAGGTCCACGCGCTCGCACGCGGCCAGAAGGCGCAGTACAGCAACTTCTCCGGCTGGGACCAGTACCGGGCCCAGGTGCAGCTCCTCGCCCTGCTCGAACCGCGCGTCGCGGGCGACTTCGCCCAGTCGCTGTACAACTTCGCGCAGCAGAACGACGGGGTCTGGGACCGCTGGGTGCACATCAGCGGCGCCACCCATGTGATGACCGGTGATCCCTCGGCGGCGACCCTGGCGACCTTCTACGCCATGGGCGTGCGCAACTTCGACGTCCAGGGCGCTTTCGACTCCCTCTACCGACAGGCCACCGTGCCGCACCCCTCCGGGCTGTCGGACGCCGGCTGCCCGGGCCAGTGCGAGGGTAATCGTCCCAACCTCGCCCAGTACATGAAGTCCGGCTACGCTGCCCAGGATCAGTGCCACTGCTGGGGCGGCGCCGCCGAGACACTCGAGGACTCCGTCGCCGACGCGGCTCTCGCGCAGTGGGCCCAGCTGTTGGGCCGTGACGAGGAGTACCGGACGCTGAGCGAGCGCGGCGGTTACTGGCGGAACGTGTTCAACCCCGCGGCCACCCCGACCGCCGGCTACATCCAGGCCCGCAACGCCGACGGTTCCTGGGTGACCCCGTTCAACCCCGCCTCCCAACTCGGCTTCGCCCAGGGCAGTGCCGCCACCTATGTGTGGATGGTGCCGCAGGACGTCCAGGGGCTCGCCACCGCCATGGGCGGACGCGACAAGGCGGCGGCCCGCCTGGACGACTTCTTCCACAAGCCCGACGGCTCCTGGTCCGTCCGCGGCGGCGACGCGCTGCGCTACGACCCCACCAATGAGCCGGGCATCCACGCTCCGTGGCTGTACAACGCGCTCGGCAAGCCGTGGAAGACCCAGGAGACCGTCCGCCAGATCCTCGAAACCGCATACGGGACGGGTCCCGCCGGCCTCCCCGGCAACGACGACCTCGGCACCATGTCGGCGTGGTACGTCTTCGCGGCGCTCGGCATCTACCCGAAGGCGCCCGGCTCGGCCGACCTGCTGCTGAGCGCTCCGGTCTTCCCGCACGCCGTCATCGCGGGCGCCGGAGACCGGGAGGAGATCACGATCGACGCTCCCCGGACATCCCGCACCAACCTGTACGTGGACTCGGTGAGCCTCGGCGACAGGAAGCACGAGTCCTCCTGGGTGGACGGCTCGTTCGTGCGCCGAGGCGGCTCCCTGTCGTTCGAGCTGAGCGACCGCGCCGACACCGGCTGGGCGACCGACCCGGGCACCCTGCCTCACTGATTCCATCCGGTGAGTGACGGCCGCACATCTGTCGATCGGAGGCCCAAGTATCGGTCGACGTCACCATCACACTGTGGCTTCGACCGGTACGGGCTCGGGCGGGAGCGTCAGCAGCAGTCGGATCCGGAGGGACAGCCGCACGCGTCCGCTGCCGCAGAGGCTGCCCCGGCTGTAGGCGCAGCAGGGACCGGGCCGGCCGGTCTTGTGGTTGTGCCAGATTGCGGCGGCCATCGCGAGGATGCGTTGGGCGACGCGGACGGCGACACCTTCGAAGGTCCGGCCACCGTGCTGTTCCAGGTCGAGCTGGCCTTTGAGGGTGTCGTTGACCGACTCGATCAGCTGCCGCACCGACTTCAGAAGGCTCTCGCCCCTGCGCTTCTTCTCGCGCTTGAAGGAAGGACGCAGCAACTCCGCACCGCGTTATGGCAGCCTGTTCCAACAGCGGAGCTCCTGTGGTGAGGATGTCTTGGAGTGACAGACCTCTTCCACAGCAGCTCCGCTGCCTCGTTCACCAGCCTTGTCCTTTTGGGCGTGTATCACGTGCGCTGGTCACAGCCACTCGTTGATGGCTGCGACGAGGACGGTTGCCTCGTAGCGGACGGCGAATTTCTCGTAGCGTGTGGTCACCGCCCGGTGGCTCTTGAGCCGGTTGATCCCACATTCGACGGCGTGGCGCTCGCGGTAGTCGGTCTCGTCGAACGTTGGCGGTCGGCCGCCGCGGGAGCCGAGCTTCTTGCGGTTGCGGACGTGATCGGCCTTGTCCGGGATGGTGCAGCGGATCCCGCGTCGGCGCAGGACCCGGCCCCAGGCCCGTACCGTTCCGGGACATCCCGCCACGGTGCTCCGGTCCGGGTCCGCCACGTATGCCGTCGATCAATTGCCGCCGGGTCCATACCAGCGGCCGGCCTGGCTTCCTGCCCTTGGGCAACAGCGGCTCCAGCCGAGCCCGAATCGAGATCATTCCACGCCCGAGATCCACTTCCGATACGCGCCCTGACGAACGCCCTGGTGCGTCTCGGAAACCTCCGCCCAGATCGTCTTTCCGGACGGTGGGTACGGATGTACGCCCCATTCCGCGGCAAGGGCATCGACGATGACCAGCCCCCGGCCGCCTTCAACCGCTTCCCGGGGCGCGACAGGGAGGCGCTCGCCGCGCTGGTCCGTGACCTCGATCCGCAACCGTGCGGTCGGGAGGAGGGCGAGCCCGAGCCGGAATCCCCGCCCGTCCAACCGCCCGTGCGTGACCGCGTTCGCCGCCAGTTCGGCGACGACGAGCGCGGCTGCGTCAGTCCGCTCGCCGTCACGCGGCCACCCCCACGCCACCAGTTGCTCCACGGCGAGCAGGCGAGCCAGGCGGGCTCCTCGGCGGGTGGCACTGAACAGCTGTGTGAACTGCGGGGCGGCAGTCGCCGGTTGCGGAATTTCGATCTCTACGGATTCACTCGTCACGCCACTCAGAGTGGCCAAGCGACCGTACGCTGACCAGCAACGACAGCGGTACGTAGCGTGCACGTACCGGTACGCACGGCAACTGGTACCGGTTGTCCGCCGTGACGTGACGGCGCACGCGGTCGGCCCATGGAACGAAAGCGGGCAGCAATGGAGCTGGACGGTGCGATCGGTGGCGACGACGACTCGGAGGAGGCCGCGGACCTGTTCCGGGTGATCGGCCGACAGGTCCGGCTGCTGCGGGAGCGGGCCGGCCTCACCCAGCGGGAGTTGGGTGACCAGCTCGGCTACAGCGAGGACCTGATCCGGTCGCTGGAACGGGGGCGCAGGACACCGCAGCCGGAGTTCCTGGACACGGCGGACGACCTGCTGGAGGCAGGCGGGCTGCTGCGGACGGCGAAGGAGGACATTTCGCGGGCGAAGGCACGGGCGCGGGTGAAGCATCCGGCGTGGTTCAAGGATTACGCGAAGCTGGAAGCGGATGCCGTCGAACTCTCCTACTACAGCAACCACACGGTGCCCGGCCTCTTCCAGGCCGAGGCACACACCCGCGCCCTGTATGCCATGCGCAAGCCGCTGCTGGACGACGAACTCATCGAGCAGCGCGTGGCGGCGCGCCTGGCCAGACAGGCGGTTCTGACGAACCGACCGGCCCCGATGGTGAACTGCGTCATCGAGGAGGCAGTCCTCCGACGCCCGGTCGGCGAATGGGACGTCCACAAGGAGCAGCTCGAAGAGCTGATCAGACTCGGCAGGCTGCGCAACGTGGAGCTCCAGGTCATGCCGCTCGACCGTCCTGAACATGCGGGCCTGGCCGGTCCGTTCATCCTCCTCACACCCACGCGCAAGCCCCAGGTCGGATACCTTGAGGTGCAAAACATCAGCCGTTTGATCACCGACCCGGAGGAGGTCCGTATCCTGGCTGCACGATATGGATGCATCCGGTCTCAGGCACTCACTCCGCGTGAGTCCTCGGCTCTGATCGAAAGGTTGCTGAAAGACCAATGAAGCCCGACGTCCGCGTTCAGAACCCGGCAGACAACTCGTGGTTCAAGAGCAGCTACAGCTCCAACGAGGGCGGCGAGTGCATCGAGGTCGCCACCGCCGGACAGGCGGTCCTCATCCGCGACTCGAAAGACGCATCCCTTCCCCACCTGACGCTCGACCGCACCGGCTGGACGTACTTCGTGCGGTACGCGGCCGGAGCCTGACCGACGAACCGCCCGGCGCTACCCGCACGACGCCGGGTGCTCGCCGGCCAGGACGATTCGGAGAAGCGATGAGCCGACCCGAGCCTGGTGGTCCTCGACACGCAGAGCGTGCACGGAGGGGGCATACGGCAGCCTCTGCGGCTGCAGCCCCTGATCCGGGCAGCCGACGCCGTTCTTGATGCGCTCGGCCTACAGACCAGCGGTGTTCCCCCGGGACGTTCGTCCTGGGGGAACACCAGCGCTCCGCCGTCGGGGGGGGGCCGGGGCCCCCCCCCCCGGGTGAACCCACCCCCCCAGTAAAGAGGACCCCCGTCAAATGCCATCCCACCCCCCCCCACACCCCCGAGGCCCCCAGGGG
>NZ_JBHVSY010000009.1:99163-319727 GCF_042884935.1 Streptomyces sp. NPDC058092
CTTTGTTTTATACGCCCCCGCCCACCCCCCCCGGGGTGTCCCCCGGGGCGGTTCGCCGGGGGGCAACACCCGCCCCCCGCCGGGGGGGGGGGCGGGGCCCCCCCCCGACGGCGTTCCCTCACCCCACCTGATACGAGGACCAGCGTCATGTCCGATCCCACCCCCGACGACACCCCTGAGCAGCCGAGGCTGTGGCAGGTGGAAATAGCCATGGTCGCTACAGCGGCCGAACACGAGGAGCTGATGGACCGGCTGACGGACGTGTTGTGCCCCGACCCTGAGCACGAGGGGCCATGCCCCGTTCCTTGGGCCATGCACAGCGTCAACGGGGACTCCCTGTCGCGCGGCAGGCGCAAAGCACTGCTGGCTGAAATCAGGGAAACCAACTGGAATCCGGAGGACGACCAGGACACCGGCGAATCCGGAGCAACGTGGAGGACCACCTGAACGTATTCAGACGGCGTCCGATGTAGTGAGTCGGCCCGCTGGGCTGCGGCCTTGCACCTGGGGAGCGGACAAGCCGCAAGGCGGTGGGCCGCCCGGGACGAGGCAGCAGTGATCCACCGGAAGTCCGGTCGGCACCATCGCGTGCATGTCGCCGGAGCAGGTACGGCTACGGGTCTCCGGCGGACCCGAGTCATGCCGCGACGGACAGCCGGTCCCAGAACCAGTACAGACTGACGATCACGATGGGCGCGGTCATCGCGGGCAGGGCCCAGCGGTGTGCGGGAGTCCTGCGAAGGAGGAGCAACAGCGGGAAGACCACGGCGATGATGCCCAACTGCACCGCCTCGATACCGATGTTGAAGCTCAGCAGCGACAGCAGCAGTTCCCAGGACCAGCTCTCGTCGATGCCCAGCGCGCCCGCGAAGCCCAGACCGTGGACGAGACCGAACAGGAAGACGACCGGCAGCCGCCAGGGCCCGGTCCCCTCGCGGTCGCGCAGGACGACACTCGCGAGCGCCACGACGACGATGGAGCCCGCGATGACCGGCTCCACGACCGATCCCGGCACGTTCACGACGCCCGCGGCCGCCAGCAGGAACGTGACGCTGTGCGCGACCGTGAAGGCGGTCGCCGTGCGGACGATGTCGCGCAGGCCACGGGCTCCTATGAGCAGTGACAGGAGGAAGAGGATGTGGTCGAGGCCGAACAGCAGGTGTTCGGTGCCGAGCAGGAAGAACTCCACGATCTGGTGCGACTCGTGGTGTCCGCCGGTCTCCAGGGATGGTTCGGCGGCGGTCAGGATCTGCGAGCCCCGCTGCCCGTCGATGTCGTAGTGGACGATCGTCTCCGTGCTGTGGACGAAGCTCTCGGCGTCGGGGAACAGGGCGCTGGAGATCGTGTAGGTGCCGTCTGCGCCCGCCGCGCAGTCGTAGGCCAGGGTGAGGACGGCGAACGGCCGGGTGCCGCGGGTGCGGACGTCCGCGTCGCCGACGCGGCGCGGTGTGCAGGAGGTGTCGTCGCGGGTGACGGCGAAGCGTCCGGTGACGTACTCGGTCACCGCGTCGGCATTGGTCTTCAGCTGGTGCAGTTGCTCCGCGCGGTTCTTCGCCCCGTACGCCTCGGCGTAGAGCCAGGCCGACTTCATGAGCAGGTCGTATTCGAGGTCGAGGGTCGCCTCGATGCGGGTTCCGGTGCCCTCCACCGCGACGTACGCGGTCGAGGTCGCGTCGTGCGCGGCGGCGGGGGCCGGGTGGGCGAAGCCGATGGCGAGCACGGCCACCAGGGCCGCCACGGTGGTGATGAGCGCGGCGGGCAGCCGGGAGGAGGGCGCGGGTGCCGGCAGGGGCAAGGGGGCGGGACGCATGGAGGTCTCGGTTCTCGTGGTCGAGGGCCGGGCAGTGGTGGGCCCGCTGTCCCGGACCGCTCGGGTCCGGGACAGCGGGCGTGGTGCCGGTCGCGTGCTACCGGCGGGTCAACCGGTCACCGCCGGTCGGTGGACGACGTGAACCACGGGTAGGCGGGCACGTCGGGTCCCCAGGTGCCGGGCCGGCCGTGGCCGTCCTTGGTCACGAAGGCGCTGGGCACGGAGGCGGTCACGCCGCCGCCGGTGGAGCGCGCCGTGACGAACCACGCGTGGGTCGTGCCGGGCTTGAGTCCCTTCCAGGTCACCGAGGCGACCCCACCGGAGTCGGCCTCGGTCCTCCCGATGATGCTGACGGGGTTGTAGAGCGCCAGCGAGTCGGTCTTGAAGGTCGTCTTGCGGGTGCTGAGGTCGATCGGGAGGACCATGTTGTCCTCGGTTCCGTCGTAACGGTGGTTCGCGTCGTACTCGGTGGCACCGAACTCGTCGAGCAGCGGCGAATAGGTGTCCACGGTCAGTTCGGACCGGTCGACGTCGAACTGGAGCATCCGGAAGAAGCTCGCGCCGAACTGCAATTGGTCGTTCGGCCGGTAGCCGCCGATCTCGGTGAGTCCGAGCCGGTCCGCGGACACCGTGTAGAACTGGTAGTCCGCGAGCAGTTCGACGACGCCGTGGGCGACCTCGCCGACACGCGGCTTCACGTTGGTGCCGACGCCGTGCTCATGACCGGCGAGGATCAGGAACACGTTCGGGTTGTCCTGGACCACCGTCTTGTACAGCATCGAGCCGTCCGGCGCGGAGAACTTGGCGCCGCGTCCGTCGGGGTTGCTGCTCGGGGCGAGGTAGTCGTGCGAGAGCAGGATGCCGTTGCGGTCGGGATAGCGCTTGAAGACCGAGTCGGCCCATTCGGCTTCCTCGCGCGTCACCCCGTAGGACAGGCCGACGACGACGAAGTCGAGGCCGCCGGCGGAGAACAGGTCGTAATGGTTCTGATTGTCGCCCGGGCGCCATGGCCCGCCGTACTTGGCGTGCTTCCAGCCCTCGGAGAGCGCCTGGTAGCGCTCGGGCCCGTAGTACTGGTTGTAGATCGCGTCCGGACCGTTCTCGGTGCCCGACTGGTTGTCGTGGTTGCCCGCGATCACACCGTTCGGCACACCCGCGTCGTCCAGGATCTTCTGCTGCTTCGAGGACATCTCCAGTTCGCCGGTGACCTGGCGCCGGGTGGCTTCGTCGGCGGGCTTGCGGATGTTGTTCTCGATGATGTCGCCGGTGTGGGCGACGTACGCGATCTTGCGCTTGTCCTTGTTGTCGGCGACCCAGCGCGAGACGTCGCCGTACGCCTTCTCCCAGACCGCGCGCTCCGCTGCCGTCTCCTGCTCCACCGCGCCCTCGGAGAGGTACTGCGTGTCGGTGTAGTGGACGATCGAGAAGTCGTACGAGTCGGGGTCGGCGAACTTGTTCGGATCACCGGCGTCGACGTCGTCGGCGAACGGGTCCTCGCCGGTCACCATGACATGGACCCGCTGCCCGTCGACGTGCTTCCGGTCGACGACGGCGGTCAGGACGGTGTCGCCGTCGGCGGCGCCGCGGGCACTGGTGAGAACGTCCCACTGCTTCGTCGCGGTGTTCCACACGCGCAGCGCGGCGAGCCGCTCCGGGTCGATGACGCCCTCCCAGCGCAGCACCGGAGCGTCGACATGGCCCTTCACCTGGACGTCGAACCGCTGATACGTGACGTCCTCGGCGGCCGGCGCGTCGAGCGTCCTGCCGTCGGCGGGTGCGAGGCCGTCGGCCTTCACCTTCTTCTCGCCCTCGACCTTGAGCGTCGTGGGAACGGACGCGGCCGTTCCCTCGTACACCTGGTTGGGGGTGAGGATCTCGGCCTCGGAGAAGGTGGCGCTCACCGTGCCGCCGTCGGGCTCGGCGACCTTGGCCGACAGTTTGACGTCGCTGCCCGCGTCGGTCGTCCCGGACTTCGGGGTGAGGTCGGCGGGGGTGTCCGGGATGCCGGCGGAGGTGAACTTGGCCTCGCGGGTGCCGCTGTTGCCGAGACTGTCGGTGCCGGACACCGACAGCGTGTGCTCGCCGGCGAACAGACCGGGACCCACAAAGGCGCCGAGCTCGACCGGCTTGCCGTCGAGCTTCACGTCGGGACCGTTCACCACGCCGGAGAGGTCCTGGAGCCGGACGTCGAGGACGACCGACGCGTTGATCCTCTGGCCGGCGGCGGGGATGCTGGAGGCGATCTGGGGCGCCGAGTTGTCGGTGGTCAGGACGCGGGTCGCCGTCTTGCCCGTCTTCGATGTCGCGGCCAGGGTGTGCTTGCCGTCGTCGATCTTCGCGGTGTCGAGGTCTGCGCGGAGGCCCTGGGCCGGGCCCTCGACGAAGAACTCCAGGTCGATCTCGGTCAGCGGGTTGACGTTGTCGCCGCAGTTGCCGTCACCGAAGCTGTACGAGCCCTTGAGCATCCGGCCGGTGGCGGTGCCGTTCGCCGGGGTGAGGGTGATGCCGGAGACGGCGAAGTCGTCGCGGTTGTCGCCGCACGACGTCGGAAATGTGCCGGTGACGAAGTCGATCGTGTTCCAGCCGGGGACGAGCCACTCGTTCGGGAAAGCGAGGTCGACGTGCCGGCTGACGAAGTCGCTGTCGATCACGTGCTTCTGACCGTTCACCAGGATGTGGTTCTGGTAGCGGGCCTCGATCGAGTTGCTGCCCACGGTGAAACCGAGGGCCGCGTTGCCGGATCCGAGGGTGTCGGATACTCGCACGCCGGGGGCGTCGATCGTGTAGTGCAGTTCCACCTCGCGCAGGCGGGTGTCGCTGCTGCCACAGGTGCCGTCGCCCATGGCGTACGAGTCCGCGATGTCCTGGCCCGTGACGGTCGCGCCGTCGAGGGTGAGAGCGAGCCGCGCGATGTCGAAGTCGTCGCGGTTGTTGCCGCAGCTCTCCTTGTACGGGCCGGTGACGACCGTGATGGTGTTGTCCCCGGGTACCAGGTGGCGTGCCGGGATCGCTATGTCGACCCGCTGGCTCACCCAGGTACCGCCCAGGTCGATGCGCTTGCCGTTGACGAGCAGGTAGTTGTCGTTCCGGTCGTCGATCGAGTCCGGCCCGACGTCGAAGGAGAAGGTCGCCGCGCCGTTGCCGAGGTGCGGATCGGTGACAGGCGTGCCACCGTCCACGGTCAGCGACTCGACGTCGCCCTCGGCGCCCGCCGGGAAGTTCGCGAACACCGGCTGCGGACCCTTCACCAGCGTGCCGTCCTTGGGCAGCAGCCGGGGGGCGCCCGCCGGGGCGTTGTTCACCGTCACTGTGTTCTTGACGGTCTTGCCCGAGGTGGTTTTCGCGGTGAGGGCGTGCTCGCCGTTGGCGAACTCCGTGGTGTCCAGATCGGCTTTGAGGCCAGTGGTGCCCTGCGGGTCGCCCAGGACGAAGAAGCTGAGCGTCGCCTTCGTCAGCAGCGAGGTGTTCGAACCGCAGCTGCCGTCGCCGAAGGAGTACGTGTACTCGTTCTCCTCGCCGTCCGCGACCTCGCCGAGGAGGTCCAGGCTGATGTCGGACAGCACGAAGTCGTCGTAATTGGTGCCGCACGAGCTGTCGACCGCGCCGGCCAGGATCGCGATCTTGTTCTCGCCCTTGACCAGGTGCTGGTTCGGGATCTCGATCGTGCCCCGCTCATTGACGAGGTCACCGATCTCGGCCCGGTACTCGCCGTTGACCAGCACGTAGTTGTGGTAGCGAGCCTCCGTCGAGTTCGACCCGACGTCGAAGCCGAGCCGGGACACCCCGACCGTCCGCTCCGCGTCGATCGCCTTCCCGTCGACCGCGAGCCCCGTCACGGAGTCGCCGGCCAGCGTCGGCGTGGCCGCGACCTTCTCCGTGTCCTCCAGATAGGCCCCGTCGCCGGGGGTGAGGACCGGCAGACTCGTGGCGTCCGCCGACCCGCTCTGCCCTGGTGTGCGCTGTCCCGAACCGGTTTCGGCGTATGCCGTGGTCAGGTTGCCGCTCGCGAGGAGCAGCGCGGTGAGGGCCACCCCCGCCAGCCGTCGTCCGCCCGATCTGCCACCCGGCCGTATTCGCCGCTCTGTTGGCCGCATCAGCAGCCGTCCTTCCTGATCGCCGCAAGGTGAAGGGCACGCCGTGAAGTTGTACGACATGCCCATCGTGGATGGTGGGCGGCGCAGATGAACGGAGTCGTATCACCCGTGAACCATCAGTGGAAGGATCCCTTCACGGCATAACACCCCACATGGCAGCCGACGCCCTGGCCGGACGCCCGGGGGCTGCCGGGGCGGGACGTTGCCCCAGCCGCGTCGCGAGACGTGGGCCGACGTGTCATCAGGCGTAACTGAGGATCAGCGACACCGTCATGAGCTGCGCCGCGATGTGCAGGCCCAGCAGCCAGCCGCGGGCGGAGGTGAACGGCAGCCACTTCCGCGGCCAGGCGACCGCCGCGGCGCCGAGCACGACCGCCGCCACCAGGCAACCGGGGATCCAGCCCTGGGGGACATCGGCGCACTCCACGCCGTAGGTCAGGCAGCCGGACGCCCGGGTCGTGCTCAGCACGAAGAGGCCGGAGCCGATCAGCGCGGGCACGAGCATTCCCAGGGCGAACCATGAGGCCGTGCGGGTGTTGCGGTCCGCACGCTCGGTGTCGGCCGTGCGAGCCTCGGCGGCGGGAGTGGTCTTCATACGGCCCATCCAACCCTCCGACAGGCGCGGAGGGTTGGGCGCCGGTACTCGGTTCCGCTGAGTATGCGCGCTCATTCGTTCGACGGTGCGCCGGATGTGTGGGTCTGCTCAGCTGCCGTCGCGCAGGTCCTCAAGTCCCGTCGTACGGAACTCGATCCGGTCGAAGGTCGCCTCGCAGCCCTCGCCCGTGGGCGACTGGACCAGGAAGCCGACCGATGCCGCGGCCTCCTCCTGCGGATCGCCGAGGGCGAAGACGCGGACGAAGGTCCACTTCTCGCCGTCGGCGGAGGCGTGGAAGGCGAACGCGTTGCCGGTGCGGCTGAGGCGGAGCCAGCAGCTGTCGCCGTCCACGACGAAGGAGTTGGCGTCGTCGGAGTGGCCGCGGGTGACGACCGTACAGACGGTGGGGAGGTCCGGGGAGAGTTCCAGGCAGATCTTGGCCCACTCGCGTTCACCGACGTGGAGGTAGAGCACGCCCGCGTCGAAGGCCGCGGCGAAGCCGACGCGCACCCGGGCGAGGAGTTGGAAGTCGCCCGGAGGTGCGGTGCCGAGGAGACGGGGGGCGTCGCTCGCGGGGTCGAGGGCTTCGCCGCCCGGTGGTACGAAGCGGTCCTGGCGGGCGCCCGCGCGGCCGGTCAGTGCGCCGTTGTCGTACGTCCAGTCGGTTGCGGGGCCGAAGGGGTGCAGCTCAAAGGGGAGTTCGGGGAGGCGCGGGGTCATGCGCGGCGGCCGTTCACTCGGCGGGGCAGGCTCAGGGGGTTGTCCTCGCGGAGCTCCGGGGGGAGCAGGGCCTCGGGGGTCGTCTGGTAGGTGACCGGGCGCAGCCAGCGTTCGATGGCGGTGGCGCCGACCGAGGTGGAGGTGGAGGTGGTGGCCGGGTAGGGGCCGCCGTGGTGCTGGGCGGGGGCGACGGCGACGCCGGTCGGCCAGCCGTTGACGAGGACCCGGCCGGCCAGCGGGGTGAGGGCCGCGAGGAGTCCGGGGGCGTCGGCGTCGGCGCCGTCCGTGGCGATCTGGAGGGTGGCGGTGAGGTTGCCGGGGAGCCGGGAGAGGACGGCGGTGATCTCGTCCGCGGAGGCGTAGCGGGCGACGACGGTGACGGGGCCGAAGCACTCCTCCAGGAGCGCGTCGTGCGGGCCCTCGGCGGTGAGGAGGTGCGCCGGTACGGTGAGGAAGCCGGCCGAGACGGTGTGCTCGCCGCCCGCGCCGGGGGTGACCGGGGCCTCCACGTCGGGCAGTTCGGCCCGTTCGCGTACGCCCGCGACGAACGCGTCGCGCATCCGGTGGTCGAGCAGGACCCCGGCCTCGGTGTCGCTGACCGCGTCGGTCAGGGACTTCAGCAGCCGGTCGCCGCTCTCCCCGGCCGGGGCCAGGACGAAGCCGGGCTTGGTGCAGAACTGGCCCGACCCCATCGTCATCGAGCCCGCGAGCCCGGCGCCGATCTGCTCGCCGCGCTCGGCGGCGGCGGCCTCGGTGACGACGACGGGGTTGAGGGAGCCCAGCTCGCCGTGGAAGGGGATGGGGGTGGGGCGGGCGCCCGCCGCGTCGAACAGGGCGCGTCCGCCGCGTACGGAGCCGGTGAAGCCGGCGGCGGCGACGAGCGGGTGCTTGATCAGCTCGATACCCGCCTCGAAGCCGTGCACCAGGACCAGTACGTCCTCCGGCAGGCCGACGCGGGCCGCCGCCCGGCGCAGTACGGAGGCGCACAGTTCGGAGGTGGCGGGGTGGTCGGGGTGCGCCTTGACGACGACCGGGCAGCCGGCGGCCAGTGCGCTCGCGGTGTCGCCGCCGGGGACGGAGAAGGCGAGCGGGAAGTTGCTGGCCGCGTACACGGCGACGACGCCGAGCGGGATCTTGTAGCGGCGCAGGTCGGGCCAGGGCGGGGTCCTGGTGGCGTCCTCGTGGTCGATGTGGATGTCGAGGAAGGCGCCCTCGTCGACGACCTCCGCGAAGGCCCTCATCTGGGCTGCGGTGCGCGCGAGTTCACCGGTGAGCCGGGCCGGGCCGAGTGCGGTCTCGGCGTCGGCGGCCTCGATGATGTGCTCCCCGGCCTCGGTGAGCAGCTCGGCGGCGGCACGCAGGAACGCGGCACGCACGGTGCGGTCGGCGAGCGATGCGCGTACCGCGTGGGCGGCCCGGACCGCACGGTCGACCTCCTCCGCTGTAGCCTCCACCGCAACCTGCTCACGCGGGTTCCCGGTGCGGGGGTCGACGCTCCAGACTGGTGCTGCTGCCACCGTGATTCCTTCCGCTCCACTGCCACACATCAGAAGTTGTTCGTTATTCTGAACAGAGTTCCTGATCGTGAATATGCGGCGACTCTATTTCCGGGCGTTCGGTGTTGGCAAGAAGTCGCTGAGTTCAAGAGGTCGCAGGATTTCGTAAGTGGGCTGGAAGGGGCGTAGGGCGATGTCGGCTGCCGAGTCTGGTGGGGCACAGGTCAAGTCCGCTGTGCGGACGGTGGAACTGCTCGAATACTTCGCCGGGCGACCCGGCATGCACTCGCTCGCTGCGGTGCAGGAGGCCGTCGGCTATCCCAAGTCCAGCCTCTACATGCTGCTGCGCACGCTGGTGGAGCTGGGCTGGGTGGAGACCGACGCGACGGGCACGCGGTACGGGATCGGCGTACGGGCCCTGCTCGTCGGCACCTCGTACATCGACGGCGACGAGGTCGTCGCGGCCGCCCGCCCGACGCTGGACCGGCTCTCCGACGACACGACGGAGACCATCCACCTGGCCCGCCTCGACGGCACGAACGTGGTGTACCTCGCCACCCGGCAGTCCCAGCACTATCTGCGCCCCTTCACCCGTGTCGGCCGCCGGCTGCCCGCGCATTCCACCTCGCTCGGCAAGGCGCTGCTGGCCACCCACAGCGACGAGCAGGTCCGCAAGATGCTCCCGGAGACCCTGCCCGCGCTGACCGAGCACACCATCACCGACCGCGAGAAGCTCATCGAGGAGCTGCACCTCATCCGCGAGCAGGGCTACGCGGTGGACCGCGAGGAGAACACCCTCGGGCTGCGCTGCTTCGGCATCGCCGTCCCGTACCGCACCCCCGCTCGCGACGCCATCAGCTGCTCGGTGCCGGTCGCCCGGCTCACGCCCGCGCACGAGCAGATGGTGAAGGACGCGCTGTTCGACGCGCGGGACCGCCTGACGCTGGCCACCCGGAGGCTCTGAACCATGCGGGTTTCCCCGCGCGAGGTGCGGGAGGGCGATCTGCCGTCGTTCTTCGTGTTCATGTCCGACCCGGAGTCGGTCAGGACGGCCGCCTTCACCAGCGAGGACCCCACCGACCAGCACGCGTTCGATGCCCACTGGCGGCGCGTCCTGGCCGACGGCTCGGTCGTGATGCGGACGGTGGCCGCGGACGGCGTGGTGGTCGGCAACGCCGGGGCGTACGGGCCGCCGGACGACCGCCGGGTCACCTACTGGATCCGACCGGGCGCACCGGGGCCGCGGGCTCGCGACGGCCGCGCTGCGGGCGCTGCTCGACGTCGTACCGGAACGCCCGCTGCACGCACGGGCGGCGGCCGACAACACCGGTTCGCGCCGGGTGCTGGAGAGGTGCGGGTCCGCCGTCACCGGCAAGGACCACGGCTACTCGCACGCCCGCGGTGAGGACACCGACGAGCTGCTGTTCACCCTGCCGGGATGAGCGGACGACGATCCGTCTCCGCCGCGCGGCGGAGGCGGATCGTCGCGGGGCACGACGTGCCGGTGCGGGCCGCACGGAAGTGTGACAGCGGCGTACGAGCCGGGTTTCATCACCCCCCGGGTGCCCCGGCCGCTCATGAGGAATCGGTGAGAAGCGGCATATTCGGGAACCCCGCGCCTCGCCCCGCTCGTCCCTCCCGTGGGATGAACAAAACGATCAGGCACACCTCGGTCTTCTGCCTGCTGCTGGTGCTCGCCCTGCTGCTGCGGGCGACCTGGGTGCAGGCGTACCAGGCACGGGCGCTCGCAGACAACGACCACAACCGGCGGAAGACCATCGCGCAGTACGCGCAGCCGCTCGGCGACATCATCGTGGCCGGGAACCCGGTCACCGGATCGAAGAGGACGGTGGGCAGCGACCTCGCGTACAAGCGCACCTACAAGCAGGGCGATCTCTACTCGGCCGTCACCGGCTACAGCTCGCAGGCGTACGGTGCCACGCAGCTCGAAGGGATCTACAGCCATGTGCTGGACGGCACCGATGACCGGCTGAAGAGCCCGATGGACGTGGTGACGGGCAAGCAGGCGGCCCCCGGCGACGTCCTGACGACGATCGACCCGGCTGTGCAGAAGGCGGCGTACGAGGCGCTCGGCACCGACAAGGGTGCGGCGGTCGCGATCGACCCGAAGACCGGGCAGGTCCTGGGCGTGGTGTCCACTCCTTCGTACGACCCGTCGAAGATCAGCGGGTCGGCGGACGGCGACGCCTGGAAGAAGCTGCTCGACGACAAGGACAAGTCGCTGGTCAACCGCGCGCTGCGGCAGCCGCTGGCACCCGGTTCGACGTTCAAGCTGGTGGTGGCGGCCGCGGCGCTGGAAGACGGGCTGTACAGCTCCGTCGACGAGCGTACGGACAGCCCCAATCCGTACCCGCTGCCCGGCAGCAGCAGGAATCTGGAGAACGAGAGCGCCTCGGCCCCCTGCAAGAACGCCACGCTGCGCACCGCGCTCCAGTACTCCTGCAACAACGTCTTCGGGAAGATCGCCGTCGACCTCGGCCAGGACAAGGTCAGGGCGATGGCGGAGAAGTTCGGCTTCAACACCGCGAAGCTGGACATGCCGGTGCGGGCCTCCGAGAGCGTCTACCCGTCCGGCATGGACAAGGCGCAGACGGCGATGTCGGGCATCGGCCAGTTCGAGGTCACCGCGACGCCGCTGCAGATCGCCATGGTCTCGGCCGCCCTCGCCAACGACGGCGAACTGGCCGCACCCCACATGGTGTCCCGGGTGACGGACTCCAAGGGCAACACGTTGCAGGACTTCGCGGACGGAGACACGAAGCGGGTCGTCTCGCAGTCCACCGCCGAGCAGCTGCGCAGCGCGATGGTGACCGTCGTCGAAGAGGGCACCGGCACCAACGCCCGGATCGCCGGGGCCGAGGTGGGCGGCAAGACGGGTACCGCGCAGAACGGCGTGGGCAACAGCAAGTCCCCGTACGCCTGGTTCACCTCGTACGCGAAGGACAGGTCCAGCGGCAAGGAGGTCGCGGTGGCGGTGGTCGTCGAGGACTCGGGCGCGGCCCGCGCGGAGGTCAGCGGCAACGGTCTGGCGGCGCCGATCGCCCAGAAGATGATGAAGGCGGCGCTCAAGGGGTGACAGTCGCGGGCGGCCGGCGGACGGAGTGACCTTCTTGAAGCGGGCGCGCGTACTTCTCCAGCGCCTGCTTCGCGGGCATCCGGCATGTGCCGTACACCTGGTGCGGGGCCGGCGGGCGCGGCCGGGTGCGGAGTAGGGCATCCGCCCGATGCCGCCGGGCGTCCTCAGCCACCAGCCTGAACACGTGACGAACGTGCGGGTCAGGAGGGTTGTGGTGGGTGCGATGGCGGGGTCGGCGACGGTGCGGGTGCTGCGGGACCGTACGGCGGGGCTGTTCCTGGCGGCGGTCGTCGTCTCCGGTTTCGGGACGTCCGCGATGTGGCTCGCGGCCGGGGTCTGGGTCAAGTCGCTCACCGGCTCGGACAGTCTGGCGGCGCTCGCCGTCTTCGCGATGTGGCTGCCGGTGCTGGTCGGGCCCGCGCTCGGGGCGATCGCCGACCGCCTGCCCAGGAAGCCGCTCCTCGTCGCGTCGAACCTCGTGATGGCGGGGCTGGTGGCCTCGCTGGCCGTGGTCGACTCGGCGGGGCGGATCTGGATCCTCTTCGCCGTGCTCGTCCTGTACGGAACAAGTTCCGTGCTGATGGACGCGGCCGAGTCGGCGCTGGTCGCCGGGGCCGTCGACGCGCGGCTGCTGGGTGATTTCAACGGGCTGCGGATGACGGCGAACGAGGGCATGAAGCTGCTGGCGCCGCTGACCGGCGCGGCTCTGTACGGCCGGTTCGGGGGCAGCGCGGTGGCGCTGCTGGACGCGGTGTCGTTCGCGCTGGCGGCCGGGGTCTACGCGCTGCTGCCGGTGCGGGAGCCGGTCGCGACCACTCCGGTCGGACGCCGGGGCGACCTCGCGGCGGGCGCACGCCAGTTGTGGCGGTCTCCGGTGCTGCGGCCACTCGTGCTGGCGGGATCGGTGACGATGCTGTGCGCGGGACTCAACGGGGCGGCGGTCTACGCCTTCGTCGACGACGGTCTCGGGCACTCCCCCACGTACGCGGGCGTGCTCTACGCGGTACAGGGCGCCGGGTCCGTCGCCGTGGGGCTGCTGGCCGGGCCGTTGCTGCGGCGGCTGCCGGAGCGGGTGTTCACGGCGGCCGGGATCGCGCTGTTCGCGGTGGCGGTGGGGGCACGGGCGCTGCCGTACGACGCGGTGGCGCTGGCGGGGAGCGCGGCCATCGGGATCGGGCTGCCGTGTGTGCTGATCGCCGCGATGACGGCGGTGCAGCGGGAGACCCCGGACGCCCTGCTGGGCCGCACCGCCGCAACGGCGAACACGCTGATGATGGTGCCGAACGCGGTGGCGCTGGCGCTCGGCGCCGGGCTGATCGCACTGGTGGACATCCGGGTACTGCTGCCGCTGGTCGGTGCGGCGGCGCTGCTGACCGCGGCCCTGCTGGTCACGGGCCGGTGGGGGAGGCTGACGGACGCCCCCACCGGCCCGCTTCCTTCATCGACCGAGGCGTGACAGCGCTCCGGCGACGGCATCGAGGTCCGGCCCGGAGGCCAGCCCGGCGTGGTACAGGCGCAGTTGGTTCGCGCCGAGCGATGCCGCGTGCGCGGCGTCCCGCTCCAGCGTGGCGGGGCTGCCGCCCATGCCCGTGACCACGGTGAAGTTGGCCGCGAGCACGCCGTCGCGCCCGGCGAACGGGCCGAGCACGGCCTCGCGCGCCGCGTCGCCGCCGGTGCACGGCAGCACCGCACCGTCCGCCACGGACAGGATGTGCTCCGGGTCCACACCGACGTTGGCACCGCAGCGGTACGGGGCGGGGTCGGCGTGCAGCAGCACCTGGAAGCCGGGCTCCGCCGCCGCCCGTACCGCGGCGACCACGGCTTCCTGGAGCGTACGGGCGACCTGGCCGCGCCACTGGAGGGTGGCGGCGGCGAGGCCGGCGCCGAGGAGCTTCTCGATGCCCGCCCACCCTGCCTCCGGGGAGCCGGAACCGGACCAGGCCGGTTCCAGGCCCCGCCGTACGGCCGTGGCCAGCTCATCGGCGTCCAGGCCGTGTCCGGTGTATCCGGTCCGGCAGGCCGGGCAGAAGCAGAGCGACATCAGATACTGCGCCGCGTCCCCGAGGCCGACGCCCGCGATCTTGTCGTGGGCGTGCAGATGCGCGAAGCCGTACCAGCCGCAGGACTCCAGTTCGGTGCCGCACGCACCGTCCCGGACCGCCGCCTCCGCCGCCAGGTCCAGCAGATAGGCGCGGACCGCGGGCTGTGCGATGCAGGGCGCCCACGGGTAGCGGTCGCCGTAGGCGTTGATGACGGAGGTGTCCGGATGCTCGGCGCCCAGCCGGGAGTTGTGCGCGAGGACCACCCAGGTGTGCACCTCCAGGCCGGCCTCGGTGAGCGCCTGTGCGGCCTCGGCGTACGGATCGTCCGAGGCCACCCAGGACTGCTCGTACGGACGCAGTTCGCGCCCGGCCCACCGGGCGGCGTCCGGCGGGTAGAGCACCGCGGCGTGCTCGGCGGTGACGATGCGCCGGCCCGGGTGGCGCGGGGTCAGTGCCCGGGTGGAGTGGTAGGCCGCGGCGAGCGTCACCTGCTGGACGCCCAGGTCCGCGACGCGGGCGGCCGCGTCCGGGTCGCCGACGACGTCCCACGGATAGAGGAAGGCGGAGGTCTTCATCCGTGCCGCTCCTGCCCGTACTTCTCCAGCAGGGCACGGCCGCGCGCGATGATCCCGGTGAGCTCCTCGACGTGGGCGGCGGGAGGCTCGGTGAGCGGGGTGCGGACCTCGCCCACGTCCAGACCGCCCAGCCGGACCGCCGCCTTGACGAGCGAGACGGCGTAGCCGCGGCCCTTGGCGCGCAGTTCGACGAGCGGCCGGTAGAAGTGGTCGAGGAGCGCGTCGACCAGGTCGGTGTCGCCGGAGTCCAGCGCCCGGTAGAAGGCGAGCGCGATGTCGGGCGCGAAGGCGAAGACGGCGGAGGAGTAGAGCGTGACGCCGATGCCCCGGTAGGCGAGGCCGGTGAGTTCGGCGGTGGGCAGCCCGTTGAAGTACAGGAATTCGTGGCCGGGCCGTTCGGTGCGGACGGCGCTGACGATGCGCTGCATCAGGTCGAGGTCGCCGTAGCCGTCCTTGAGGCCGATGACGCCGGGCGTCCCGGCCAGCGCGACGACGGTCTCCGGGGTGAAGACGGCGTTGTCCCGCTGGTAGACGATCGTCTCCAGACCGGTGGCCGCGGCGAGCGCCGTGTAGTGGCCCAGCAGCCCGGCCTGGTCGGCGACGACGAGATACGGGGGCATGGCCAGGAGCCCGTCCGCGCCCGCCTCCTCCGCGAGCCTCGCGTACTGGATCGCGAGCGCCGTGCCGTACCCGGCGCCCGCGACGACGGGCACCTCTCCGGCGGTCTCCTCGACGGCCGCGGCGACGACGAGGCGGAATTCCTCCGGTGTCAGCGCGTGGAACTCGCCGGTTCCGCAGCAGGCGAAGACGGCTGCCGCACCGGCGTCGACACCGGTCCGCACATGTGCGCGGAAGGCGTCGAGGTCGACGGCGCCGTCCGGTCCGTACGCGGTGACGGGGAAGAAGAGCGGCCCGGCGACACGGTTGAGTCGGGCGGCAAGAGGGGCTGAGGTCACGGGCGCTCCCTGAGCAGATTCCGGCGTGCACAATTCTGATCGGTGTCCATATTCATGAACGAGCTCACGCTAAGGCAGCTGCCCGGCGCAGGTCAAGACGAGAACGCGCAACCTGCCCGAGCCCGGCAGCGGAGATTTCGACGCCGAACAGACAGCCGGACAGACAGCCGGGACAGGCAGCCGGACAGGCAGCCGGACAGACGTCGGACAGACGTCGGATGGCACCGGACAGGGCACCGGACAGGGCACCGGACAGGCACCGGAAACAGGAGCAGCCGACTCCGCCGACCGCATGCCCACACTCTTGACGCGACACGCCCGGACTTCTTAGCGTGTCCATGCATATGAATGCAGTCCATGGATTTGGCGCCCCGTGTGTACGCGCCGCAAGAGCCGCAGGGCCCGTGCAGCGCGCGCACATCGCGCGCGTGCACCTATGTCGTGTGCACCTATGTACCGAGGAGATCCGCGTATGCCCGCTCCCCGCACCGTCCTGCTCACCGGCGCCGCCGGCGGTCTCGGCACCCTGATGCGCGGACTTCTGTCCGCGTACGGCTACGAGCTCCGCCTCTTCGACGTCGCCCCGGTCGAGGGCGAGCCGGACGCGATCACGGCCGGCCTCGGTGACGAGGAGGCGCTGCGCGAGGCCGTGCGGGGCGTCGACGCGATCATCCACCTCGCGGGCATCTCCCTGGAAGCCTCTTTCGACAAAATTCTGAAGGCGAACATCCAGGGGACGTACAACCTCTACGAGGCCGCGCGCGAAGAGGGCGTCCGGCGCATCGTGTTCGCCTCCTCCAACCACGTCATCGGATACACCCCCCGCCCGCTCCCCGGCGATCCGCTGATCCCGATCGACGCCCCGCGCCGCCCCGACACCTTCTACGGACTGTCCAAGTCCTTCGGCGAGGACCTCGCCCAGCTGTACTGGGACCGGCACGGCATGGAGACCGTCTCCGTACGCATCGGCTCCTGCTTCCCGGAGCCGACATCCGTACGGATGCTCTCGGTCTGGATGAGCCCCGAGGACGGCGCCCGGCTCTTCCACGCCGCGCTCACCGCCGAGGACGTGCGGCACACCGTCGTCCACGGCTCGTCCGACAACACCCGGCTGTGGTGGGACCTGACGACGGCACGCTCGCTCGGATACGAGCCCAGGGACGACTCGGAGCCGTACGCGGCCAAGCTCCTCGCCGAACAGGGCGAGCTGAACCCGGACAACCCCGACCACGCCCACCTCGGCGGCCACTTCTGCACCAACCCGCCGATCTGGCCGCGCTGAACCCGCGGCTTCGGTCCGCGGAAATACTCGCGACAGCGCACCCCGGCGCACGGCAGGATGCGGAGCCATGCCGAGACCCTCCGGATTCCTGTACGAACAGCACGGCGACGCGACCGTCACCATCACCCACCACGGCCGCCCCGCGGGCACGCTGCGCGGCGGCCGGGCGGAGAAGTTCCTGGCCGAGGTGGAGTCCGGGGACGCACAACTCGTGATGGCCCGATGGACCGGGGCGTACAAGCACGGCAACGAGCGCACGGCCTGCGGCCACCCCCGCCATCGCTGACGGAGGGGCTCCTGCTCCGTACGGCTGAACGCCCGCCAAGATCCGCGAAGGTCCGCCAAGGTCCGCCAAGGTCCGCCAAGGTCCGCCAAGGTCCGCGAAGGTCCGCGAAGGTCCGCGAAGGTAAGGGAACGGCAAAGCCGGGTCGTTCGTTACCCCGGGCATGACCGCTATGACCCCCGGCTCGAACATCCCTCTCTCCGCCGCCCGCGTGGCAGTGGACGTCTCCGCCCCGGTGCGGCTCGACGTTTCGGGCCTGCTGCTCACCGCCGACGGCAAAGTGCGCTCCGACGACGACTTCATCTTCTACAACCAGCCCACCGGCCCCGGCGTGACGTACCGCTCCGGCGGCGGCACCGCGCCGGACGCGATCGTGGTGGACACCACCGCGGTCCCGCCCGGCATCGAGAAGATCGTCGTCACGGCGAGCCCGGACGCGGCGGGCCAGACCTTCCAGGGCATCGAACCCACCGCGACCGTGCGCAACGCTGACGACAGCAGTGTGCTCGCCACGTTCACGCCGCCCCAGCTGGGCGCCGAGACGGCGCTCGTGGTCATCGAGGTCTACCTCCGCAACGGCGCCTGGAAGGCCCGCGCGGTCGGCCAGGGCTATGCGAACGGGCTGGCCGGAATCGCCACGGACTTCGGTGTCTCGGTCGAGGAGGAGCCCGCTGCCGCGCCCGCGCCCGTCGTGCCCCCGATGCCCGCCGCCCCGCCCGTGGACCCGCGGACCGCCGCGCCCGCGGCCCCCGCCACCCCGCCCGCCGCCGCGCCCGCGCCCGCCGCCTCCGGCAAGATCAACCTCGACAAGGGCCGGGTCAGCCTCCAGAAGAACCAGACGGTCTCCCTGGTCAAGGCCGGCCGGCCGCTGCTCTCCCAGGTCAAGATGGGCCTCGGCTGGGAGCCCGCGTTCCGCGGCAAGGACATCGACCTCGACGCCTCGGTGATCGCCTACGGCCCCAACCGGAACCACCTGGACAGCTGCTACTTCGGCAAGCTCTCCATCCTGAACGGCGCGATCAAGCACTCCGGCGACAACCTCACGGGCGAGGGCGCGGGGGACGACGAGGTGATCGTCGTCGACCTGGGCCGGATCCCGGCGGAGGCGACCGGCCTGGTCTTCACGGTCAACTCGTTCACCGGCCAGAAGTTCACCGAGGTCGCCAAGGCCTACTGCCGGCTGATCGACGCCACCACCGGTGAGGAGCTGGTCCGCTTCGACCTGACCGGCGCCGAGCCGCAGACCGGCGTGATGATGGCCAAGCTGATCAAGCAGTTCTCCGGCGAGTGGGAGATGACGGCCCTGGGCGACTTCGTGAAGTCACGCACCGTCCGCGGCATGGTGAAGCCCGCCGCCCAGGCGCTGTAACGCCGCAAGGGCTTGCGGATAGTGCCTCCGGTACGACTTCAGGGGCACCTGCGAGTGCCAGGTGCCCCTGAAGCCGGAGAGCGTGACGGAACCGCAGACGCTGCGCGTGCTCGCCGGCTCTCTCAGAGCTTGGTCAGCTTGGAGTACGGGCTCAGGATCCTCCCCTGCCGCCCCGAGAAGTCGATGAGTACTGCGTCGTTGTCGCCCTCGACAGCAAGGACGCGACCGAGTCCGAACTGGTCGTGCGACACCCTGTCGCCCACATCGAACAATTCGACCGGTGGGGCCGCCTGGGCCGGGCGGTTGAAGGGACTGGAAGGCAGGTAGCGCCGGGATCCGGCTGACTGTTTCATTACCTTGAGTATGCGCCCTGGGAACGCCCGACGCCATGCCCGTCCACTCCTGGGGGCCCACTGATGCCGGATTCGTAATCAGCGATTCCAGGGCCAGTCCGCGTCCCGGCCCGCTTCCAGCAACGGCACCATGCGGAACGCCGCGTCCGAAAGACCCCCGAAGGTGTGGCGGTTCCCACCTCCCGACTCGGCGTGCCCGACCCGGTATCCGGCCAGGTTCCAGGTGTAGACGGGCACCCCGGACGGCACGCTCCCGGTGGCGTCCGCGGCGTACGAGAACGATGCCTGCTCGTCGGTGACGATCAGTACCCGGTCATGCCTCTTGTAGTGGCGGCGCACCGCCTCGGCGGTGTTGGTGCCGCCGAGGTCACCGAAGCGCTCCAGGACCTTCAGCACGGACTCGCGCCGGCGATACCTCACCGGTGCGCTGTTCGTACCGAACTGCACCAGATCGGCGGCGGCGGCCCGCAGCGCCAGCGCCGTGCCGAAGATCGCGGCGGCGTCGGCCCGGTTGAGCTGCGAGCGGTCCGACAGCGGCGACCACATCGAGCCCGAGCGGTCGACCAGGATCAGCGTCCGTCCCGGCAGCGCGGGCACATTGCTCAGGGAGTGGCCGAGCGCCTTCTCCAGCGGGTGGGCCCAGCGCAGCGAGGGCGCGTGCTGGTAGGCCGCGAGGTAGCGGAACGGGAACTGCCGCGACGCGGCGACCACGTCCGGGTCGCAGATCTTCGCCGCGACCTGCGCGGCGACCTCGTCCGAGACGCCCGCCTCGTCGAAGTTGCGCAGATTGCGGACGAGCGCCATCGCGCCCATCGACGGAATCACCGCTTCCCAGGCCGCGGCGTCCATCGGCCCCTGCAGCCAGCCCGCCAGGGCCTCCCAGGTCATGCCCGCGGCCGCCAGCCGCTCCGCCCCGTCCGCGCTCTCGACCACGGCCCGGCGCTCCCCCACCGGAAGTTCCATCAGCACGCGGTGAGCGGTGAGGGTGCGGTCGGAGACCGGCACCACGGCCGCCTCCGGGTGGTGACGGCGGTCGAGGGCGTACCGGAACAGCTCGCCCTGCCACGGCTTGTGAGGGTCGGGCGAGGCGTGCACCAGGTTCAGGATGTCGCCGAAGCGGTAGCCCTTGGACGCGGTGTCGTACTTCAGCAGCGACGTGCCGTTGTAGAGGCGGCGTACGGCATCGGCGATGCCGCGCTTGACGGGCTTGGGCACGGCACGTCCGTAGCGCGAGGTCCAGTATCCGAGGAGCTCACCGGGCTCGTCGGCGCGCAGCAGGACGGAGTCGACGACCTGGCGGTTGGAGGGTCCGTCGTCGGCCCCCGCGTCGAGCCGCGCCTTCACGTACTCGGCGGCGCCGACGATCGAGGCGGTACGCATCCCGCCGTCGCGGCGCAGCCAGTGGAGCAGGCCGGCGGTCCACTCGGGGTCGCCGACGGCGAGTACGCGCACCAGTTCGGCGAAGCGGTTGTCGCGCTGCTCGCCGTCCTCGTAAAAGGTCTGCTGCGAAACGAAATTGGCGACGGCGAGCAGAAAGAGTTCGGAGCGGTTGTCCCGGAGATGCCCTCGGCCGCCCTGATGGGTGGGCGCGGTGCGTCCGGTCGATGTCACGGGCGAGGTGACGCGGGGCTTGGTGCGGATATTGAAGCGTGCCATGTGAATTCCCCCGAATTCATTGGGAGAAGGCACAGCGGAAAAGGGGTGCCCGAGGTCAGGAGTCGGCAACGGGCTTGCCCGATGCTCTACCGCTTTGAGCTACCGGCCGTGGCCGGGCGGGACGTGAACCCGCAACCGTCGGATCCGAGAAGTATCCGTCACCTGCGCACCGGGCACCCCCCGATGTCTGTGCCTCCCGAGATCAGAGTCGGCGGCGGCGTTTTTCGTTTCAAGAAGTAGCCGCAGCCTGCGCACCGGGAGGTGCATGCAGTCATTGCTGATGAATGCGTGCTGTCCAGAGATCAGGGTCGGCGGAACCGACGAAGGCGCTCTGCCGCTGAGCTACGCCTGTACGCATACGGGCGGCGGGACTCGAACCCGCGACATCCTCCTTGGAAGTAGGTCCTGCCTGCGCACCTGGACACGGACAGGACTCTAGAGGGGGAACTCCACTGAGCGCGAGGGAAATACCCCCGTCGCGTCACCGGCCGTCAGGGGCGGTTCGGCTGACGCTTCCACGGACCGGTGATGGCGAGCATGATGCCCGGCGTCTGGATGTTGGCGTACAGCGTCTTGCCGTCGGGCGAGAACGTGACACCGGTGAACTCGCTGTACTCCGGCTCCTGTTCGCTGCCGACGTTCAGCTCGTTGCGCGCGATCGGGTAGGTGCGGCCGCTGTCGGTCGCCCCGAACAGGTGCTGGATGCCATTGCCGTCCTCGGCGATGACCAGACCGCCGTACGGCGAGACGGTGATGTTGTCCGGGCCGTCGAAGGCGCCGTCCTTCGACGGGTCGGCGTTCACCCCGAGGAGCACCTTCAGCGTCAGCGTGCGGCGCTTCGGGTCGTAGAACCAGACCTGGCCGTCGTGCTGGACGGGGCTCTCGCCGCGGGCGAACGAGGAGACGAGGTACGCGCCGCCGTCGCCCCACCACATGCCTTCGAGCTTGCGGGCGCGGGTGATCTCGCCGCCCGCGAACTGCTTGCGCACCGAGACGGTCTTCGCGTCACGGTCGGGTACGTCGACCCAGTCCACGCCGTACACCGTGCCGATCTTGGTGGCGCGGGACAGGTCGTCGACGAACTTGCCGTTGCTGTCGAAGCACTTGGTGGCCTGGAGGACACCGGCGTCGTCGGCGAGCGTGCGCAGCTTGCCGCGGCCGTGCCGGAAGCCGTGCGGCGGCACCCAGCGGTAGAGGAGCCCGTTGGGGCCCGCGGCGTCCTCGGTCAGATAGGCGTGGCCGAGCTTGGGGTCGATGACGACGGCCTCGTGGGCGTACCGGCCGAACGCCTTGATGGGGCGCGGGTCGCGGTTGGCGCGCTTGTCGTACGGGTCGACCTCGAAGACGTAACCGTGGTCCTTGAGCAGGCCGTTCTTGCCGGCCTTGTCCTCGGTCTCCTCGCAGGTGAGCCACGTGCCCCACGGGGTGGCGCCACCGGCGCAGTTGGTGGACGTACCGGCGATGCCGACCCACTCGGCGGTACGGCCGTCGCGGCGGGTCTCCACCACGGTGCAGCCACCGGCCGCGATGGGGTCGTAGACGAGGCCCTCGGCGAGCGGTACCGGGTGCTCCCAGCCTGCGCGGGTGCCGCTCAGCTCGTGGTTGTTGACGAGCAGGGTGACGCCGCGGGGGCCCTCGAAGGTGGCCGTGCCGTCGTGGTTGGAGGGGGTGTACTCGCCGGTCTCCAGCTTGGTGACACCGCTGTGGGTGATGACCTTGTACTCGAAGCCGGCGGGCAGCGCGAGGAGGCCCTGGGGGTCGGCGATCAGCGGCCCGTAGCCCGGCTCGCCGTGGTTTCCGTGGCCGTTCCCGTGCTCGTTGTCGCTGTGCTTCGCGTCCTCCGCGGCCAGGGCGCCGGGCGCGGTGGCCAGCGCGGCGACGGTACCGGTCAGGGCGATGCCGGCACCGGTGAGGGCGGACTGTTTGGTGAATTCCCTGCGCGTGAAGGGCATCACGTACTCCTGGAGCAACTGAGCGGGTTGTTGGCGCGCCCACAGTCGCGCCCCTGCCCGAACACCAGTTGAACTGCGGACGACGTCGAGGGGCATCCTTCCTGTGCAGTTGGCCGCATACAGCACCGCCGGCCGGATGCGGTGCCGTATGCGGTACAGACGGCCGGATGCGGACGGGCAGCTGCAGCCGGCCGCGTACAGCTGCCCGTACGCGGCTGTCCGGAGCCGGCCGTCGCCACGCCCGCTCGCGTGCCTCAGGCCCGCGACCGTGCCTTGAACGCCGCCTTGCGGGCCTCCTTGGCCTGCTTCTTGTCGCTGTGCAGCCGCCCCATCGCTTCGAGGACGTCCGCCGTCGCCGGGTGCTCCACCCGCCACGCCTCGCCGAAGAAACCGCTGTGCTGACCCGCCAGGCCCTCGACCAGGCCCTGGAGCTCGTCCAGGTCGCCCTCGGCCTCCAGCTGGGCCGCGATCGTGTCGATGGCGAGCCAGAAGATCATCGACTCGGGCGGCGCGGGTACGTCCGCCGCGCCCAGCTCCGCGAGCCAGACCCGGGCGAGGCCGCCCAGCTCGGCGTCGTCCAGCACCGCGCGTACCGCGGGCTCCGCCTCCGCGCCGACCAGGGCGAGCGCCTGCTGGCAGTTGAGCCGCCGCAGCGGCGCCTGCCGGTCCGTTCCGCGGGCCGCCGCCAGGAGTTCGGCCGCGGCGCCGTCCGCACCGCGCCGGGTGAGCCACAGCTCGATCTCGCCGCGCGCCGCCGCCTCGGGGTAGTACGCGATGCCGCCGAGGAGCGCGTCGGCCCCCTTGTCCGCGAGGTCGCCGATCGCCGGGGCGTCCACCCCGGCCTCCAGCATCCGGGCCCGGATGCCGTACAGGCCGAGGGGGGTCAGCTTCACCATTCCGTACCGGGTGACGTCCTCGTCGTCGTCCACGACGGCGGTGTCCTCGCCCTCCTCGGCCAGCAACGCCTCGTCCACCGGGCGGTATTCGACGATCCCCATGGGTTCGAGGACCCGGAACTGGTCGTCGAGGCGCATCATCGCCTCGGACACCTGCTCAAGGATGTCGTCGGTGGGCTCGCCCATGTCCTCCGGCACCAGCATCGACGCGGCGAGCGCGGGCAGCGGTACGGGCGCCGCGTCCGCGCCGCCGTCGCCGACGGTGAGCAGGTACAGATTGCCGAGGACCCCGTCGAGGAATTCCGCCTCGGCCTCCGGATCCCAGTCCAGGGAATCGAAGTCCACCGTGCCGTCCTCGCCGACGAGGTCGGCGAAGTCCTCGAAGAAGGGCGCGGTGGCATCGGCGTGGACGGCCTCCAGTCCGTCGAGCCAGATCGACAGGACCTCCTGCGGCGAACCTCCGGTGATCAGCGCCAGGTTCTCACCGGCGGCGGCGGTCCCCTCCGCGTCCTCCCCGTCGGTCTCCTCCGGGTCCTCGACGTCGACCAGTCCCGTGTCGACCGCGAGCCGCCACGCCTCGCTGGCCTCCGCCGCGCCGTCCTCGTCCGCCGTGCGGCCGAGGTGCTCGGCCGCCGCGGGCAACTGCGCTTCGACGAGCTCGCCACCGGCGCCGACCCGGGTCTCCGGGCCCGCCCAGCGGGCGAGCCGGACGGCGCGGGCGAGCAGCGGCGCGGCGAGCGCGTCCCGTGCCAGCTCGGCCTCGGTGCGCAGCCTTACGGGCGGCAGGGTGGGGCGCTCTGCGGACATCAGGTGGTTCTCCTCGGGACGTACGGGGCGTACGGGGCGCGTACGGGATCGGGCGGCCCAAGCGTAGACGCATTTCGCCCCATGCCACCTGGTTCATGAAGCGGACGGCTTCCGTCCACCCGGAGGTTCTTGACAACGGATGCGCCCACACAAGAGATTTACGCGCGTAGACCCCATCGTCCCCCTCGATACTCCGGAGCTCTTGATGCCCGCCGCATCGTCCAGAACAACCGCCGTATCCGCCGTAGTCGCCGCCGCGCTCGCCGCGGGCCTGCTCACCGGCGCAGCGACCACTTCCGCGTCCGCCTCCTCCCCGGCCGCCTCCTCCCCGGCCGCCGGCGGCCAGGTCCGGATCCACGACATCCAGGGCACCACCCGGATATCCCCGCTCGTCGGCCAACAGGTCGGCGGGGTCGCGGGCATCGTCACGGGTGTGCGGACGTACGGCTCGAAGGGCTTCTGGTTCCAGGACCCGAACCCCGACGCCGACCCCGCCACCAGCGAGGGCGTCTTCGTCTACACCGGCTCCGCGCCGACCGTCGCGGTCGGTGACGCGGTCACGGTCTCGGGCACGGTCGCCGAGTTCGTCGCGGGCGGCGCCTCCTCCGGCAACCAGTCGCTCACCCAGATCACCAGGCCCACCATCGCCGTGGTCTCCTCGGGCAACGCCCTGCCCGCGCCGGTGACGGTCTCGGAGCGCTCGGTCCCCGCCCGGTACACCCCGGCGGGCGACCCTGCGGCGGGCGGCTCGATCGACGCGCTCCCCCTCGCCCCGTCCCGCTACGCCCTGGACTACTACGAGTCCCTGGAGGGCATGAACATCCGCATCGGCTCCTCGCGGGTGATCGGCGCCACCGACCCGCACGCCGAGCTGTGGGTGACGGTGAAGCCGCACGAGAACGCCAACAACCGCGGCGGCACGGTCTACGGCTCGTACACCGCGCAGAACACCGGCCGGCTCCAGATCCAGTCGCTGGTGCCGCTCACCGAGCAGCCCTTCCCGGCCGCCGATGTCGGCGATGTGCTGTCCGGTACGACCGAGGGCCCGCTCGACTTCAACCAGTACGGCGGCTACACGCTGACCGCCCGCACCCTGGGCAAGGTCACCGCCGACGGGCTGCGCCGGGAGACGACCGGCAAGCAGCACGACAACGAGCTGGCGGTGGCGACGTACAACGTCGAGAACCTCGACCCCGGCGACCCGCAGGAGAAGTTCGACGCGCTCGCCGCCGCGGTGGTCGACAACCTCGCCTCGCCCGACATCGTGGCGCTGGAGGAGATCCAGGACGACAACGGCGCGACGGACGACGGCACGGTCTCCGCCGACCGGACGGTCACGATGTTCACCGACGCGATCGTGGCCGCGGGCGGCCCGGCGTACCAGTGGCGTTCCATCGATCCGGAGAACAAGAAGGACGGCGGCGAGCCCGGCGGCAACATCCGCCAGGTGTTCCTCTTCAACCCGGAGCGGGTGTCGTTCACCGACCGCGCGGGCGGCGACGCGACGACCGCGACCGATGTCGTACGGGCGGGGGGCGGGGCGGCCCTGACCCACTCCCCCGGCCGGATCGACCCGGCGAACCCGGCGTGGACGAACAGCCGCAAGCCGCTCGCCGGAGAGTTCACCTTCCGCGGCCGTACGGTCTTCGTCGTCGCCAACCACTTCGCGTCCAAGGGCGGCGACGAGTCCATCGTCTCGCAGCACCAGCCGCCCACCCGCTCGTCGGAGGTCCAGCGGCACGCGCAGGGCAAGGCGGTCAACACCTTCGTCAAGAAGCTGCTGAGCGTCCAGAAGAACGCGGACGTCCTGGTCGTCGGCGACATCAACGACTTCGAGTTCTCCGGCACGACCGAGGCGCTGGCGGCCGGTGGCGTGCTGTATCCGGCGATCAAGTCCCTGCCGCGCTCGGAGCGTTACTCGTACGTGTACCAGGGCAACACCCAGGTGCTCGACCAGATCCTGACCAGCCCGTCGATCCACGGCTTCCACTACGACAGCGTCCACATCAACGCGGAGTTCGCCGCGCAGAACAGCGACCACGACCCGCAGGTGCTGCGCTTCCGTCCGTAGCCCGTCGCGCCCCTACACGCCCGCGCTCGGCCGCATGCTGAGCGCGGGCGTGTACCGGTGCACGCCGCCGCCGCTCATCCCCGGGTACGACTGCACCCGCTCCCACTGCGGCGTCCTCGACCCGATCCCGTCACCGGGCGCGGCCAGCGCCTCGACATGGGCCCGCGCGCTCTCCCATTCGGCGTAATTGAGTACGCGCGTTCCGTCGGTGCTGACGTGGAAGTGCCCGGAGAGGCCGCCGGGTGCGGGCGCCGGATCGGTCCCCAGCGCCTCGAACACGGTGTCCACCCAGTCCCGCTGCCGCGCCTTGTCCGGCCCCTCGAACTCGACGTCGACGATCACGACGCACCCCGGTTCCCGCCCGTCTCCCTCCGCCGGCGGCACGGAGCGGTACATCTCGAAGGTGTGCAGCCCGAGCCGCCGGATGCCCGGCACGGCGGCGTCGATGTCCGCGTTCCGCTCGTCCCGGCCGTGCCCGAAGAACTCCTGGTACGCCTGCTCACCACTCCACTGGCTGTAGTGGAACAAGGTCTTCCCGTCCTCACCGGCATGGACGGTGTACGAGAGCAGCCCCGGATGCGGCCACTCCCGGCCTTCCCACGCGGTACGGACGGCCTCGACCGTCCGCCGCTGCCGCTCGGGGGTGCCGACATCCCAGGTGCTCGCCTTGACCGGTCCGACGTCGTTACGGGCAAGATCGGGACGGGATTCGAATCGCACGCTCATGACGGGTCCTCCTGACCGGTGCACCCGCGTGGTGCGCCGCTGCCGACCACACTGGTAGGTCAAGTGCGCTTGAGGTCAACACCACTCTTCCGGTGACGCCGTCAGGCACACCGACGGGACAACGAACGGAGTACCGCATGGAACCGCGTCTCAGGGCGATCACCCGCGAGGAGCATCTGGCGTTCGTCGCGAGCCGGCCCGCCGTGAGCCATATGCAGGTTCCGTCGTGGGGCGATGTGAAGCCCGACTGGCGAGCGGAGAGCATCGGCTGGTTCGACCGCGACGCCACCGGCCGGGACCGGATCGTCGGAGCCGGGCTCGTCCTCTACCGGCCGATCCCCCGGGTGAAACGCTATCTGGCGTATCTGCCGGAGGGCCCCGTCATCGACTGGCACGACGCCGGTCTGGGGCGGTGGCTGGCGCCGATGCTGGCCCATCTGAAGGCGCAGGGCGCGTTCTCGGTGCGCATGGGCCCGCCGGTGGTCGCCCGCCGCTGGGACGCCCAGACGGTCAAGGACGCCATCGCGGACCCGGCCGCCGGACGGCTGCGCGACGTGGCGCCGGACACGGAAGAGCCGCAGGCCGCCGCGCTGGTGGAACAGCTGCGCGCACTGGGCTGGCAGCAGGGCGAGGAGGACGGCGAGGACGGCTTCAGCGCCGGACAGCCCCGGTACGTCTTCCAGGTGCCGTTCGCCGGGCGGTCGCTGGAGGAGATCCTGGGCAACCTGAACCAGCAGTGGCGGCGCAACATCAAGAAGGCGGAGAAGTCGGGCGTCAAGGTCGTCGAGGGCGACTACGAGGACCTCCCGGCCTTCTACGAGCTGTACCGCGAGACGGCCGAGCGCGACCGCTTCATCCCTCGCCCGCTCGGCTACTTCCAGCGCATGTGGACCGTGCTGCGGGCCGAGGACCCCGACCGGATGCGGCTCTATCTGGCCCACCACGACGGCGAAACGCTCTCCGCGGCGACGATGCTGACCGTGGGGAACCACGTCTGGTACTCCTACGGCGCCTCGACCGGCCGCAAGCGCGAGGTCCAGCCCAGCAACGCCGTCCAGTGGCGCATGATGAGCGACGCGCACGAGAGGGGCGCGGCCGTCTACGACCTGCGCGGCATCACCGACACCCTGGACGAGAGCAACCATCTCCTGGGGCTGCTGCGCTTCAAGGTCGGCACCGGCGGCCGGGCCGCCGAGTACCTCGGCGAGTGGGAATACCCGATCAACAGGGTGCTCCACAAGGCCTTCTCCCTCTACATGGCGCGCCGCTGACCCCACCACCCGCGCCGGCCTGCCCGCCGAGCTCGTCCTCCGGTCCGGGGCCGCCGCGGTACTACTGCGAGGAATCGGTCCGCCAGGCGGTCATGTTCAGCTCGTCGAGCAGCCGTACGTCGCTGCCCTCCAGCGGGAAGGTGCGCGCCTCCAGTCCGGGGGCCGGTGCGATCTCCAGCGCGTCGCCCTCGATGAGATCCCCTCCGGTCGCGGTGGAGACCCACGCGAGAAGCGACCGCACCGTCTCCCCCGGCTTCAGCATGACCTCCTTCGGGCCCCGGTCGGTCCCCATGTACGAGGAGCCCGGATTCACCGGGACCGGCAGCGGATCACCGGCCTCGTCCAGTGCCCGGACCGACGGATAGCCGTCGACGCGGTACGGCTTGCTGCCGCAGTTGGTGAGGGTGAGACCGACGGCCCGGTGGCCCAGCGCGGCCTCGATCTCGCCCATGCCGACGACGACGCCGGAGGACGGGCAGTCGGCCCGGTCGGGGCTCCCGGTGGGTGTGGGGCCGGGCCCCTGCGCCGACGGAGTCGGCGGCCGGTCGGGAAGCGCTGCGGGGACGCTCGGAAACGGTGACGGCAGCTTGTCGGCGTGCACCCTGTACGACCAGCTCGGTGTCGGCTCCGGCTCGCCCTCGCCCGCCGGCACGAGAAAACCGGCGCAACCCGAGAGCGACAGGCCCAGCGCCCCGGCCATGAGCACGGCCACCACCGGCCGCCGCCTCCCGGACCCGGTTCCGTTCTCCGCCCCTGTCCGTTCCCGTACAGTCATGCACCCGCCCCCGTGTCGGCCTGCCGCATAGGCGTTCGATCATGCCAGAGCGTGGAACCCCTTCCCACAACTGTTGAACGTTTCTTCCCCTTCACCCCAAGCAGAACTAAGTGGACCTTCACGGTCCGGTCGACCGACACTTCGGGAATGACAGCACCCGTAGCCCCCTTCGGCCGAGCACTCTGCGCCATGATCACGCCGTTCACCGCCTCCGGAGCGCTGGACCCGGACGCCGCCGGGAAGCTTGCCGCCTCGCTGGTCGCCGACGGCTGCGACGGTCTGGTGCTCAGTGGCACCACCGGCGAGTCCCCGACCACCTCCGACGCGGAGAAGACCGCGCTGCTGCGGGCCGTCCGGGCGGCGGTCGGCGACGGCGTGCCGATCGTCGCCGGGGTCGGCAGCCCGGACACCCGGCACACCGTGGCCCTCGCCCGGCAGGCCGAACAGGCGGGCGCGGACGGCCTGTTGGTGGTGACTCCGTACTACAGCAGACCGCCGCAGGCCGCCGTCGAGGCGCACTTGTGGCGCGTCGCCGATGCCACCGGCCTTCCGCTCATGCTGTACGACATCCCCGGCCGCACCGGCACCCGCATCGAGCCGGAGACCCTGCTGCGGCTCGCGGAGCACCCGCGCATCGTGGCCGTGAAGGACTGCGCGTACGACCTGCTCGGCTCGACGAAGGTGATCGGCGCGACGTCGCTGGCCTACTACTCGGGCTGCGAGGAACTGAACCTGCCGCTGTACGCGGTCGGCGCGGCGGGCTACGTCAGCACGGTCGCCAATGTGGCACCCCGGCAGCTGCGGGCGGTGCTGGACGCCTTCGACGCCGGGGACACGGCCGGGGCCGCCCGGCTCAACCGGCTGACCGTCCCGCTCGCCGAACTGATGATGGCGTCCGGGCTGCCCGGCACGGTCACGGCGAAGGCACTGCTCGACGCCGGGCCGGTCCGCGAACCGCTGCAGCCCGCCGGGCGCGGGGCGACCGACGGGCTGCGGCGGGCGTACGAGGAACTCCTCGCCGCGACACGCTAGTTGTGGCTGTGCAGGATGTCGTTGAGACCGCCCCAGACCGCGTTGTTGGGGCGGGCCTCGACGGCGCCGGTGACCGAGTTGCGGCGGAAGAGGATGTTCGAAGCGCCGGAGAGCTCGCGGGCCTTGACGATCTGCCCGTCCGGCATCGTGATACGGCTGCCGGCCGTGATGTAGAGCCCGGCCTCGACGACGCACTCGTCGCCGAGCGCGATCCCGACACCGGCCTCGGCACCGATCAGGCAGCGCTCGCCGATGACGATGCGCTCCTTGCCGCCGCCGGAGAGGGTGCCCATCGTGGAGGCGCCGCCGCCGATGTCGGAGCCGTTGCCGACGACGACACCCGCGGAGATCCGGCCCTCGACCATCGACGTGCCGAGGGTGCCCGCGTTGAAGTTGACGAAGCCCTCGTGCATGACAGTGGTGCCGGAGGCGAGGTGCGCGCCGAGCCTGACCCGGTCGGCGTCGGCGATCCGGACGCCCTTCGGCGCGACGTAGTCCGTCATCCGGGGGAACTTGTCGACCGAGGTGACCTGGAGGTGCAGGCCCTCGGCGCGGGCGTTCAGCCGCACCCTCTCCACGTCGTCCACGGCGACCGGGCCGAGCGAGGTCCAGGCGACGTTGGCGAGGAGGCCGAAGAGGCCGTCCAGGTTCTGGCCGTGCGGCCGGACGAGGCGGTGCGAGAGCAGGTGCAGGCGCAGGTACGCGTCGTGCGCGTCGAGCGGCTTGTCGTCGAGCGAGGCGATGACCGTACGTACGGCGACGATCTCGACACCTCGGCGGGCGTCCACACCGAGGGCCTTGGCGGCGCCGTCGCCGAGGAGGTCGACGGCCTGGTCGGGGGTGAGCCGTTCGGTTCCGGCCGGGCCCGGCTCGGCGGTGAGCTCGGGGGCGGGGAACCAGGTGTCGAGAACGGAACCGTCGCCGGCGATGGTGGCGAGGCCGGCGGCGACGGCGCCGGTGGTGCGAGCAGGAGTCGTGTCGGTCATGACACGAAACCTAACCGGCGGGGCGCCGTCGTTGCCAACCGGTCTCGCCGGGTGGTCGCGCACGCGCCCCGGGAGCCCCGGCCACCCGCTCAGCCGGGCTGCGTCTGCCGCTCGGGTGCCGGTACGGGTTCCTCCGCGCGCGCCGCCACCGCCGCGGGTCCGCCCAGCCGCCGCGCCGCCAGCACCGCCGCCCCCGCACTGCCCGCCAGCACCGCGCAGGCCGGCCAGAGCAGTTCGGGCGCGGCGGCGTAGAGGGCGCCGCCGAGCGGTGGTGCCAGCACCTGCCCGCTGATGGAGGCGCCCGCGTACAGGCTCTGGAAGCGGCCCTGGGCATGGGCGGGGGCCTGATCGGCGACGTACGCCGTCGCGGTGGTCTTGTAGAGGATCTCGCCCGCCGTCAGCGAGGCCATCATCGTGACGGCGAACAGCGCCCCTGCCCCCGGGATCAGCACCGCGTAGCCCAGTCCCACCAGCAGCAGCCCGGCGCCCACGATGCCCAGCGGCGCGCGTCGGCGCAGGGCGTGGGCCGCGGGGAGTTCCAGCAGGAGGATGAGGCCGCCGTTGATGGAGAGCAGCCAGCCGTAGAACTGGGCGCTGTGGCCGTGCTCGGTCAGGAAGACGGGCAGGGTCGAGTACTGCTGGCGGTAGACGAGGTCGACGCAGAGGATCGAGGCGAGCAGGACCAGCACCGCGGGCCTGGCCCGCAGCTCCCGCCACAGCCCGGGTGCGCCCGGCGCGCGCACCGGCCGGCTGTGTGCGGTGCCGTGCGCCGGGAGCACCGTCGCCGCGTATCCGGCGAAGAACAGCGTCCCGAGGCCGTCGGCGACGAAGAGCCAGTCGTACGAGAAGCGGGCGGCGATCAGCGCGCCGAGCGGCGGGCCGACGGCGAACGCGGCGTTGCTCCCGGCCCGCACGAGGGCGAAGCTCTGGCGCCGGCCGCCCTCGGGGACGGAGACGGCGACGAGGGCGGAGTTGGCGGCGCGCACCACACCTGCCGCGTACTGCGCGAGCGGCAGCACCCCGTACATCGCGACGACCGGCAGGATGGGCAGGGTGGCCAGCGCCGTCCCGCTGACCAGCGCACCGGTCAGCAGCATCCGGCGGTGGCCGTAGTGATCGCCGAACCAGCCGCCGGTGAAGTTCCCCGCGACGAGGCCGATGCCGCCGATGCCCGCGATCACTCCGGCCTGCGGGACGGTCAGCCCGCGCGGGCCGGTCAGATAGACGAAGAGAAAGACGAAGGTGAAGCTGACGACCCCGTTGAGGAAGGAGCCGAAGGCCAGCAGCCGTACCGTGCGCGGTACGTCCCGCACGATCCCGAAGAACCTCATCAGCAGCACCCTCCCAGTAAGTTCCTCTTGGGAACGGACTATGGCATCATGCTTGACTGCAGGTCAATCAGGTAAGAGACGGCAGCGGCAGACCGCCGGAGGAGCCCATGCCCCAGCGCACCAGCCTGGCCGACGCCGACTGCGCGATCGCCCAGGCACTCGATGTCGTCGGCGACTGGTGGACCCTGCTGATCGTGCGGGACACGGCGCGCGGGGTGCACCGCTTCGACGCGCTCCAGGAGGAGCTGGGCGTGTCCCGCAAGGTGCTGACCGAGCGGCTGCGGCTGCTGGTCGACGCGGGAGTGCTGTCCCGGGAGCCGTACCAGGACCGGCCACCCCGGTACGAGTACCGGCTCACCCGGCGCGGACGCGCACTGCTGCCCGTGCTGATCGCGCTCCAGGACTGGGGCGACAGCTGGGTGATGGGAGACGGGGAGATGACGGCAACGGCCGCCGAGGCGTCGAAGGAGGCGGCCCGGGTGCACGCCCTGGTGGGCACCCGCCTGCCCGAGCTTCGACTGCTCGACCACGACGGTGTGCCGCGCGATCCGGTCGCCGACACCCCGTACACCGTCCTGTACTGCTTCCCCGGCGCCTACGCCCGCCGGGACGCCTATCCGCCGGGGTGGGCGCAGATCCCGGGCGCGAGCGGCTGCACCCTCGAATCCTGTACGTACCGCGACCAGCTGGCCGAGTTCACGGCGGCGGGCGCGACCGTGCACGGGGTGTCCACCCAACGCCCGGACGAGCAACGGGCGTTCGCGGACGCGGAGCGGCTGCGCTTCCCCCTGCTGTCCGACGCGGAGCTGGAACTGACGGCGGCTCTGCGACTGCCGACGTTCCGCGCGGCAGGGACGAGCCGGCTGAAGCGGCTGACGCTGGTGGTGGACCGGAACCGGACGGTCCGCGAGGTGCTGTACCCGATCACGGACATCGAGGCGAGCGCGCAGGCGGCCCTGACGGCGATCCGAGGGGCGGGCCTGCCCGGCGCGTGACGCCCGAGTGGCACCGGCCCGTCAGCCGACGAGGCGCCCCAGCATCTCCCGCGCGTACGCCTCGTCGTACTCCCCACCGGTGAGCAGCACCTGCAGACAGATCCCGTCCATGAGCGCGACCAGCGCCCGCGCCGTGGCCGGATCGGTCCGCCGGGACAGCAGCTCGGCCGTGCCGTCGGTCCACTCGGCGGCGACCGGTCGCAGCGCGGGTCTGCGCAGCGCGGCGAGGTAGAGCTCGTACTCCAGCTCGGCCCGCCCGCGCCCGCCGGAGAAGTACTCCCCCAGCAGCCCGGCCAGTTCCCCGGCGAGGTCGACGGCCGGATCGGTCAGGGCCTCGCTCGCCCGCATGACCTCCGCGAAGTTCTCGTTCGACCGGCGCAGCGCCGCGATCAACAGCTCGTCCAGCGAGGCGAAGTGATACGTCGTCGAGCCGAGCGGCACATCGGCCTCGGCCGCGACGGAGCGGTGGCTGAGCCCCGCGATGCCCTTGGCACCGACCACCCGGATCGCGGCGTCGATGATGCGGCCGCGCCGCTCGGGGTCGTAACGGCGTGTCATCAGTGGGCCCCTCCCAGGTTCAGCACCACCACTCCGGCGATGACCAGCGCTATGCCCGCCAGCTTGACCAGGTTGCCGGACTCCCCCATGAAGAGGATGCCGATGGCGGCGATCGCGGCGGTGCCGATCCCGGCCCAGATGGCATAGGCGGTGCCCATGGACAGCGTCTTCAGCGTCTGGGCGAGCAGGGCGAAGGCGATGAGATAGCCCGCGACGGTGATCAGCGAGGGCCAGAGCCGGGTGAAGCCCTCGCTGTATTTCATGGCCGTCGTACCGGCCACCTCGGCCGCGATCGCCGCGGCAAGCAGTCCATAACCCATGTGTACGAGTGTACGCATCGCCGCTCGCGCCACGGTACGGCGGTTTCGCGCCATGCGGGACGCTACGGTGTCCCGACCAGCACACAGGACGACGACACACAACGGAGCAGCAGTGGCGCAGGACGCAGGGTGGGGCGGCGGAGCACCGTACGGAGGACCCCCGGGGCCACCGGGATGGGGCGGCTGGATGCCACCGCCGAAGCCGGGGGTGATACCGCTGATGCCCCTGAAGCTCGGGGACATACTCGGCGGCGCCTTCAGCGCGATGGGGCGCTACTGGAAGCAGTTGTTCGGCATAGGTGCGGCCGTGTACGGCGGGGCGCTGGTGATCGTGGGGGCGGCTGCCCTGATCGCGTACTCCGCGACCGGTGACCATCTGCGCCACGTCGTCTCGCTCAGCGCCGAGGAGGATCCGACGTCGGCGGACGTGGTGCCGCTGGTGATCGGCTTCGGCGCCGTCTGGCTGGTCGCGATGGTCGCGTTCATGGTCGGTACGGCCATGATGTACGCGACCGTTCCCGCGATCCTGCAGGAAGCGGTCCTGGGCAGGCCGACCACCTTCGCCGTGATCTGGCGCCGGGCCTGGGCCCGCGTGCCGGCGGTGATCGGAACGGTGATCCTGTCCACCCTGATCGCGATGATCCCGATGGTGCTCGCGATGATCGGCTTCATCGCGATCATGATCGGCGCCACCACTCTCTCGCACGGGTCCGGCACCGTGCTGTGGACCTCGCTCGGCCTCCTGGGAGCCCTGGCCACCGCGCCCCTGGCGGCCTGGCTCTGGGTGAAGTTCTGCCTGGCCCCCTCGGCTGTGGTCTTCGAGGGGCAGCGCCCGGTGGAGGGACTGCGCCGCTCGTCGCAACTGGTGCGCGGCGACTGGTGGCGGGTCTTCGGGATCACCCTGCTGGCCTTCCTCATGGCGGCCGTGGCGAACTACGTCATCCAGATCCCGTTCTCGTTCCTCGGCATGTTCTCCGGTGTCATCGGCGGCTCGACCCTGGCCGACGACCCGAACCCCGCCTCGATCGTCTTCGCCATGAGCGGCTATCTGGTGATCATGGCGCTGGGGCAGCTGATCGGACAGCTCGTCTCGACAACGTTCCCGCAGCTGGTGACCGGGCTCCTCTACGTCGACCGGCGCATCCGTACGGAGAACCTGGGTCCGGCCCTCGCCGAGGCGGCGGCCACCCCGCCGCCGCCCCCGTACGGCACCCAGGCGTACTGATCAGCCGGACCGCCGAACGGTCCAGCACGACGCCCCGGACCCCGGCGAACGGCGCCCGGGGCGTCTGCTGCTCCGGTACCGGACCGAGTCGGCGGTCCCGGCCACCCCTGGTTATCCGAACTGGCCGGGCTGGTAGTCGCCGGCGGGCTGCTGGGTGATGACGTTCACGCGGTTGAAGGCGTTGATGAGGGCGATGAGCGACACCAGGGTGCCGAGCTGCTCCTCGTCATAGTGCTTGGCAGCATTCGCCCAGACCTCGTCACTGACACCACCGGCCCCGTCGGCGATGCGGGTGCCCTGCTCCGCGAGTTCCAGGGCAGCGCGCTCGGCATCGGTGAATACCTTGGCCTCCCGCCAGGCCGCGACCAGGTTGAGACGCAGCGACGTCTCCCCGGCGTGCGCCGCGTCCTTGCTGTGCATGTCGACGCAGAAGCCGCAGCCATTGATCTGACTGGCACGGAGCAGCACCAGCTCCCGCGTCGCGGCCGGCAGCTTCGATTCCCCGATCACCTTGCCCGCCGAGACGATGTGCTTCAGTGCCCCGGCCGCGACCGGGTTGGCGAAGAGGTTCAAGCGAGCATCCATGGTGCACTCCTTTGCCGTTGTTGGCGGTTACACCTCTCTGACGGAAACAGCCCGGCAGATGTGACACGACGGAATGTGACCCGCCTCTCCCTTGTCGAGCCGCGGCAGGGACCGCCCACAACGACGTTCAGGACCGCTACCGGGCCGTCGCCCCGCCCTGGGGTCGCTCAGTCGACGAGCGAGTTCTTCGGACTCAGCACACAGAACTCGTTGCCCTCGGGGTCCGCCAGCACCACCCAGCTCACATCCGCCTGCTGCCCGATCTCGACCCGCCGCGCCCCGAGCCCGATGATGCGCTCGACCTCGGCGACCTGGTCATCGGGGGCGAGGTCGATGTGCAGCCGGTTCTTGAGCGTCTTCCTCTCCGGCACAGGGACGAAGGTGATCCCGGGAACCGCGGACTTGTCGGCGCCGATGACGATCTCGTCGTCGGCCTCGAAGAGCACCTTCCAGTCGAGCACTTGGCACCAGAAGCGGGCGAGCGACGGAAGATCGTGGGCGTCGACGACGATGCTGTAAAAGGAAACGGCCATGCCCGCAAGTCTGCCTGGCGGGCATGGCCGTTGACCATCTCGAATCGCGAAGGCGCCCGGTCCGTCAGCTGCCGACGGTGAACCAGGTGGCCCGGGACTTCCTCCACTCGGCGTGGTCGAGATCCTTGGCCTCCGTGCCGTCCCCGTACAGATCGGCCGATCCGGCGTCCGTGATCAGCTGGCTGATGCAGCACAGCGAGCCTCTCGTCGGCGTGGGGTCGCGTTCGGATTCCCGTTCCCTCGCCAACCCCGGACACACATCACGCGTACGGCGGACGAACACCGACGAACGGCCCCCGGCAGACGCCGGGGGCCGTTCGTCGGTGATGCCTCAGACGTTGAAGCCGAGCGCGCGCAGCTGCTCGCGCCCGTCGTCCGTGATCTTGTCCGGGCCCCACGGCGGCATCCAGACCCAGTTGATCCGCAGCTCGCTGACGATGCCGTCGGTCGCGGACTTCGCCTGGTCCTCGATGACATCGGTCAGCGGGCAGGCCGCGGACGTCAGGGTCATGTCGAGGGTGGCGATGTTGGCGTCATCGATATGGATGCCGTAGATCAGGCCCAGGTTGACGACGTCGATGCCCAGCTCGGGGTCGACGACGTCGTACAGGGCCTCGCGGACCTCCTCCTCGGAGGCCGGCTTGGTCGTGAGCTCCTCGTTGGATGTCACCGTGTTGTCGCTCATGCCGTCTTCCCTTCGGACAGCGCTTTCGCCGTCGCGTCCTTCCACGCCATCCAGCTCAATAGCGCGCACTTGACCCGGGCCGGGTACTTCGAGACACCGGCGAACGCGACCGCGTCCTCCAGTACCTCCTCCATCGCGTCGTCCGGCTCCAGCTGGCCCTTCGACTGCATCAGCTCCAGGAAGGTCTCCTGGATCTTCTGCGCCTCGCCCAGTTCCTTGCCGACCAGCAGGTCGTTGAGCACGGATGCGCTGGCCTGGCTGATGGAGCAGCCCTGACCCTCGTACGACACATCGGCGATGGTCTCGCCGTCGTACTTCACCCGGAGAGTGATCTCGTCGCCGCACGTCGGGTTGACGTGGTGCACCTCGGCGTCGCCGTCCCGCAGGCCACGCCCGTGGGGGTGCTTGTAGTGGTCCAGGATCACTTCCTGGTACATGGAATCAAGCTTCACCAGTCAACCCTCAGCCGCTCTGCGTATTAACCGAAAAAGTTCCGTACGTGTTCCAGTCCGTCCACCAGGGCGTCGACCTCGGCGGGCGTGGAGTACAGGTAGAACGACGCTCGCGTCGTCGCAGGAATTCCGAACCTCAGGCAGACCGGCCGGGCACAGTGGTGTCCGACCCGGACCGCGATGCCCTGCTCGTCGAGCACCTGGCCCACGTCGTGCGGGTGGATGTCGCCGAGCGTGAAGGAGATCGTGGCGCCGCGGTCCTCGGCCGTCGCAGGACCGATGATCCTGAGGTCCGGGACCTCCAGGAGCCGCTTCACCGCGTACTGGGTGATCGCGTGCTCGTGCTGGTAGATCTTCTCCATGCCGATCGCCGACAGGTAGTCCACGGCCGCGCCGAGGCCGACGGCCTGCGCGATCGGGGGCGTACCGGCCTCGAACTTGTGCGGCGCGGGGGCGTACGTCGACGAGTGCATCGACACGGTCTCGATCATCTCGCCGCCACCGAGGAACGGCGGCAGGTCCTCCAGGAGCTCCTGCCGTCCCCAGAGCACGCCGATGCCGGTCGGGCCGACCATCTTGTGACCGGTGAAGGCCACGAAGTCGGCCTGCAGCGCCTGCACGTCGAGCACCATGTGCGGGGCGGCCTGCGAGGCATCGATGCAGACCAGCGCGCCGACCTGCTGGGCGCGGCGGATGATCTTCTCGACCGGGTTGATCGTGCCCATGATGTTGGAGACCAGGGTGAAGGTGACGATCTTCGTCTTCTCCGTGATGATCTCGTCGATGTTGGACAGGTCGAGGCGGCCGTCGTCGGTGATGCCGAACCACTTCAGCTTCGCGCCGGTGCGCTGCGAGAGCAGCTGCCACGGCACGATGTTGGAGTGGTGCTCCATCTCCGTGGTGACGATCTCGGTTTCGTGGTCCACCCGGTAGGGCTCATCGGCCCAGCCGAGCATGTTGGCCACGAGGTTGAGCGACTCGGAGGCGTTCTTGGTGAAGATCACCTCGTTGCGGCTGGGCGCGTTGATGAACGCGGCGATCTTGTCACGGGCGCCTTCGTACAGCGCCGTGGCCTCCTCCGCGATCGTGTACACGCCGCGGTGCACGTTGGCGTTGTGCCGCTCGTAGTACTCGTTGAGGGCATCGAGGACCTGGCGCGGCTTCTGCGACGTCGCCGCACTGTCCAGGTAGACGACCTTCTTCCCGTCGTGGACCGTACGGTCCAGGAGGGGGAAGTCCTTGCGGATCGACTCGGTGTCGAGGAGGCCCGGCAGCTGTGTCACGCGGAAGCGCCACCCTTCACATATGCCTCGTAGCCCTCGTTCTCCAGCTTGTCGGCAAGTTCGGCGCCGCCGGACTCGGCGATGCGGCCGTTGGCGAAGACGTGCACGAAGTCGGGCTTGATGTAGCGGAGGATCCGCGTGTAGTGCGTGATCAGCAGGGTGCCGACCTCGCCGGTCTCGCGGACCCGGTTGACGCCCTCGGAGACGATGCGCAGGGCGTCGACGTCCAGACCGGAGTCGGTCTCGTCGAGGATCGCGACCTTCGGCTTCAGGAGCTCCAGCTGGAGGATCTCGTGGCGCTTCTTCTCACCGCCGGAGAAGCCCTCGTTGACGTTGCGCTCGGCGAACGCCGGGTCCATGTGGAGCCGGCCCATCGTCTCCTTGACCTCCTTCACCCAGGTACGCAGCTTGGGCGCCTCGCCGCGGACGGCGGTGGCGGAGGTGCGCAGGAAGTTGGAGACCGAGACACCGGGGATCTCGACCGGGTACTGCATCGCGAGGAACAGACCGGCGCGGGCGCGCTCGTCGACGGTCATCTCCAGGACGTCCTCGCCGTCCAGGGTCACCGAACCGCTGGTGATCGTGTACTTGGGGTGACCTGCGAGGGAGTACGCGAGGGTGGACTTGCCGGACCCGTTGGGGCCCATGATGGCGTGGGTCTCGCCCTGCTTCACGATCAGGTCGACGCCCTTGAGGATCTCCTTCGTGGCGTTGTCGGCCTCGACGGAGACGTGCAGGTCGCGGATTTCAAGCGTTGCCATGGGTGACTCAGGACTCCTGGGTGACGGAGACGAGCACATCGTCCCCTTGGATCTTGACGGGGTATACGGGGACGGGGCGCGTCGCGGGAAGGCTGGACGGCTTGCCGGTGCGGAGGTCGAAGCTGGAGCCGTGCAGCCAGCACTCGATCATGCAGTCCTCGACCTCTCCCTCGGACAGGGAGACGTTCGCGTGCGAGCAGATGTCGTTGATCGCGAACACCTCGCCCTCGGTGCGGACGACGGACACCGGGACGCCGTCGAGCTCCACCCGCTTCGGGGTGTCGTCCTCCAGCTCACTCAGCGCACAGGCTTTGACGAAGGCCATCAGACGGAAGCCTTCAGCTCGGTCTCGATCTTGTCGAGCAGCCGCGCCTCGACGTCCGGCAGGCCGATCTGCTGGACGAGCTCGGCGAAGAAGCCGCGTACGACGAGGCGGCGGGCCTCCCCGGCCGCGATGCCGCGGGACATCAGGTAGAAGAGCTGCTCGTCGTCGAAACGGCCGGTCGCGGAGGCATGGCCGGCGCCCACGATCTCACCGGTCTCGATCTCCAGGTTCGGCACCGAGTCGACCCGCGCACCGTCCGTCAGGACGAGGTTGCGGTTCATCTCGTAGGTGTCGGTGCCCTCGGCCCTGGCCTGGATGAGGACGTCACCGATCCACACCGCGTGTGCGCCGTCGCCCTGGAGCGCGCCCTTGTAGGCGGCGTTGGACTTGCAGTGCGGGGTGTTGTGGTCGACCAGGAGGCGGTGCTCCTGGTGCTGGCCCTTGTCGGTGAAGTACAGGCCGAAGAGCTCGGCCTCGCCGCCGGTGCCCGCGTAGCTGACACGCGGGTGGAGACGGACCAGGTCACCGCCGAAGGTGACGACGATCGACTTGAACGAGGCGTCCCGGCCGACCAGCGCGTTGTGCTGGCCGACGTGGACCGCGGTCTCGTCCCAGTCCTGCACGGAGACGACGGTGAGCTTCGCGCCGTCACCGAGGACGTATTCCACGTTGGCGGCGAGCACCGCGTCACCGGTGTGGTCGATGACGACGACGGCCTCGGCGAAGGCACCCAGCTCGACGACCTGGTGGCCGTAGGCCACGCCGCCCTCGCCGTGCACCGCGATGCGGATCGGCTCGGTGAGCACGGCCTCCTTGGCGACCGTGACGACGGACGCCTGCTCGAAGGACGTGTACGCCTGGGCGGCGACGCGGTCCACCGGGGTGCCGGCCCTCCCGAGCCGGGAGTCGTCGCGGCCGACGGTCTCGACCGTGACGCCCTCGGGGGCCTCGATCGCGACCTTCACGGCGCCGCCGGTGGCGACGGCCGTGCCGTCGTGCAGTCCGCGCAGCCGCTCCAGCGGCGTGAACCGCCACTCCTCCTCGCGGCCGTGCGGGACCGGGAAGTCCGCGACGTCGTAGGACGGGGGCGCGCTCATGCGCGTGGCGACGGTCGACTCGGCGGCCACCGCGATGGCCCCGGTGGTGGTGGACCCCGCCGGAGGGGGCCCCCCCGCTCGAGCGGAGCCGAGAGTGGGGGAGTTCTGAGCCTCAGCCATGGCTGTCGTAGTGCTCGCTTTCTCTGTCAAAAGTCGGGGAGTTCGGTCGTCCGGCCGTGCTAGCCGACCGAACCCTCCATCTGCAGCTCGATCAGCCGGTTGAGCTCAAGTGCGTACTCCATCGGCAGCTCCTTCGCGATCGGCTCGACGAAGCCGCGCACGATCATCGCCATCGCCTCGAACTCCGTCAGACCGCGGCTCATCAGGTAGAAGAGCTGGTCCTCGGAGACCTTGGAGACGGTTGCCTCGTGCCCCATCGACACGTCGTCCTCGCGGACGTCGACGTAGGGGTAGGTGTCGGAGCGCGAGATGGTGTCGACCAGCAGCGCGTCACAGAGCACGTTGGACTTCGCGCCCGGCGCGCCCTCGCCGATCTCGATCAGACCGCGGTAGGAGGTACGGCCACCGCCTCGCGCCACCGACTTGGAGACGATGTTGGAGGAGGTGTTCGGCGCCATGTGGACCATCTTGGCGCCGGCGTCCTGGTGCTGGCCCTCGCCCGCGAAGGCGATGGACAGGGTCTCGCCCTTGGCGTGCTCGCCCATCAGGTAGACGGCCGGGTACTTCATGGTGACCTTGGAGCCGATGTTGCCGTCGACCCACTCCATGGTGGCGCCCTCGTAGGCCACGGCGCGCTTGGTGACCAGGTTGTAGACGTTGTTCGACCAGTTCTGGATCGTCGTGTAGCGGCAGCGGCCGCCCTTCTTCACGATGATCTCGACGACCGCGGAGTGCAGCGAGTCGGAGGAGTAGATCGGCGCGGTGCAGCCCTCGACGTAGTGGACGTAGGCGTCCTCGTCGACGATGATCAGCGTCCGCTCGAACTGGCCCATGTTCTCCGTGTTGATACGGAAGTAGGCCTGCAGCGGGATGTCGACGCGGACACCCTTGGGGACGTAGATGAACGAGCCACCGGACCACACGGCCGAGTTCAGCGAGGCGAACTTGTTGTCGCCGACCGGGATGACGGTGCCGAAGTACTCCTTGAAGAGCTCCGGGTGCTCCTTCAGCGCGGTGTCGGTGTCGAGGAAGATGACGCCCTGCTCCTCCAGGTCCTCACGGATCTGGTGGTAGACGACCTCGGACTCGTACTGCGCAGCGACACCGGCGACCAGGCGCTGCTTCTCCGCCTCCGGGATGCCGAGCTTGTCGTAGGTGTTCTTGATGTCCTCGGGCAGGTCCTCCCAGGACTCCGCCTGCTTCTCCGTGGACCGAACGAAGTACTTGATGTTGTCGAAGTCGATGCCCGACAGGTCGGAACCCCAGTTCGGCATGGGCTTCTTGTCGAAGAGCCTGAGGCCCTTCAGGCGCAGCTTCAGCATCCACTCGGGCTCGTTCTTCTTCGCCGAGATGTCGCGGACGACATCCTCGGAGAGCCCGCGCTTGGCTGCGGCGCCTGCCGCGTCGGAGTCGGCCCAGCCGAATTCGTACGTGCCCAGACCCTCGAGCTCAGGGTGGGCAGTCTCCGTGGGGAGCGTCATGCGGGGTTCCTCCCGGCCGTGCTTGCAGATACTGAATGGGTGGTCTGTGGTGCTGCGTGGCCGCTGCGCGGAATGTACGTCGTACACACACCGTCGCCGTGGGCGATGGTGGCCAGACGCTGCACATGGGTCCCGAGGAGGCTGGAGAAGAACTCCGTCTCCGCCTCGCACAGCTGCGGGTACTGCTCGGCGACATGGGCGACCGGGCAGTGGTGCTGGCACAGCTGCTCGCCCTGCTGCGGGCCGGGCGCGCTACGCGCGGTAGCAGCGTACCCGTCGGCCGACAAGGCCTTGGCCAAGGCCTTGGTCCGCGCCTCCGGGTCCGCGGCCTCGACCGCCGCGCGGTACGCCTCGGACTGGGCCGCGATCCTGGCCCGGGCGAAAGCGACGACCGCCTCGTCGCCCGAGGTCTCGGCGATCCAGCGCAGCGCGTCCGCGGCGAGCTTGTCGTAGGACTGGTCGAAGGCGTCCCGCCCGCAGTCGGTGAGGGCGAACACCTTGGCCGGGCGGCCCCGGGTCCGCGCGCCGTACACCCGCTGTTCGCGGGCCTCGACGACACCGTCGGAGACGAGGGCGTCGAGATGGCGGCGTACCGCGGCCTGGGTCAGGCCCAGGCGCGTGGCCAGCTCGGCAACCGTGGACGGGCCGTGGTCCAGGATGGAGCGCGCGACACGGTTGCGCGTCGAGCGCTCTCCGGTCGCGAGTTCCTCCTGCGGAACCTCGCCAACGTATTTCACAACGCCATTGTTGCGTAATTCATCTCGCCCTGACAACCACGGTCCGGAACGATCTACGGTGCGGTTCATCACTTAGGGTCACCTAATGCGCCCCCGGGACACGGGCGTTTCCCGCCCCTGCCTAGACTTACCGGCCATGAAGAGCGAGTCCGTCGTACAGGTCCGTGGCCTGGTAAAGCGGTACGGCCCCAAGACCGCTGTGGACGGCCTCGACCTGTGTGTACGCACCGGCGCGGTCACCGCCGTCCTCGGCCCCAACGGCGCCGGCAAGACCACCACCATAGAAACCTGCGAGGGCTACCGCCGTCCGGATGGCGGGACGGTACGGGTCCTCGGCCTCGATCCGGTCGCCGACGCCGCGCGGCTCCGCCCCCGGATCGGCGTGATGCTCCAGTCGGGCGGCGTCTACTCCGGGGCGCGCGCCGACGAGATGCTCCGCCACATGGCGAAACTCCATGCCCATCCGCTGGACGTCGACGCCCTGATCGAGCGCCTCGGCCTCGGCAGCTGCGGCCGGACGGCCTACCGCCGGCTCTCCGGCGGCCAGCAGCAGCGGCTCGCCCTGGCGATGGCCGTCGTCGGCCGCCCCGAGCTGGTCTTCCTGGACGAGCCGACCGCCGGCCTCGACCCGCAGGCCCGCCGCTCCACCTGGGATCTCGTACGGGAGCTGCGCGCCGATGGCGTGTCCACCGTCCTGACCACGCACTTCATGGACGAGGCCGAGGAGCTCGCCGACGACGTCGCTGTCATCGACGCGGGCAAGGTCATCGCCCAGGGCAGCCCGGAGACGCTCTGCCGCGGCGGCGCCGAGAACACCCTGCGCTTCACCGGCCGCCCCGGTCTCGACCTCGGCTCCCTGCTGAAGGTGCTGCCCGACGGCACGGAGGCGGCCGAGCTCACCCCGGGCACGTACCGCATCACCGGCGACGTCGGCCCGCAGTTGCTGGCCGCCGTCACCTCCTGGTGCGCGCAGCACGACGTGATGCCGTCCGGCATCTCCGTGGAGCGGCACACTCTGGAGGACGTCTTCCTGGAACTGACCGGCAAGGAGCTGCGCGCATGAGCGCCGGTACGTACACCCCGCGGCCGGGCGCCGCCCCGCTGTCCCGCATGATCACCACGCAGACCGCGCTGGAGACGCGGATGCTGCTGCGCAACGGCGAGCAGCTGCTGCTGACCGTGATCATCCCGACGCTGCTGCTGGTGCTGTTCAGCGCGGTCGACATCGTGGCTGTGCCCACTGAGACGATGGGGGCCGCGGGCAAATCAGTGGACTTCCTGGCGCCCGGTATCCTCGCGCTCGCCGTGATGTCGACGGCCTTCACCGGCCAGGCCATCGCCACCGGCTTCGAGCGGCGGTACGGGGTGCTCAAGCGGCTCGGTGCCTCGCCGCTGCCCCGCTGGGCCCTGATGACCGCCAAGACTCTCTCCGTGCTGGTCACCGAGGTACTGCAGGTGGTACTGCTGACGGTCATCGCGTTCGCGCTGGGCTGGTCGCCGCACGGCAACCCGTTCGCCGTCCTGATGCTGCTCGTGCTCGGCACCGCGGCCTTCTCCGGGCTCGGGCTGCTGATGGCCGGGACGCTGAAGGCGGAGGCGACGCTCGCCGCGGCCAATCTGGTCTTCCTGCTGCTGCTGGTCGGCGGCGGCGTCATCGTGCCGCTGGAGAAGTTCCCGGACGCGGTCCAGTCGGCGCTGGGGCTGCTGCCGATCGCGGCCCTGTCGGACGGGCTGCGCGACGTACTGCAGCACGGCGCGTCGATGCCGTGGAGCGACCTCGGCATCCTCGCGGTGTGGGCGGTGCTCGGGCTGGGCGCGGCGGCGAAGTTCTTCCGCTGGGAGTGAGATTCCCTCCGCCGGAAGTGAGCCCGCGGATGCGCTCCGTCGACGTTTCGGGTAACTCGTCCCCCTCGTGAAAGCTTGCACAAGCCGCCGCCTACGATGGTGCGCGTGCCTAAGCTGACCCGAGCCGAAGTCGCTCAAGCCGTGCGGAACCCGCTCCCCTACATCGCCGAGCGATGGACTCCGTCCCCCCGCACGGTCCGCCGTGCGGCCATGTCGGCCGTCGTCATGGCCGTGATCATCGTCGTGACCGGCGGCGCCGTACGGCTGACGGGCTCCGGCCTGGGCTGCCCGACCTGGCCCAAGTGCACCGACGAGAGCCTCACGGCGACGAGCGCGATGGGCTTCCACGGCGCCATCGAGTTCGGCAACCGGATGCTGACGTACGTCCTGTGCGCGGCCGTCGGGTGGGCGATCATCGCCGCCCGGTCCGCGAAGCCCTGGCGGCGCGGTCTCACCCGGCTCGGCTGGGTGCAGTTCTGGGTGGTCATGGGCAACGCGGTGCTCGGCGGCATCGTGGTACTGGTCGGCCTCAACCCGTACACCGTCGCGGCGCACTTCCTGCTCTCCACGGCACTGCTCACCGTCGCGATGGTGACGTGGCAGCGGGTCCGTGAGGGCGACGCGGCGCCCCGGCCGCTGGTGGGCAAGGCGGTGTCCCAGCTGACCTGGCTGCTCGCGGTCGTGGCGGGGCTGCTGATCGCGGTCGGCACGGTCGTCACCGGCGCCGGACGGCACGCGGGTGACTCCAGCGACGTCCACCGCATTCCGATCGACTGGAAGATGATCACGCAGCTGCACGCCGATCTGGCCTGGGCCGTGGTGGCGCTGACCGTCGCCCTCTGGTTCGTACTGAAGGCCGTGGACGCGCCGATCGGCCCGCTGCACCGCACCCGTGATCTCTTCCTGGTGCTGCTGGGGCAGGGGCTTGTCGGGTACGTGCAATATTTCACCGACACGCCGGAAGTACTGGTCGGACTGCACATGTTCGGCTCGTGCCTCGTGTGGATCGCGGTCGTGCGGGTGCTGCTGTCACTGCGGGAGCGCCCGGTGGACGTCGACGCGGCGCCCGGCCCCTCCGCCGAGCAGCCGGAGCCGGTCACGGCGGGCTGAGCGGGGGATAACGGCGGGCGCCCGGGCGGACGCCCCTCATACATACGTCGATCGCCGGACGGGCCTGTGCATCAGGCCGTCCGGCGATCGACGTTTCGACGTATGTATGAGGGCCCGTCTGCTTGAGGGCCCGTGAGGTCACGCCTTGTTCGCCGGACCGCCGACCTGAATGCCGGCCATCCGCGTCCACTCGTACGGGCCGGTGCGGACCTTCGCGGCGAACTCCCCGTCGAAGGACTCGTGCATCGTGATCCCGGCCTTCCGAGCGGCGCTCTCGGCGACCGCGTACGACGGGGCGACCAGATCGCCCCAGCCGCCGTCCTCGCCCACGAGAACGATGCGGGTGCCCAGCTGCCCGATGTAGGCGAGCTGTCCCTCCGCACCGCCGTGCGCCTTGGCGAAGGCACCGATCTGCTTGGCGAGCTTCGCCGCCCTGCGCTCCGCGCGGGCCGCCTGCTTGCCGCTCTCCACCTGGGTCTCTGCCGTCTCTGCCATACTCAAGATGCTACCGACGGGTAGATCAACGTGCGACGGGCGGGGCACGTGGCCTGGGCCACGTGCCCCGCCCGTCGGCAGGTGTCGGTGAAGCGGGACTACCTCAGGAAGGGGTCGACCGCCACGGCGACGAAGAGCAGCGAGACATAGGTGATCGACCAGTGGAACAGCCGCATCTCCTTGAGCTTCCCGCCGGTCACCCCGGCCTTGGCCCGGTGGAGCAGGCCGTGGGCCTCCCAGAGCCAGAACCCGCCGGTCAGCAGCGCCACCGCCGTGTAGAACCAGCCGGTGTAGCCGAGCGGGGTGAGCAACAGCGAGACCGCCACCATCACCCAGCTGTAGACGACGATCTGGCGGGCCACCACCCGGTTGGAGGCGATGACCGGGAGCATCGGGACACCGACGCGGGCGTAGTCGTCCTTCACCTTCATCGACAGCGGCCAGTAGTGCGGCGGCGTCCAGAAGAAGATGACGGCGAAGAGGATGACCGCGGCCCAGGACATCGAGTTGGTCACGGCGGACCAGCCGATGAGGACCGGCATGCAGCCCGCGATGCCGCCCCAGACGATGTTCTGCGAGGTGCGGCGCTTCAGCAGCATCGTGTAGACGACGACGTAGAAGAGCAGCGCACCGAGCGACAGCGCCGCCGACAGCCAGTTGACCAGCAGTCCGAACCAGACCGTGGAGATCACCGCGAGGGCGATACCGAAGGCCAGGCACTCACGCGGGCTCACCATTCCGGTGACCAGCGGACGCTGCGACGTACGGTCCATCAACGCGTCGATGTCGCGGTCGATGTACATATTCAGCGCGTTGGCACCGCCCGCGGAGAGATATCCCCCGATGGTGGTAGTGAGAACGAGCCACAGATCGGGTACACCCTGAGCGGCAAGGAACATCACCGGAACAGTGGTGATCAGCAACAGCTCGATGATCCGAGGCTTGGTCAACGCCACGAATGCCTTGACACGGGCCCCGAACGGGCGATGGCCCCCTGGGCTGGGAGTCAAGGCGACCCCTGCGGGTCGGGACTCGACGGCCGTCACGCACACCCCTGACAGAGAAATCCCAGCAAGCTCCGGGCGTGAAGGCCCAGTAAAGACTTGCGCGAACCAGACCACTGTAGACGTTGGGGACAGGCCGCCCTTCGCGGGGGTGGGGTCGTGTTGAAGTGGCGCAGAGGTAAAGGGACGTGCTCATCAAAGTGGCATATGAGGGGCCTCGCTCACCGGGTGGCACATAAGTGGAAGGACACGCTCATCGGAGGGCTCGGACGGGGTCGGACGCGCTCATCGGAGGGCCCAGAAGTGAGCCGTCGCGCTCATACGGGAGGCGAACTCCGCGGACCACCCGCACCCTGGAAAGCAGCCGGAAAATGCACGTTCCGACGGGGGTAGGCTCGACAGCGCCCGGTGCGGTCACCAGTCACCGGTTTACAACAGTGGAGAGGAGCCCTGACTCAGGGTGAGCACCAAGCCGACCACCACAGACCTCCAGTGGACCGAATTGGACCAGCGGGCCGTGGATACTGTCCGCGTCCTTGCCGCCGACGCCGTACAGAAGGTCGGAAACGGCCACCCGGGCACGGCGATGAGCCTGGCTCCCGCCGCGTACACCCTCTTCCAGAAGGTGATGCGGCACGACCCCGCCGACGCGGAGTGGACCGGTCGCGACCGGTTCGTGCTCTCCGCGGGGCACAGCAGCCTGACCCTCTACATCCAGCTCTACCTGGCCGGGTACGGCCTGGAGCTCGATGACCTCAAGGCCTTCCGTACCTGGGGCTCGAAGACTCCCGGTCACCCGGAGTACGGCCACACCACCGGCGTCGAGACGACCACGGGCCCGCTGGGCCAGGGTGTCGCCAACGCGGTGGGCATGGCGATGGCCGCCCGTTACGAGCGCGGCCTGTTCGACCCGGAGGCGGCCCCCGGCACCTCCCCGTTCGACCACATGATCTGGGTCATCGCGGGCGACGGCTGCCTCCAGGAGGGCATCTCCGCGGAGGCGTCCTCGCTGGCCGGGCACCAGAAGCTCGGCAACCTGGTCCTGCTGTGGGACGACAACCACATCTCCATCGAGGGCGACACGGAGACCGCGGTCTCCGAGGACACCCTGAAGCGGTACGAGGCGTACGGCTGGCACGTCCAGCGCGTCGACCAGCTGCCCAGCGGCGACCTGGACCCCGCGGGTCTGTACGCGGCGCTGCAGGCCGCCAAGGCCGAGACCGAGCGCCCGTCGTTCATCGCGGCCCGCTCGATCATCGCCTGGCCCGCCCCGCACGCCCAGAACACCGAGGCCTCGCACGGCTCGGCACTCGGTGACGAAGAGGTCGCCGCGACGAAGAAGGTCCTCGGCTTCGACCCGGAGAAGTCCTTCGAGGTCTCCGACGAGGTCATCTCCCACACCCGTGAGGCGCTGGACCGCGGCCGCGAGGCCAAGGCCGAGTGGGAGAAGTCCCTCGCCGCGTGGCGCACCGCCAACCCGGAGCGCGCCGCCGAGTTCGACCGGATCTCCGCGGGCGAGCTGCCCACGGGGTGGGAGGACAGGCTCCCGGTCTTCGAGCCGGGCCACAGCGTCGCCACCCGTGCCGCCTCCGGCAAGGTGCTCCAGGCTCTCGGCGAGATCGTCCCCGAGCTGTGGGGCGGCTCCGCCGACCTGGCGGGCTCGAACAACACGACGATCGACAAGACGTCGTCGTTCCTCCCGGCGGGCAACCCGCTGCCGGGCGCGGACCCGTACGGCCGCACGATCCACTTCGGCATCCGCGAGCACGCCATGGCCGCCGCCATGAACGGCATCGCGCTGCACGGCCACACCCGTATCTACGGCGGCACCTTCCTGGTGTTCTCCGACTACATGCGCAACGCCGTGCGTCTGTCCGCGCTGATGCACCTGCCGGTGACCTACGTGTGGACGCACGACTCCATCGGTCTCGGCGAGGACGGCCCGACCCACCAGCCGGTGGAGCACCTGGCCTCGCTGCGTGCCATCCCGGGCCTGAACATCGTCCGCCCGGCCGACGCGAACGAGACCGCCGTCGCCTGGCGCGAGATCCTGCGCCGCTACACCAAGGTGTTCGGCAAGGGAGCCCCGCACGGCCTGGCGCTGACCCGCCAGGGCGTGCCGACGTACGAGGCGAACGAGGACGCGGCCAAGGGCGGCTACGTGCTCTTCGAGGCCGAGGGCGGCGACGCCCAGGTCCTCCTCATCGGTACGGGCTCCGAGGTGCACCTCGCCGTCGAGGCGCGCGAGGAGCTGCAGGCGGCCGGCATCCCGACCCGGGTGGTCTCGATGCCGTCGGTCGAGTGGTTCGAGGAGCAGGACCAGGCGTACAAGGACAGCGTTCTGCCGCCGTCCGTGAAGGCCCGGGTCGCGGTCGAGGCCGGTATCGGTCTGACCTGGCACCGGTACGTCGGAGACGCCGGCCGGATCGTCTCGCTGGAGCACTTCGGTGCCTCGGCCGACGCCAAGGTCCTCTTCCGTGAGTTCGGGTTCACCGGCGAGCACGTCGCCGCCGCCGCGCGGGAATCTCTCGCCGCCGCCACGCGCTGACGCCGTTATACGACAAGTAGGAGATGCAATTCTCATGACAGACGCACTCAAGCGCCTCTCCGACGAGGGCGTGGCGATCTGGCTCGATGACCTGTCGCGCAAGCGGATCACCTCGGGCAACCTCGCCGAGCTGATCGACCAGCAGCACGTCGTGGGCGTCACCACCAACCCGTCGATCTTCCAGAAGGCGATCTCGCACGGAGTGGGGTCTCCCCGCTCGGGCGCAGCCGGGAGTGGGGATGGATACGAGCAGCAGCTCGCCGACCTCGCCACCCGCAAGGTCACCGTCGACGAGGCCGTCCGCATGATCACGACGGCCGATGTGCGGGACGCCGCGGACATCCTGCGTCCGGTCTACGACGCCACGGACGGCCAGGACGGCCGGGTCTCCATCGAGGTCGACCCGCGGCTGGCCCACCACACCGACGCCACCGTCGCCGAGGCCAAGCAGCTGGCCTGGCTGGTGGACCGGCCCAACACGCTCATCAAGATCCCGGCGACGAAGGCCGGTCTCCCGGCGATCACCGAGGTCATCGGAAAGGGCATCAGCGTCAACGTCACGCTGATCTTCTCGCTGGAGCGCTACCGCGAGGTCATGGACGCCTACCTGGCGGGTCTGGAGAAGGCGAAGGCCGCGGGCCTGGACCTGTCCAAGATCCACTCGGTGGCTTCGTTCTTCGTGTCCCGCGTGGACACCGAGATCGACAAGCGGCTCGACGCGATCGGCACCGACGAGGCCAAGGCGCTCAAGGGCAAGGCGGCACTCGCCAACGCCCGGCTCGCCTACCAGGCGTACGAGGAGGTGTTCGGCTCCGCCGACGAATCGACACAGCCGTCGGACCGCTGGGCCGCCCTGGACAAGGCGCACGCCAACAAGCAGCGCCCGCTGTGGGCCTCGACCGGTGTCAAGGACCCCGCGTACAAGGACACCCTGTACGTCGACGACCTGGTCGCCCCCGGCACGGTGAACACCATGCCCGAGGCCACCCTGGACGCCACCGCGGACCACGGACAGATCACGGGCAACACCATCGCCGGCACCTACGAGCAGGCGCGTGCCGAGCTCGACGGCGTCGCGAAGCTCGGGATCTCCTACGACGACGTCGTCCAGCTCCTCGAGGACGAGGGTGTCGAGAAGTTCGAGGCGTCCTGGATCGACCTGCTCAACTCGACCGAGGCGGAGCTCAAGCGCCTCGCCCCTTCGGAGGGCTGACCACCTTGTCTGGTGTTCCCGGAGCCAACCCGCTTCGTGACCCTCAGGATCGACGGCTCCCGCGCATCGCGGGGCCGTCGGGCCTGGTGATCTTTGGCGTCACGGGCGATTTGTCCCGTAAAAAGCTGATGCCCGCCATCTACGACCTGGCCAACCGCGGCCTGCTCCCGCCGGGCTTCTCACTCATTGGTTTCGCGCGCCGCGAGTGGCAGGACGAGGACTTCGCACAGGAGGTCCACGACGCCGTCAAGCAGCACGCCCGTACGCCGTTCCGCGAAGAGGTCTGGCAGCAGCTCATCCAGGGGATGCGCTTCGTCCAGGGCAACTTCGACGACGACGAGGCCTTCGAAACGCTGAAGGCCACGATCCAGGAGCTCGACAAGGCACAGGGCACGGGCGGCAACTTCGCCTTCTATCTGTCCGTGCCGCCGAAGTTCTTCCCCAAGGTCGTCCAGCAGCTCAAGAAGCACGGGCTCGCGGACCAGAAGGAGGGTTCCTGGCGGCGTGCCGTCATCGAGAAGCCCTTCGGCCACGATCTGAAGAGCGCGCAGGAGCTCAACCAGATCGTGCACGATGTGTTCCCGCCCAACGAGGTCTTCCGGATCGACCACTACCTGGGCAAGGAGACGGTCCAGAACATCCTGGCGCTGCGGTTCGCCAACACGATGTTCGAGCCGATCTGGAACAGGTCGTACGTCGACCACGTCCAGATCACGATGGCCGAGGACATCGGCATCGGCGGCCGGGCCGGCTACTACGACGGCATCGGTGCCGCCCGTGACGTCATCCAGAACCACCTGCTCCAGCTGCTGGCGCTGACGGCCATGGAGGAGCCCGGCTCCTTCCACCCGAAGGCCCTGGTCGCCGAGAAGCTCAAGGTGCTCACGGCGGTGGAGCTGCCGGACGACCTGGGCAAGCACACGGTGCGCGGCCAGTACGCGCGCGCCTGGCAGGGCGGCGAGGAGGTCCTCGGCTATCTGGAGGAGGACGGCATCGACCCCAAGTCGACGACCGACACCTTCGCCGCGATCAAGCTGACGATCAACAACCGCCGCTGGGCGGGCGTGCCGTTCTACCTCCGTACCGGAAAGCGGCTCGGCCGCCGGGTCACGGAGATCGCGGTCGTCTTCAAGCGCGCCCCGTATCTGCCCTTCGAGTCCGGTGCGACGGAGGAGCTGGGCGGCAACGCCCTGGTCATCCGGGTCCAGCCGGACGAGGGCGTGACCGTGCGGTTCGGCTCCAAGGTGCCCGGCACCTCGATGGAGGTCCGGGACGTCACGATGGACTTCGCGTACGGCGAGTCCTTCACGGAGTCCAGCCCGGAGGCGTACGAGCGGCTCATCCTCGATGTGCTGCTCGGCGACGCCAACCTGTTCCCGCGGCACCAGGAGGTCGAGCTCTCCTGGAACATCCTCGACCCGATCGAGAAGTACTGGGACAAGCACGGCAAGCCCGCGCAGTACCCGGCGGGCACCTGGGGCCCGGCCGAGGCGGACGAGATGCTCGCACGAGACGGACGGAGCTGGCGTCGGCCATGAAGATCGATCTCACGGAGACCACTTCCAGCAAGATCAACCAGGCGCTGGTGTCGGCCCGCCGGGCCATCGGCACCCCGGCCATCGGCATGGTGCTGACCCTGGTCATCGTCACCGACGAGGAGAACGCGTACGACGCGCTCAAGTCGGCCGGCGACGCCTCGCGCGAGCACCCCTCGCGGATCATCGCGGTGATCAAGCGGGTCAGCCGCTCGCCGCGCAGCCGCCGGGACGCCCGGCTCGACGCCGAGGTGCGGGTCGGCTCCGACGCGGGTACCGGCGAGACCGTCGTCCTGCGTCTCCACGGCGAGCTGGCCAACCACGCCCAGTCGGTGGTCCTGCCGCTGCTGCTGCCGGACGCCCCGGTCGTGGTCTGGTGGCCCGAGGACGCACCCGACGACCCGGCGAAGGACCCGCTGGGCGCGCTCGCCCAGCGCCGGATCACGGACGCGTACTCCTCGGAGCACCCGAGCGACGAACTCGCGGTCCGCGCCCGGTCGTACACCCCGGGCGACACGGACCTGGCCTGGACCCGCATCACGCCGTGGCGCTCCATGCTCGCGGCCGCGCTCGACCAGCAGGACGTCGAGGTCGTCGCGGCGACGGTCGAGGGCGAGTCGGAGAACCCGAGCTGTGAGCTGCTCGCCATGTGGCTCGCCGACCGGCTCAAGGTTCCGGTGGAGCGCACCCGGTCCGACGGCCCCGGTCTGACGGCCGTGCGGATGGCGACCAAGAACGGTGTCATCGTCCTGGACCGGCCGGACGGTTCGCTGGCCACGCTCTCGATGCAGGGCCAGCCCGACCGTGCGGTGGCGCTCAAGCGGCGGGAAACCTCCGAGCTGCTCGCCGAGGAGCTGCGGCGCCTGGACCCGGACAACACCTATGCGGCGACGGTGAAGTTCGGCGTGGAGAAGCTCGGCGGGCCGGCGGAGCAGAAGCCTGCCGAGCCCAAGTCCGCCGAGCCGAAGTCCGGCGGGACCGCCGCCGCCCCGGCCGCCGCCAAGAAGACGGCGGCCAAGAAGGCGGCGACGAAGTGAGTGCCCCTCAGCTTGTCGTGCACCGCGACAAGGAGCTGATGGCGCAGGCCGCCGCGGCCCGGCTGATCACGAGGATCGTGGACGCCCAGGCCGCCCGTGGCTACGCCTCGGTGGTCCTCACCGGCGGGCGCAATGGCAACGGCCTGCTGGCCGCCCTCGCCGCCGCGCCCGCCCGGGACGCGATCGACTGGTCGCGGCTCGATCTGTGGTGGGGCGACGAGCGGTTCCTGCCGGAAGGCGATCCGGAGCGCAACGTCACGCAGGCCCGAGAGGCCCTGCTGGACTCGGTGCCGCTGACCCCGTCCCGAGTGCACGCGATGCCCGCCTCGGACGGCCCCTGCGGCAATGACGCCGAAACGGCCGCGGCCGCGTACGCCGAGGAACTGGCCGCGGCGGCCGGTCCGGAGGACCACGGTCCGGTGCCGACGTTCGATGTGCTGATGCTGGGCGTGGGTCCGGACACGCATGTCGCGTCGCTCTTCCCGGAACTGCCTGCGGTACGGGAGACCGAGCGCACCGTCGTCGGTGTGCACGGCGCCCCCAAGCCGCCGCCCACCCGGGTCTCGCTCACGCTGCCCGCGATCCGGGCGGCGCGCGAGGTGTGGCTGCTCGCCGCGGGTGAGGACAAGGCGGAGGCAGCGGAGATCGCGCTCTCGGGTGCCGGGGAGATCCAGGCCCCGGCGGCCGGTGCGTACGGACGCAGCCGCACCCTGTGGCTGCTGGACGCGGCGGCGGCCTCGCGGCTGCCGCGTGCGCTGTATCCGCCGGCCTCTCCCTGAGCGGCCGTCAGTACCGTTGTGCCCGGGCCCGGTTCGCTCCCTGGAGCGGCCGGGCCCGCGGCGTGAAATGGCAGGGAGCCCGGCGCGCCGTATCCCGACGACCCGGATTTTCGTGGCACCGGCCGACACCGGGGGCAGCAGGTTCCGCGTCATCGGCACGATGCACGGCCGATCCAGCGATCAGCCGGCCGCCGGGGTGCGCTCCAGGAAGGGTTCCAGCAGGCCCGGGACGGCCTGCGAGGCGAAGTCGAGGCCCTCGCTCGCGTCCGCGTCGTACGCCGTGTACGCGCCCGCTCCGGCGGCCGTCGTCGCGGTGAGACTCAGCACCCCGGACCGCCGCTGGAAGTACGTCTGCCGGACCGTCCAGCCGATGACACCGGCCCGCTCCAGCGCGGCGGTCGAGCGCCGGACCGTGCCCGACCGGACCACCAGGTATTCGCCGCTGAGGGCATGCCCCAGACCGCGGTACGCGTCCCGGGCCAGGAACACCCCCAGAGGCAGCCCCACGGCTGCGCAGCCGAGCGCGGTCCAGAGCAGTACGGGGGTCAGCAGCACGCCGAGCACGGCCTGGACGCATACGGGGACGACGACGGCCCAGAACGCCCGGCGCAGCCGGCGGCCGCGGGCCGCGAGGGGGTGCCCGGTCAGCGGGACGCCGGTCGGGGACGTGGTCGCGCGCAGGACGTCGGCGGCCACCGTGTCGGCGACGGGCCGGGGCGCGGCGGGCAGCAGAGTGTTGTGGTCGCCGTGCTGCTCCTCGTCGTCCTTGGCGAGTCCGGTGGTGATCGCGTCGACGCGGGCGGCGCCGAAGAACCGGATGCCGAGCGGTTCGACGAGATCGACGCCGCGCAGCCGCCGCTCCTCGATGGAGACGGACCGGGAGGTCAGCAGGCCGCGCCGGATGCGCAGGGTGCCGCCGGGTTCGCGCTCCAGCCGGTAGCTCCACCACATCTCGACCCACAGGCCGAGCGCGCCGACGACACCGGCGGCCACGGCCGCGACGGCGAGGATCACGATCATGGCCGTCAGCGAGGTGTCCCGGAACCGGTCGCCGACCCAGTCGATCACCTGCCCCTGCGCCCCGAACCAGTCGCTGACCTGCATCACCGCACCGGCCGCCGCGCCGCCGAGCGCGGGGGCGACGAACGAGACCGGTGCGTAGCGGATCCAGCGCGGGTCGAGGGCGACGAGTTCGCCCTCGCGATGGGTGCCCGGAGCGCCGGTGGCCGTACGCTCCAGCAGTTCACGGCGGAGCCGTTCGCCCTCGGCCTTGGGGACCGGGTCCAGTTCCAGGGTGGATTCGCCGCCGGAGTGCTCGCCGGTGCCGATGCGGACGGTGACCAGGCCGAGGACCCGTTGGAGCGGATGGGCGGTGAGGTCGACACTGCGGATACGTTCACGGGCCAGTGAGCGCTTCTTGACCAGGAACAGCCCGGTGTGGAGCTCGACCCGTTCGGCACCGATGCGGTAGCGGGTGCGGCGCCACCGTACGTAGTCGCCGGCCGCGGCGCAGCCGATCAGCACGAGCGCGCCGGCCAGCACCCAGGCGGCCGCGTGCCCGAGACCGAACCGCCCGGAGAGCCCGAGCGTGGTGGGCGCGGCCGCACCGGCCGCCACCCCGACCGTGACGAGTGCACTGACGAGGACCGTACGCCGGTCCAGCCGCCGCCAGTCGGTGGCGGTATCGGGGCCGTCGGCGCGGTCGTCGTCCCCGGCATCCGGGGAGACGGCCGCCTCGGCGCTCATGTGGCGTCCCCGGGGGTGTCCTGGGTGATCCGGGTCAGCCGCTCGGCCAGCTCGGCCGCCAGCTCGTGGCCCAGTCCCTCGATCCGGACCGCGCCCTTGGACGATGCGGTGGTCACCGTGACCGTGGCGAGCCGGTAGAGCTGTTCGAGCGGGCCGCGGACGGTGTCCACGGTCTGGATACGGGACATCGGGGCGATCCGCCACTCCTGTCGCAGGACGCCGGTTCTGACGTACACCGCTTCGTCCGTGACCTCCCAGCGATGGGTGCGGAACCACCAGAGGGGGAAGAGGACGGCGCAGCCGACGCCGAGGACCGCGAGGATCGCGGCGGGCAGCAGCAGCCAGAACCGGGCGGGCTCGATGAGCGCGCCGAGTACGGCCAGGACGGCCACCGGCGCCGCGGTCAGCAGCAGCCACTGGGCCCGCCACCAGCCGACGGCCCTCGGGTCCAGAGTGTTGTTCGGCGGCCTCAGCCGCACCGTCCGCTCCCCCGTGGTCATCGGCTCAGCGCCCCCTGCGGGCGCGGTACGCCGTAACGAGTGCGGCGGTCGAGCTGTCCAGCTGCTCGCCCCCCTTGCCTTCGGTCAGCACCGGCTCGATCTTCTTGGCGAGGACCTTGCCGAGTTCGACGCCCCACTGGTCGAAGGAGTCGATGTTCCAGATGGCGCCCTGGACGAAGACCTTGTGTTCGTACAGCGCGATCAGCTGGCCGAGGACGGACGGCGTCAGCCGGTCGGCGAGGATCGTCGTCGTCGGGTGGTTGCCCTGGAAGGTCCTGTGCGGCACCAGTTCCTCGGCGACGCCCTCGGCGCGGACCTCGTCCGGCGTCTTGCCGAAGGCCAGCGCCTGCGTCTGGGCGAAGAAGTTGGCCATCAGCAGATCGTGCTGGGCGACGAGACCGGGCAGCAGGTCGGCGACGGGCTCGGCGAAGCCGATGAAGTCGGCCGGGATGACCTTGGTGCCCTGGTGGATCAGCTGGTAATAGGCGTGCTGCCCGTTGGTGCCGGGGGTGCCCCAGACGAGCGGTCCGGTCTGCCAGCCGACCGGATTGCCGTCCCGGTCCACGGACTTGCCGTTGGACTCCATGTCCAGCTGCTGCAAGTACGCGGTGAACTTTGACAGATAGTGGCTGTACGGCAGCACGGCATGCGACTGGGCGTCGAAGAAGGCGCCGTACCAGACACCCAACAGGCCCAGCAGCAGCGGGACGTTGTCCTCGGCGGGGGCGTTGCGGAAGTGTTCGTCGACGAGGTGGAAGCCGTCGAGCATCTCGCAAAACCGGTCCGGGCCGATGGCGATCATCAGCGAGAGACCGATGGCGGAGTCGTAGGAGTAGCGGCCGCCGACCCAGTCCCAGAATTCGAACATGTTGGCGGTGTCGATGCCGAAGTCCGCGACCTTCTCGGCGTTGGTGGAGAGCGCCACGAAGTGCTTGGCGACCGCTTCCTGACCGGCCCTCAGCCCGGTCAGCAGCCAGTTGCGGGCGGAGGTGGCATTGGTGATCGTCTCGATCGTCGTGAAGGTCTTCGACGCGATGACGAAGAGCGTCTCGGCCGGGTCGAGATCGCGTACGGCCTCGTGGAGGTCGGCGCCGTCGACGTTCGACACGAAGCGGACGGTGAGCGAGCGGTCCGTGAAGGAGCGCAGCACCTCGTACGCCATGGCGGGGCCGAGATCGGAGCCGCCGATGCCGATGTTGACGATGTTCTTGATGCGCTTGCCGGTGTGACCGGTCCACTCCCCCGACCTGATGCGGCCGGAGAAGGCCGCCATCCTGTCGAGCACGGCGTGCACGGCCGGCACCACGTTCTCGCCGTCGACCTCGATCACCGCATCGCGCGGGGCACGCAGCGCGGTGTGCAGGACGGCGCGGTCCTCGGTGGTGTTGATCTTCTCCCCGCGGAACATCGCGTCCCGCAGCTCCGCCACCCCGGTGGCCGCGGCGAGCTCACGCAGCAGCCGGAGCGTCTCGCCGGTGACCAGGTGCTTGGAGTAGTCGACGTACAGATCGCCGACCCGGAGGGTGTATCCGGTGCCGCGCTCCGGATCGTCCGCGAAGAGCTGTCGCAGATGCGTCGTCCCGAGCTGCTCGCGGTGCTTGCCCAGAGCGGTCCACTCGGGCGTCTGGTTGAGCCTGGTTCGGCTTGGTGTATTCATCCCGGATATCAGCCCACTTCTTCTCGTGCCTGCAGATGCCCCGCTGCCCTTCCAACCTAATTGATCAGAGGGGTGGACGAGACGACGGCGAACTGCGGCACGGCGAAAGCGGACCGGCCGGACACCTCGTGGGTGCCCGGCCGGTGAACAACAACCAGGGCCTCTCGTTTGGATCATGCCGGGCTCGCGGGGTCCGGCCTGATCCAAACGAAATACCCTAGATTTCGCCCCGGAGTTTCGCCAGGGCCTCGGCGAGGATCGCCTCGCCGTCCGCATCGCTGCGCCGCTCGCGTACGTACGCGAGGTGCGTCTTGTACGGCTCGGTGCGCGGCGGGTCCGGCGGGCTGTCCCGGTCCTGGCCGGCCGGGAAACCACAGCGCGGGCAGTCCCAGGTCTCCGGTACCTGCGCGTCACTGGCGAAGCTCGGCTGCGTCTCGTGCCCGTTCGAGCACCAGAAGGAGATGCGGAGGCGCGGTGCTGACTCGCCCCGCTCGGCCTCCCCCATCGGCCCCGCTCCGACCCGGCTTCCCCGGATCGCGTTGCCACTTGCCACGGTCGTAACTCCCTGCGTGATGGTGCTCGAAGATGCCCCAGTCTACGTAAGGCCCAACGCGCGTCCAGTGAAAGGAGTTACACCCTCACCGGGAATCGCGTACGACGGGTCAGTTGTCCAGCTTGATCAGCAGACCAAGCACAACAATGCACGCGAACCAGGCCAGACCGACGAAGACCGTGATCCGGTCGAGGTTCCGCTCGGCGACCGAGGAGCCGCCCACGGACGACTGCATACCGCCGCCGAACATGTCGGAGAGGCCGCCGCCCTTTCCCTTGTGCATCAGCACCAGCAGCATCAGCAGCAGGCTGAAGACGATCAGGGCGATCTCGAACGCCAAAATCACGGCTGGTCCCTACTTTCCGGAATTCTCTGGACTGCATGTGCGAACAGCGGAGGCCGGGAGGCTACACCCTCCTCGGCCCCCGCAAGGGTACGACGGATCCGCGCTACCGCATACTCACTGGTCGCGGAAGCGGACGATCTTGACGAACTCGTCGGCGTCCAGTGCGGCGCCGCCGATCAGCGCGCCGTCCACATCGGGCTTCGACATGATCTCGGCGACGTTCCCGGACTTCACGGAGCCGCCGTACTGGATACGGACCGCGTCGGCCAGGTCCTGGGAGTACAGCTCCGCGAGGCGGCTGCGGATCGCCCCGCAGACCTCCTGGGCGTCGTCGGCGCCGCAGACCTTGCCGGTCCCGATCGCCCAGACCGGCTCGTACGCGATCACGATCGACTCGGCCAGCTCCGCGGGAACGTCCTTGAGACCGCCGTCGACCTGCGCGAGCGTGTGCGTGACATGGTTGCCCGCCTCGCGGACCTCCAGCTCCTCGCCGACGCAGAGGATCGGGGTCAGGCCGTGCTTGAAGGCGGCCTTCACCTTGGCGTTGCAGAGCTCGTCGGTCTCGCCGTGGTACTGGCGGCGCTCGCTGTGGCCGACGGCGACATAGGTGCACTTCAGCTTGGCGAGCATCGGGCCGGAGATCTCACCGGTGTACGCGCCGGAGTCGTGCGCCGAGATGTCCTGGGCACCGTACTTGATCTTCAGCTTGTCGCCTTCGATCAGCGTCTGCACGGAGCGCAGATCGGTGAAGGGCGGCAGGACCGCGACCTCTACGGCGTCGTAGTCCTTGTCGGTCAGCGCGAAGCCGAGCTTCTGGGTGTGTGCGATGGCCTCGAGGTGGTTGAGGTTCATCTTCCAGTTGCCCGCCATCAGCGGGGTACGGGTGCTCATGAAAGGTCAGTCCTCCAGTGCGGCAAGGCCGGGAAGCGTCTTGCCCTCGAGGTATTCGAGGCTGGCGCCGCCACCGGTCGAGATGTGTCCGAATGCGTTCTCGTCGAAGCCCAGGATGCGGACGGCAGCGGCGGAGTCGCCACCGCCGACCACACTGAAGCCCGAGGAGTCTACGAGGGCCTGGGCGACGGCCCGGGTGCCCTCGGCGTAGTCGGGGTGCTCGAAGACGCCCATCGGGCCGTTCCAGAAGACGGTGACGGCGTCGGCGAGCTTCGAGGCGTACAGCTTGTTGGTCTCGGGGCCGTTGTCCAGGCCCATGAAACCGGCGGGGATCGCGTCCGCGGGCACGGTGCGGTGCTCGGTCGGCGCCTTGGCCTTGAGGTCCGGGAACTGCTCGGAGACCACGACGTCGACGGGGAGCACGAACTCCACGCCCTTCGCCTTGGCGCGCTCGAGGTACTCCAGCACCGCCGGGATCTGGTCCTCCTGGAGGAGGGAGCTGCCGACCTCGTGGCCCTGGGCCTTGAGGAAGGTGTACGCCATGCCGCCGCCGATGAGGATGCGGTCGGCGCGCTCCAGCAGGTGGTCGATCACGCCGAGCTTGTCGGAGACCTTCGAGCCGCCGAGCACGACGGCGTACGGGCGCTCGACGTTCTCGGTGAGCTTCTTCAGGACGCCGACCTCGGTGGCGATCAAATCGCCGGCGGCGTGCGGCAGCCGGGCCGGGAGGTCGAACACCGAGGCGTGCTTGCGGTGTACGGCTCCGAAGCCGTCGCCCACGTACACATCGGCGAGTTCGGCGAGCCGGTCGGCGAACGCGCCGCGCTCGGCGTCGTCCTTCGACGTCTCACCGGGATTGAAGCGGAGGTTCTCGATGACGGCGACCTTGCCGTCGGTGAGCGCGGCGACCGTGGCGCGGGCGGACTCGCCGACGGTGTCGGTCGCGAACGCCACGTCCGCGCCGATGAGTTCACCGAGGCGGGCAGCGGCGGGTGCCAGGGAGAAGGCGGGGTCCGGGGCGCCCTTGGGGCGGCCCAGGTGCGAGGCGACGATGACCCGCGCACCGGCCGCGGCGAGCTTCTCCACGGTCGGCTGGACGGCGCGGATGCGGCCGTCGTCGGTGATGGTGGTGCCGCTCAGCGGCACGTTGAGGTCGGCGCGGACGAATACGCGCTTGCCGGTGACCCCTTCGGCGAGAAGTTCGTCGATCGTCTTCATCTTGCTGGACTCCTTGGGAGGACGAGAGAGCACGCAAAGGGGCTCGAACGGCGCCTCGTTGCGCTGTTCGAGCCCCGTGCTCACTTCGAGGTGCCTGCCGATCCGACGGTCAGAGCCGGCTGCCGACGAACACGGTCAGGTCGACGAGGCGGTTGGAGTAGCCCCACTCGTTGTCGTACCAGCCGATGACCTTGACCTGCGTGCCCTCTGCCATGGTCAGCAGGGAGTCGAAGGTGCAGGAGGCCGGGTCCGAGACGATGTCCGAGGACACGATCGGGTCCTGGGTGTAGGCCAGCTTGCCCTTGAGCGGGCCTTCCTCGGCGGCCTTCTGGAACGCGGCGTTGACCTCGTCGCGGGTCACCTCGCGCTCCAGCGTGATGACCAGGTCGGTGACCGAACCGGTCGGGACCGGGACGCGCATCGCCATGCCGTCGAGCTTGCCCTTGAGCTGCGGGAGCACCAGAGCGGTGGCCTTGGCGGCACCCGTCGTGGTCGGGATGATGTTCTCCGCGGCGGCGCGGGCGCGACGCAGGTCGGAGTGCGGGAAGTCCAGGATGCGCTGGTCGTTCGTGTACGCGTGGACCGTCGTCATGAGGCCCTTGACGATGCCGAAGTTCTCGTCCAGAACCTTGGCCATCGGCGCGACACAGTTGGTGGTGCAGGAGGCGTTGGAGATGACGTGGTGGCTGGCCGCGTCGTACTTGTCCTCGTTGACACCCATCACGATCGTGATGTCCTCGTTCTTGGCCGGGGCCGAGATGAGGACCTTCTTGGCGCCACCCGCGATGTGCTTCTCGGCGTCGGCCTTCTTGGTGAAGATGCCGGTCGACTCGATGACGATGTCGACGCCCAGCTCACCCCAGGGGATGTCGGCCGGGTTGCGCTCGGAGAGCACCTTGATGGTGTGTCCGTCGACGGTGATGCTGTCGGCGGTGTGACTGACCTCGGCCTTGAGACGGCCCAGGATCGTGTCGTACTTCAGAAGGTGTGCCGTGGTCGCGGTGTCACCCAGGTCGTTGACAGCCACGATCTCGATGTCCGCACCCTGCTCCAGCAGCGCGCGGAAGTAGTTACGACCGATGCGGCCAAAGCCGTTGATGCCTACGCGGATCGTCACGAACCGATCTCCTCGTTAGGTACGCGGGGTTTCCCCCGGCGAGTTGTATGAGATGTCCCCGACCGCCTCCGACCCTACCTCTCCGACGACCGGGGAGTGACATCGAGCGGGGCCGTAAGAAGCGCCGAGGCCCGTACTCCGCGGCTAGGAGTACGGGCCTCCGGATACCCGGCCGTACAGGCAGTGGCAATTACGGAGAGTCAACACCCTCGGGAAAGCCGTGCGTTCTGGATTCGGCCGATTTCATGGCTTTTCGCGGGTCACCCCACCAGGCCGTCGGCGAGCTCCTCGCTGAGGGTGGATTCCGTACCCGGAATGCCCAGGTCCTGGGCCCGCTTGTCGGCCATCGCCAGCAGCCGGCGGATCCGGCCGGCGACCGCGTCCTTGGTCAGCGGCGGTTCGGCGAGCGCGCCCAGCTCCTCCAGGGATGCCTGCTTGTGCTCCATGCGCAGCCGCCCGGCGGCCGCGAGGTGCTCGGGCACCTCCTCGCCCAGGATCTCCAGCGCACGCCCCACCCGGGCGCCCGCGGCGACCGCGGCCCGCGCGGAACGGCGCAGGTTGGCGTCGTCGAAGTTGGCGAGCCGGTTGGCGGTGGCGCGGACCTCGCGCCGCATCCGCCGCTCCTCCCAGGCCAGCACCGCGTCGTGGGCGCCCAGCCGGGTCAGCAGCGCACCGATCGCGTCGCCGTCGCGGACGACGACCCGGTCCACGCCGCGCACCTCGCGGGCCTTCGCCGCGATGGACAGCCTGCGGGCCGCGCCGACCAGGGCGAGCGCCGCCTCCGGCCCCGGGCAGGTCACCTCCAGCGAGGAGGAGCGGCCCGGCTCGGTGAGCGAGCCATGGGCCAGGAAGGCCCCGCGCCAGGCGGCCTCGGCGTCGCAGGTGGCCCCCGAGACCACCTGCGGGGGCAGCCCCCGGATGGGCCGGCCACGGCCGTCCACCAGACCGGTCTGGCGCGCCAGCTGGTCGCCGCCCGCCACCACCCGTACGACAAAGCGCGAGCCACGCCGCAGCCCGCCGGGAGCCATCACGATCAGCTCCGAGCTGTGCCCGAAGATCTCCAGGATGTCCCGCTTCAGCCGGCGCGCCGCGCTCCCGGTGTCCAGTTCGGCCTCGATCACAATCCGGCCGCTCACCAGGTGCAGCCCACCTGCGAACCGAAGAATCGCCGAGACTTCTGCCTTCCTGCAGCAGGTCCGGGTCACGGGAAGCCGAGAGATTTCGTCCTTCACCGCGGGCGTCATCGCCATGGGCCGATCCTTCCATGCATCCGAAAAATACGGTCGTACGCGGCGGCCAACAGCTCCGGGTCATGAATCGGAACGCCGTCGGGTGAGGCGACCGGCGCCAGCTCGACCGCGGCACCGAGCCGCTTGGCGGCGTCGGCGAGGGACTCACGATCGGGCACGGCGGCTTCGTCGGCCAGCACCACGTCCATGGCGAGTTTAGGGGCGTGTCGTCCCAAAACCTCCAAATGACGCTGCGGGGAGAAGCCATCAGTTTCACCGGGTTGCGGTGCGAGGTTCAGCGAGAGGACCTTGCGGGCCTTGGTCTCGACGAGCGCGTCGAGCAGTTCCGGTACGAGCAGGTGCGGGATCACGGAGGAGAACCAGGACCCCGGGCCGAGCACCACCCAGTCGGCGTCCAGGACGGCGGCGACGGCCTCGGGAACGGCCGGCGGGTCGTGCGGGACGACGTGGACGGACTGCACCTCGCCCGGGGTGAGCGCCACGGTGGCCTGGCCGCGGACCGTGTCCACGTCGTCGGGGCGGGCCGGGTCGTGTCCCCGTACGAGCGCCTGGAGCTCCAGCGGCACGGCGGACATGGGCAGCACCCGGCCGTGCGCCCCGAGGAGCTTGCCGACCAGGTCCAGGGCCTGGACGTGGTCGCCGAGCTGCTCCCACAGGGCGACGATCAGCAGGTTGCCGACCGCGTGCTCGTGCAGGTCGCCCTTGGACTGGAAGCGGTGCTGGATGACCTGGGCCCAGGTCTGGCCCCAGTCGTCGTCACCGCACAGGGCGGCGAGCGCTTTGCGGAGGTCGCCGGGCGGCAGGACGCCGAGCTCCTCGCGGAGCCGGCCGCTGGAGCCGCCGTCGTCGGCGACCGTGACCACGGCCGTGAGGTCGCCGGTGATCCGGCGGAGCGCAGCGAGCGACGCGGACAGGCCCATGCCGCCGCCGAGGGCGACGACTTTGGGCTGTGCGCCGCGCTTGCGGGCGGACAGTGCAGAGGTGGCTCTGCGCAGCCTCCGCAGGCGCAGATTACGACTGGTCACTCGCGCCCCATGTCCCGGTGGACGAGTACCGTCTCGATGCCTTCGGTCGCGAGCCGGGCCGCGAGCTTCTCGGACATGGCGACCGAGCGGTGCTTGCCGCCCGTGCAGCCGACGGCGATCGTCACGTAGCGCTTGCCCTCGCGGCGGTACCCGGCGGCAATGAGCTGGAGCAGTTCCGTGTACTGGTTGAGGAATTCCTTGGCGCCGGGTTGATCGAAGACGTAGTCGGAGACCTCCGCGTTGAGCCCGGTGAACGGGCGCAGCTCGGGGACCCAGTGCGGGTTGGGCAGGAAGCGGCAGTCGACCACCAGGTCGGCGTCGACCGGCAGGCCGTACTTGAAGCCGAACGACATGACCGTGGCGCGCAGCTCCGGCTCCTCGTCGCCGGCGAACTGGGCGTCCATCTTGGCGCGCAGTTCGTGCACGTTGAGGCTGGAGGTGTCGATCACCAGGTCGGCGTCGCCGCGCAGCTCGCGCAGCAGGTCGCGCTCGGCGGCGATGCCGTCGACGATCCGGCCGTCGCCCTGGAGGGGGTGCGGGCGGCGGACCGACTCGAAGCGGCGGACCAGGGCGTCGTCGGAGGACTCCAGGAAGACGATCCGCCGGGTGACGTGCTTGGCCTCCAGGTCGGCGAGGGATTCGCGGAGGTTGTCGAAGAAGCGGCGGCCACGTACGTCGACGACGACGGCGATCCGGGCCACGTTGCCCTGCGAGCGGGCGCCGAGCTCGACCATGGTGGGGATCAGGGCGGGCGGCAGGTTGTCCACGACGAACCAGCCGAGGTCCTCCAGACACTTGGCCGCGGTACTGCGGCCCGCGCCCGACATCCCCGAGATGATCACCAGCTCGGGGATGGCCGCGGTCCCGTCGCCCGGGTCGATCGTGGTGCCCGTACTCACGTGTCCTGCTCCGTCTGCTCGGTCGGTGCTGTCGTGCTCGACTTCGTGTTCGCGCCCGACTTCGTGTTCGTGTTCGTGCTCAGTCATGTCGTGCTGCCCCCGTCGTCCTCTTCAATGATCTCTCCTGTCGCCGTGTTCACGGCGGGCGTGGCCGGGGCGGCCGAGGCCAGGGCAACGGCCACTGATTCCGCCGTTCTGCGGCCTATCCCCGGCACCTCGCAGATCTCGTCGATTGTCGCCTGCTTCAGCTTCTTCACGGATCCGAAATGCTTGATCAACGCCTGTTTCCGGGTCTCGCCGAGGCCGGCGACGGCATCCAGGGGGCTGGAACGGATGCGCTTGGCCCGCTTGGCGCGCTGATACGTGATCGCGAAGCGGTGGGCCTCGTCGCGGACGCGCTGGAGGAGGTAGAGGCCCTCGCTGGAGCGGGGCAGGACCACGGGGTCGCCGTCCTCGGGCAGCCAGACCTCTTCGAGGCGCTTGGCGAGGCCGCAGACGGCGATGTCATCGATCCCGAGCTCGTCGAGGGCGCGCTTGGCCGCGGCGACCTGCGGCCGGCCGCCGTCGACCACGACGAGCTGCGGCGGGTAGGCGAACCGCTTCGGACGACCGTCGTCCTCACGGGGCTCGGCGTCCGGATCGGGGGTGGTGTCCAGGCCGGCGGCCGGGTCGGCCGGGGCCGTCGAGGCGGTTTGCGGTGCCGGGACGGGGCCGCTCGGGGCGGGGGTCTCCTCCCACTCCCCCGTCCGTTCCTTCTCCTGGAGATACCGCTTGAAGCGGCGGCCGATCACCTCGTGCATCGACCGGACGTCGTCCTGGCCCTCGAAGCCCTTGATCTGGAAGCGGCGGTACTCGCTCTTGCGGGCAAGACCGTCCTCGAAGACGACCATGGACGCGACCACGTCGTCGCCCTGGAGATGGGAGATGTCGAAGCACTCGATGCGCAGCGGAGCCGTGTCGAGGCCGAGCGCCTCGGCGATCTCCTCCAGGGCCCGGGAGCGGGTCGTCAGGTCGGAGGCGCGTTTGGTCTTGTGCAGCCCCAGGGCCTGCTGGGCGTTGCGCTGGACCGTCGCCATCAGGTCCTTCTTGTCGCCGCGCTGCGGGATGCGCAGGCTGACCTGGGAGCCCCGGCGGTCGGCGAGCCACTGGGAGACCGCGTCGGGGTGCTCGGGGAGGGCCGGGACGAGGACCTCCTTGGGGACGGAGTCGCCCGTCTCCTCTCCGTACAGCTGCTGCAGGGCATGCTCGACCAGGCCCGAGGTGTCGACGTTCTCGACCTTGTCGGTGACCCAGCCGCGCTGGCCGCGCACCCGGCCGCCACGCACATGGAAGATCTGGACGGCGGCTTCGAGCTCGTCCTCGGCGACCGCTATCAGGTCGGCGTCGGTGGCGTCGGCGAGGACGACGGCGCTCTTCTCCATGGCCCGCTTGAGGGCCTCCACGTCGTCACGGAGCCGGGCCGCCCGCTCGTACTCCATCTCTTCGGCCGCCGCCATCATGTCCTTCTCCAGGCGGCGGATGTACGTCCCGGTGCGGCCGGCCATGAAGTCGCAGAAGTCGACCGCCAGTTCGCGGTGTTCCTCGGGGGTGACCCGGCCGACGCAGGGGGCCGAGCACTTGCCGATGTAGCCGAGGAGACACGGGCGGCCGGTCCTGGCGGCGTTCTTGAAGACTCCGGCGGAGCACGTACGCACCGGAAAGACCCGGAGCATCAGGTCGACCGTCTCCCGGATCGCCCAGGCGTGCCCGTACGGACCGAAGTAGCGCACGCCCTTCTTCTTGGCTCCGCGCATGACCTGGACGCGCGGGAATTCCTCGTTGAGCGTGACCGCGAGATACGGATAGCTCTTGTCGTCGCGGTACTTGACGTTGAACCGCGGGTCGAACTCCTTGATCCAGGAGTACTCCAGCTGGAGCGCCTCGACCTCCGTGGACACGACGGTCCACTCCACCGAGGCGGCGGTGGTGACCATCGTGCGCGTACGCGGGTGGAGCGCGGCCAGGTCCTGGAAGTAATTGGCCAGGCGCTGGCGCAGGTTCTTGGCTTTTCCGACGTAGATCACCCGGCGGTGTTCATCGCGGAATTTGTAGACCCCCGGGGAGTCGGGGATCTGTCCCGGCTTGGGGCGGTAGCTGGAGGGGTCTGCCATGTGTCCCACCCTACTTGCGGGCAGTGACAGTGCGGCCTGCTCGGCCGTGGTGCTGTGCTCCGGGGCGCGGGGCGAGGGAGCGCGCCCCGGAGCACGGGTCAGGCGGTGCCGTCGCCGGTCACGGGGTTTCCCGGTGGCGGCGGGAGTCGCAGCATGTGGTGCGCGCGCACCAGGACGGCATCGACCGCTGTCTCGCCGTCCACCGGGGCGATCCGGGCTGCGATCCGACGCGTGTGGAGGTGACAGCCGGGGAGAACTGCCGGACGGGGCGGGTCCGCTGGGACCGGGAGACGGGGGTGCGCGTCACGGAGCTGCTCTTCGACACCCGGCTGAGGGCGGGTGACACCTACTTTTTCGGCTCCGGCTTCGGCGGTTCCGCGGGAGGGCCGTGCGGCGAGTACGTGCGCGGCTTCAGCTTCGGCGGCGGACAATATGTGCTGCAGGTGCGCTTCGACGAGGCCGCGTTGCCGGTACGGTGCCGGCGCTTCGCCCAGGTCTCGGCGGTGTGCCGCGCGGCGCCCGTACGGATCTGACGCTCACCGGACGTCGCCTGGTGAATCCGTCCGCCGCGCGGCGTCAGGCGTCAGGGCCCGCGACGAGCTTTCCGCCCTCGACCCTGACCGGAACGGAGGGCAGCGGCGCGGTCGCCGGGCCGTGCGTCGCCTTGCCGGTCGTCGTGTCGAAGCGGCTGCCGTGGCAGGGGCAGTTCCCCACGTTGTCCTCGACCTTGTCCAGCAGGCAGCCCGCGTGGGTGCACTGGGCGCTGAACGCCTTGTACTGGCCCTTGGCCGGGCAGGTGACGACGACCCGCTGGTCGCGGTAGAGCTTGGATCCGCCGACCGGAACCTCTTCCGGCACGCCGAGTTCGACGGGGGCGGTCGGCGTCGGCGTCTCGGCGTGGCCGAGCTTCGAATCGGTCGAACAGGCGGCCACTCCCAGCCCGGCGACGCCGGCGAGAGCGGCGCCCTTCAGCACGGTACGGCGGGCGGCGGGCTGGCCGGGCATGCGGTCTCCACTGGTCAGAGGGGGCAGGGTGCAGAGGATTACCGGGGCGACTGAGGCACCACACGGACCAGAGGTACCGCGGGTTTCAGAGCCATCGGTGACAGAACCGACGATACCGGCGGAGATCGGGGACCCGGCGGCCGGGCTGCCCAAGGCTCGTTGTGCCTGGTCAGGGGGTGGGGGTGGTCGGATCAGGGCGTGTGGGCGTTCCGGGGTACGGGGGTGTGCGGGTGGCGCAGCCGGCGGGCGCACAGGCTGCGCGCCCGGGTGCTTCGGTGAGGGGCAGGGGCAGGGCCCGTACCGGCCGAAGACTCCCCGTACCGACAGAGGTGGCGGCCCCCGGGCTCCAGGGGCCGCCATCTGAACGCGCGGGCCGTCAGGCCTTGCGCGCGCGGGTCGCCTTCTTCGCCGCAGGCTTCTTCGCCGCGGCCGTCCTGTCGGTCCTGGCCGTGGCCGACTTGGCGGCCTGGCCCGCGCTCGTCCTGGCCGTGGCCGTCTTCCTGGCCGGGGCCGACTTCGCGGCGATCGCCTTCTTCGCCACCACCTTCCGCGCCGGCTTGCGGGCCGCCGGCACCGCGGCTTCGCTCACCCGGTCCGGGTCCAGGATGCCCTGGAGGAACTTGCCGGTGTGGCTGGCGGGGGCCCCGGCGACCTGCTCCGGGGTTCCCTCGGCAACGACGAGACCGCCGCCGTTGCCCCCTTCGGGGCCCATGTCGATGACCCAGTCCGCGGTCTTGACCACGTCGAGGTTGTGCTCGATGACGATCACCGAGTTGCCCTTGTCGACCAGCCCGGAGAGCACCTTGATGAGCTTGCTGATGTCCTCGAAGTGCAGACCCGTGGTCGGCTCGTCCAGGACGTAGACCGTCCGGCCGGTGGAGCGCTTCTGCAGCTCGCTCGCGAGCTTCACACGCTGTGCCTCACCGCCGGAGAGCGTCGGCGCGGACTGGCCGAGCCTGACGTATCCGAGGCCGACCTCGTGGAGCGTGCGGAGGTGGCGGGCGATCGTCGGGACGGCCTCGAAGAACTCCAGCCCCTCCTCGATCGGCATGTCCAGCACCTCGGCGATGGACTTGCCCTTGTAGTGGACCTCCAGCGTCTCCCGGTTGTAGCGCGCTCCGTGGCAGACCTCGCACGGAACGTACACATCCGGCAGGAAGTTCATCTCGATCTTGATCGTGCCGTCGCCGGAGCAGTTCTCGCAGCGGCCGCCCTTGACGTTGAAGGAGAAGCGGCCCGGCAGATAGCCGCGCACCTTCGCCTCCATCGTCTCGGCGAACAGCTTGCGGACGTGATCGAAGACGCCGGTGTACGTGGCCGGGTTGGACCGGGGCGTACGGCCGATGGGCGACTGGTCGACGTGCACCACCTTGTCGACCTGGTCGTCCCCGTCGACCCGGGTGTGCCGGCCGGGGACCGACTTGGCGCCGTTCAGCTCGCGTGCCAGGTGGGTGTAGAGGATGTCGTTGACCAGCGTCGACTTTCCGGAGCCCGAGACACCCGTGACGGCCGTGAGCACGCCGAGCGGGAAGGAGACGTCGATGTCCTGGAGATTGTTCTCCCGGGCACCGTGCACCGTGAGCCTGCGTGACGGGTCGACGGGGCGCCGGATGTCGGGCATCGCGATCGACTTCTTGCCGGTCAGATACTGACCGGTGATCGACTCACCGTTGCCCAGCAGCTCCTGGAGCGATCCGGAGTGGACCACATTGCCGCCGTGCTCACCGGCGCCGGGGCCGATGTCGACGACCCAGTCGGCAACCTTGATGGTGTCCTCGTCGTGCTCGACGACGATGAGCGTGTTGCCCATGTCACGGAGCCGGACCAGGGTCTCGATCAGTCGGTGGTTGTCCCGCTGGTGCAGGCCGATGGACGGCTCGTCCAGCACGTACAGCACGCCGACCAGACCGGAACCGATCTGGGTGGCCAGCCGGATGCGCTGGGCCTCGCCGCCGGACAGGGTGCCTGCCGCGCGGTTGAGCGAGAGGTAGTCGAGGCCGACGTCGACCAGGAACCTCAGCCGCTCGTTGACCTCCTTCAGCACCCGTTCGGCGATCTTCTTGTCGCGCGCGTTCAGCTTCATCCGGCCGAGGAACTCGGCGCACTCGCTGATCGACATCGCGGAGACCTCGGCGATGGACTTCTCCATCACCGTGACCGCGAGGACGATCGGCTTGAGCCTGGTGCCCTCACAGGTCGGGCAGGGCACCTCGCGCATGTAGCCCTCGAAGCGCTCCCGGCTGGAGTCGCTCTCGGCCTCGGAGTGCCGCCGCTTGACGAACTGCACCGCCCCCTCGAAGGCGGGCGTGGTGTAGGCGCGCTCGCGCCCGTACCGGTTGCGGTAACGGACCTCGGTCTGGATCTTGTGGCCGAAGAGCAGGGCCTTCTTGGCGCGCTGCGGCAGCGCGGCCCACGGGATGTCCGTACGGAATCCGAGGGCCTCGGCGAGGGCGCCGATCAGCCGGCCGAAGTACTCCTTGGTGTGGCCGTGCGACCAGGGGTGGATCGCGCCCCCGTCGAGCGACCTGTCCTCGTCGGGGACGATCAGTTCCGGGTCGACCTCCATGCGCGTACCGATGCCCGTGCAGTCGGGGCAGGCGCCGAAGGGCGAGTTGAAGGAGAAGGAGCGCGGCTCCAGCTCCTCGAAGGAGAGGTCGTCGTACGGGCAGTAGAGGTGCTCGGAGTACATCCGCTCACGCTCGGGGTCGTCCTCGGGGAGGTCGACGAAGTCGAGCACGACCATGCCGCCGGAGAGCCCGAGCGCGGTCTCGACCGAGTCGGTCAGGCGGCGCTTGGCGCTGTCCTTCACCGTGAGCCGGTCGATGACCACCTCGATGGTGTGCTTCTCCTGCTTCTTCAGCTTGGGCGGCTCGGAGAGATGGATGGTCTCGCCGTCGACCCTGGCCCTGCTGTACCCCTTGGTCTGCAGATCGGCGAAGAGGTCGACGAACTCGCCCTTGCGCTCGCGCACCAGCGGCGAGAGCACCTGGAAACGGCTGCCCTCGGGCAGGCCGAGCACCTTGTCGACGATGGCCTGCGGCGACTGGCGCGAGATGGGCCGGCCGCACTCCGGGCAGTGCGGCTTGCCGATCCGGGCGAAGAGCAGCCGGAGGTAGTCGTAGACCTCGGTGATCGTGCCGACCGTCGAGCGCGGGTTGCGCGAGGTCGACTTCTGGTCGATGGAGACGGCGGGCGAGAGGCCCTCGATGAAATCGACGTCCGGCTTGTCCATCTGGCCGAGGAACTGGCGGGCGTACGAGGAGAGGGACTCCACGTAGCGCCGCTGGCCCTCGGCGAAAATCGTGTCGAACGCGAGAGACGACTTGCCCGACCCGGAAAGCCCGGTGAAGACGATGAGGGAGTCGCGGGGGAGGTCGAGCGAGACGTTCTTGAGGTTGTGCTCGCGAGCGCCACGGACGATGAGACGGTCGGCCACGCCGGTCCGCACCTTTCTAGAGAGAAATGGGGGAACTGAGCCGCTGTCCCAGGGTACGGGGGGCGCCACAGCGATGTACGAAGCTTTCGACTCCGAGCGTATAGCACGCGCATTCGATTTACGGACGGCTGCCGACTCCTTCACCCGATTGAGTGGCGGAGCTAGGCTCGGCATTATGATTGATCATGCGCACGACCTGGACGCCGTACGTGAAGCGACTGATCGACTGCTCAGCGCCACCGAGAAATTGGACGATGCCACGCTCGCCCAGCCGTCGCGATTGCCGGGCTGGAGCCGGGGCCATGTCGTTGCGCACCTCTCTCGTAACGCCGACGCGCTCGTAAATGTTCTCCAGGGCCGGCCCATGTACGCAGACAGCGAAACCCGCGACCGCGACATCGAGCGCGACGCACCCCGGCCGAAGGCCGAGCAGCTGGCCGACCTGGCCGGCAGCGCGGCCCGCTTCCTGGATGCGGCATCGGCCCCGGCGGACTGGTCCCGCACGGTCACGATGCGCAACGGCGTGACGGACTCGGCCTCCCGGATTCCCTTCCGCCGCCGCGTCGAGGTCGAGCTGCACCATGTCGACCTGGGCATCGGCTACGAGCTGGAGGATCTTCCCGAAGAGTTCGTCGACCGGGAGATCGACTTCCTCGCCGAGCGGTTCGGGCAGCATCCGGAGGTCGTGTCCACGGGTGTGGCCGCCGACGACGGCCGGTTCTGGACCACGGGCGGCGGCGCGGAAGGCGGCCCGGTCGTGGTCCGCGGCACAGCCCCCGAGCTGCTCGGCTGGCTCTGCGGACGCCGCGACGGGTCGGCGCTGACCGTCGAAGGCGGACCCCTTCCCGTACTGCCCCCGCTATAGGCTGAGTCGTATGACGTACAGCGGAGCGGTCAAGGTCGGCGGACGTGCGGATGTACACGAGTTGACGGATCTGATGATCTCCAAGGTCGCCGTCGGCCCGGTGAACAACAACGCCTATCTGCTGCGCTGCCGGGCCACCGGCGAGCAGCTCCTGATCGACGCGGCCAACGAGGCCGGGACCCTGCTGCGACTGATCGGTGACGACGGCATCGCCTCCGTCGTCACCACCCATCGGCACGGCGACCACTGGCAGGCGCTCGGCGAGGTGGTGGCGGCCACCGGCGCGCGTACGTTCGCCGGGCGGTACGACGCCGAGGGCATCCCGGTCCCGACCGATGTCCTGGTCGACGACAACGACACGATCCGGGTGGGCCGGGTCGGCCTGACCGCCCGTCATCTCGTCGGTCACACCCCGGGCTCCATCGCACTGATCTACGACGACCCGCACGGCGCTCCGCATCTGTTCACCGGGGACTGTCTCTTCCCCGGCGGGGTCGGCAACACCCACAAGGACCCCGAGGCCTTCGCGAGCCTGATCCACGATGTGGAGACCAAGCTTTTCGACCAGCTGCCCGACGAGACCTGGGTCTATCCGGGCCACGGTCACGACACCACGCTCGGCGACGAGCGTCCGCAGCTGCCGCAGTGGCGCGCCCGCGGCTGGTGACGGCGGCCGCGAAGGCACTCTCCACCCGTACGGACACCGGCCGGGGCGGGCAACGGACAGTTGCGCGCCCCGGCCGGTGCTGGTTCCCGCCCTGTCGGACGGCCGACGGGGACCGGTAGGTCAGGCGTCGACGCTGGAGCCCTCGTCCGCGGCCTTGTCCGCTTCCGCGGCGGCCTCGGCCCGCTCCTGCTTCTTGTTGGCCATGAGGCTGGTGATCGTGGTGATCACCAGCACGCCGCAGATGACGCCGAGGGAGACCGGGATGGATATTTCGGGGACGTGCACTCCGGACTCGTGCAGTGCGTGCAGCACCAGCTTCACGCCGATGAAGCCGAGGATGACCGAGAGGCCGTAGCTGAGGTGGACCAGCTTCTTCAGCAGGCCACCGATCAGGAAGTACAGCTGCCGCAGCCCCATCAGGGCGAAGGCGTTGGCCGTGAAGACGATGTACGGGTCCTGGGTCAGGCCGAAGATCGCGGGGATGGAGTCCAGCGCGAACAGCACATCGGTGGTGCCGATGGCGAGCATGACGATCATCAGCGGCGTCAGGACGCGCTTGCCGTTGTTACGGATGAAGAGCTTGGTGCCGTGGTACCGGTCGGCGACCCCGAAGCGGCGCTCGATCGTCTTGAGGAGACGGTTCTCCTCGAACTCCTCCTCTTCCTCGTCGGCCCGCGCCTCCTGGATGAGCTTCCAGGCGGTGTAGATCAGGAACGCGCCGAAGATGTAGAAGACCCACGAGAAGTTGGCGATGACGGCGGCACCGGCGGCGATGAAGATCGCTCGCAGGACCAGCGCGATCAGCACGCCCACGAGCAGCACCCGTTGCTGGAGGTGGGAGGGGACCGAGAACTTCGCCATGATCAGGACGAAGACGAAGAGGTTGTCGACACTGAGCGACTTCTCGGTGATGAAACCGGCGAAGAACTCACCCGATGCCTGACTCCCACCGAAGACCAGCAGACCGAGTCCGAAGAGCGCGGCCAGCGCGATCCAGACGATCGTCCAGATTCCGGCTTCCTTGGTCGTCACGTCATGGGGTTTGCGCCCGATGAAGAAGTCGATGGCAATAAGGGCTGACAGACCAAGGATGGTCAGCACCCAGAGGGTCCATGAAACGTCCACTGCGCCTCCGGCAGTTCGCTACGGCTACTGATCAGCGTCGTCGCTGCCGGAGGTCTCTTCCACCCTGGCGCACGGGCTGCGCACCACGGGCCGGCGCCCCGGGACCGGTCACAGTCCGTACTGACGGGAACGCCGCGTATGGGAGTACTCCCCTCCGCCCAAAGAACAGTACAGGGAACACCAAGAAAAGGTAAAGGCGAGGGTAAGGATCTTTCAAAAAGGCTGGTCAGGGGGGTAAAGCTCGGTTGTCGGCGGCTCCGCCGCTCAGACCCGCCGGGGGCGGCGGGCCGCGGCCACCCTGGCGAGCACCTGTTCGAGGACCCGGCTGCCGGGCGGCATCCTCAGTGGCTCGTACGTCCAGGCGTGGCCCACCCAGGGATCGGCCAGGTGGTCGTCGGCGACCGGGGTGATCCGGAGCAGCGAGCGCCACAGCGGGTCGAGCACCGGTCCGTACGCACTGGCGTCCTCCCGGTCCGCGACCATCAGCAGATGGACGCCGACCGAGGGCCCCTCGTCGGCGAGGTACCGGAGCTGGGTGACGGCCCGGTCGTCGAAGCCGTGCGGGAAGTCGTTGACGATCAGCAGCTGCTCGCCCGTGTCCAGGTCCGGCGGAAGCGAATCCGCGGCGCCGGCCCGTATCGCCATCTGCACCAGGTCGACGCGCCGGGTGAGCCGGGCGAGGACCGCGGCCACGCCCCCGGCTCCGGCGGCGGGCGGCCCGGCGAGGGCCCCGGATTCGACCAGCGGCGCGAGCGCTTTGGCCGCCGAGCCCGCGGGGTCGATGACATGGACGGAGAACTCGTCGGCCGGGTACACGGCCAGCAGCCGGGCCGCGTGCGCGACGGCGTTCTCCATGGCGAGGCGGCGCAGCTGGGCGGTATCCATCAGGGCCGCGGCCTCGGACGCCGTACGGCCGCTGTCGACCCAGATGCCGCGCTCCAGCGGCAGCCGGACCAGCAGCGGGATGCGCAGCTTCGGGCTCTCGGGCAGATGGAGCTCGCCGATGCGCAGCGCCATGGGGATCTCCATCGGGACGCGGTAGGCGTGCCAGACGGGGTTGTCCCACCCCGCGAACGCGGCGGGGAGTGCGGGTTCGACGACGGCGGACTCGGCGGCGAGCTGGGCGAGGTCGCGGTCGAGGGCCTCGCGGGCCCGGGCGGTCAGCTCGTCGCGCTTGGCCCGGGCCTGTTCGCGGGCCCGGTCACCGGCGCCGCCGATCCGGTTGCGCGGGTCGGACAAGGTCCGGTCGAGCTCCTGGTCCATGCGGGACTCGGCGAAGTCGACGGCGCTGCGGTACGCGGCGGTGGTGCGGGCCAGGTCCTCGAACATGCCCCAGATCTGGTTGTAGAGGCGCTCGTCCATCGACCAGCCGGTCGCGTCCCCGGCGACGGGCTGTGCGGGGCGGCCCGGCTCGGCGGGCGGCGCGGTGTTGGGAGGGGGCGGCGGGGGCGCGGCGGCCCGGCGGCGCGGGTGCGCGTAGTCGATGGGGCCGCCCGTCGTGGCCGCGGGCGGCGGGGCGGTGGGTTCGGTGAGCGGTTCGGGTGCCGTCGGTGGTGCGACGGACGGCCGGGGGCGGTCCGCGGGCGGTACCGGGCCCGTGCCGTGACCGACCCGGTCCGCGTCCGGGGTGCGCGGCGGGGGCGGTGCGACCGAGCGGGCCGTCGCGCGGGTGACCGCGTCCTGGATCGTGCGGGCCAGCTCGGCCGCCTGCGGCAGGCCCTGGTCGGCGAGCATGGCGGCGAGGCCGGCCGCGTAGCCCTGGCCGACGGCGCGGACCTTCCAGGCGCCCTGGCGGCGGTAGAGCTCCAGGGCGGTGACCGCGGACTCGGTGTCCAGGCCGGTGAGGGTGAAGGTGGCGATCTCGGTGCCGTCGAGCCCGGTGACGGCGACGTACGGTGCGGCGACCGCGCCGAACCGGGCCGGGCAGCCGGCGCCCATGGGCAGGGCCAGCAGCACGGTGACCCGGTGCACCGGGGCGGGCAGCGCGTCGAGGTCCACGGCGAGCCGGTGGTCGGCGGCGGCCTGTCGGGACACTTCGAGCCCGGGCAGCTGGGGCGACCCCGGGTGGGCGATCCACTCGGTGCCGCGCACCGTGCCGTTCTCGTCGCCGAGCGTGGCACCGGCCACGACGGGCGTACCGGCCGATACCCGGATCTCCAGACGGGTCTGGGGCAAGGTGTGGTTCTGCCCCCGGACCAGCTCGGCCGTCATTGCCCTGTCCCCTCGGTGAGTTGCTGCTGCGTCATGCGGTGTCGCGCGATGTGGCGTCATGTGGTCCGGTGCCATGTGGTGCAGCTCCCGGCGGCCGATGCCTCCGGGAGCTGCGCGTGCCGATGCCGACCGGCCGGTCGGGCCGTGCCTACAGGTGCGGCAGGATCGCCGGCATCAGGTCCTGGAAGGTGCGGCCGTTGGCCGGGTTGCCGAGGGCGGTCATCTGCCATCCGGTCCCCGAACGGTGCACCTTCGCCATGATCTGGGCGGTGTACTGCCCGCCGCCGTCCAGCGTGTAGCGGGCGAGCTCCTGGCCGTTGGTCTCGTCGACGATGCGGCAGAAGGCGTTCTGCACCTCCTGGAACGTCTGACCGGTGAAGGAGTTCACCGTGAAGACGATCTGGTCGATGTGGACCGGAACCCGCTGCAGGTCGACGAGGATCGCCTCGTCGTCGCCGCCGGAACCGGCGCCGCCGACCAGGTTGTCCCCGGTGTGCTTGACCGAGCCGTCGTCACTGACGAGGTGGCGGAAGAAGACCACGTCGACCGGCTGCTTGTCGGCGAACAGCACCGCCGACGCGTCGAGGTCGATCTCCCGCGTACGCGAACCGAACAGACCACGGCGCGGCGCCGCCTGCCAGCCGAGCCCCATCCGTACCGCGGTCAGGGTCCCCCCGTCGCTCTTCTGCAGGCTGATGGCCTGACCCTTGGTCATATTGACCGTCACGCGCTGTCCCCTCTCCGCTTGCCCCGCATCCGTCCGTGCGCGGTTTCCCAGCACCCTACGCAGTCGCGCCGAGGGCGCGGCCGCTTGGGGCGTTTTTGTGTCGGTCCTGCAACACACCCGATGCGACGGGGTCAGGCGAGACCCGCCTCGCGCATCTGGCGCAACTCCTTCTTCAACTCACCGACCTCGTCACGCAGTCGGGCCGCCACCTCGAACTGCAGGTCCGCGGCGGCCGCCCGCATCCGGTCGGTCATCTCCTCGATGATTCCGGCGAGTTCGGTCGCGGGCCGGTCGGTGACCACTGCGCCGTAGCCTCCGGCCTTCTTGGCACCGGCCGTCTTCGCGCCTGCCGTCTTGATGCCCAGCGTGGGAACGGGGGCCTTGGCACCCTTCGCCTGGCGGTAGCCGCTGCCGAGCAGCTGCTCGGTGTCGACCTCCTCCCGGGCGAGCGTGGCGACGATGTCGTTGATCTTCTTGCGCAGCGGCTGCGGGTCGAGGCCGCGCTCGGTGTTGTAGGCGATCTGCTTCTCGCGGCGGCGGTTCGTCTCGTCGATGGCCTGCGCCATCGCCGGGGTGATCTTGTCGGCGTACATATGGACCTGCCCCGAGACGTTACGGGCGGCGCGCCCGATGGTCTGGATCAGGGACGTCCCCGAGCGCAGGAAGCCCTGCTTGTCCGCGTCGAGGATGGCGACGAGCGACACCTCGGGCAGGTCGAGGCCCTCACGCAGGAGGTTGATGCCGACCAGTACGTCGTACTCGCCGGAGCGCAGCTCGCGCAGCAGCTCGATGCGGCGCAGGGTGTCGACGTCGCTGTGCAGATACCTGACCTGGATGCCGAGCTCCAGGAAGTAGTCGGTGAGGTCCTCGGCCATCTTCTTGGTGAGGGTGGTGACCAGGACCCGCTCGTCCTTCTCCGCGCGCGTGCGGATCTCGTGCACCAGGTCGTCGATCTGGCCCTCGGTGGGCTTGACGACGACTTCCGGGTCGACGAGGCCGGTGGGGCGGATGATCTGCTCCACGAAGCCGTCGCCCCTGGACAGCTCGTACTTCCCGGGCGTGGCGGAAAGATAGACGGTCTGGTTGATCCGGCCCAGGAACTCCTCCCACTTCAGCGGGCGGTTGTCGAGCGCGGAGGGGAGCCGGAAGCCGTGGTCGACGAGGGTCCGCTTGCGGGAGGCGTCGCCCTCGTACATGGCGCCGATCTGCGGGACGGTGACATGCGACTCGTCGAGGACGAGGAGGAAGTCCTCGGGGAAGTAGTCGAGGAGGGTGTTGGGGGCGGTGCCGGGTGAGCGGCCGTCGAAGTGCATCGAGTAGTTCTCCACGCCGGAGCAGGTGCCGATCTGCCGGAGCATCTCGATGTCGTACGTGGTGCGCATCCGCAGCCGCTGGGCCTCCAGCATCTTGCCCTGCTTCTCCAGCTCGGCAAGGCGCTGCTCCAGCTCCTGCTCGATGCCGTTGACCGCCTTCTCCATGCGCTCGGGGCCGGCGACGTAGTGGCTGGCGGGGAAGACGTGGAGGGACTGGTCCTCGCTGATGACCTCGCCGGTGAGCGGGTGGAGGGTGGAGAGCGCCTCGATCTCGTCACCGAACATCTCGATGCGGACGGCCAGCTCCTCGTAGACCGGGAAGATCTCGATGGTGTCGCCGCGGACCCGGAACGTGCCGCGGGTGAACGCGAGGTCGTTGCGGCTGTACTGGATCTCGACGAAGCGGCGCAGCAGTTGGTCGCGGTCGATCTCGTCACCGATCTTGAGCTGCACCATCCGGTCCACGTACTCCTGGGGCGTACCGAGGCCGTAGATGCAGGAGACGGAGGCGACCACGATGACATCGCGCCGGGTGAGCAGCGAATTCGTCGCGGAGTGGCGCAGCCGTTCGACCTCCTCGTTGATCGAGGAGTCCTTCTCGATGTAGGTGTCCGACTGCGGGACGTACGCCTCGGGCTGGTAGTAGTCGTAGTACGAGACGAAGTATTCGACGGCGTTGTTGGGCAGCAGCTCACGGAACTCGTTCGCCAGCTGGGCCGCGAGCGTTTTGTTCGGCGCCATGACGAGGGTGGGGCGCTGCAGCTTCTCGATCATCCAGGCGGTGGTCGCCGACTTGCCGGTGCCGGTCGCACCCAGCAGGACGACATCCTTCTCATCTGCACGGATGCGCCGCTCCAGCTCCGCGATGGCCGCGGGCTGGTCGCCGCTGGGCTGGTAGGGACTGACGACCTCGAAAGGCGCCACCGAACGTTCGATCTTCGAAACGGGCCGCATGCAACCACCGTACGACCCACCACTGACAACCGGGCCGGGTCCGCCGTGGTGCCGGGCCGGGGGTCACCATTCTCCTGGCGGCGCGGGATCGCGGGGCCGGGAGTGGAACGACGCCGGATCGGCATGTGTTCCGAACCTCGGGACCTGCCGCGGGACCTGCCGGGGGGCCGGGATTCCGGGGCGACGTCCGGCCCCGTTCAAGGCCTTGGGGTCGTCCCAGTCCGGAGTGCCCATCACCATCAGGGGGTCGAACATCACGACCACCGCGGCGAGGAGCAGGAAGCAGCCGGGACCGATCAGCAGCGGTACGAGGGGGACGGTCGGCCCGTCGTCCGAACCGGCGCCGACGAGGGCGCCGGGATGCAGATGGACGCTGAGCGCGGCCATTCCGGTGTAGTGCATGCCGCTCACCGCGACGCCCATCACGACACTGGCGCCGAGGCTGGGCAGGAAGCCGTGGATGGAGACGGCCGCCCAGAGCGCGGTCGTGGCGGCCACCACGGCGATGACGACGGAGAGGGCCACGGTGATCGTGTCGTACTCGAACTGCCCCGGAAGACGCATTCCGGCCATACCCAGGTAGTGCATGGTGGCCACGCCGAGCCCGGTGATCGTGCCGCCCGTCACCAGTGCCATGCGGGTGGCGCCCCGGTACCCGACGATGAAGATGCCGATGGCGACCATGCCGATCGCGACCGCGAGACTGGCGAAGGTGATCGGCTTGTCGTAGTCGATGACCACCCCTTCGACGGAGAAACCCGTCATCGCGACGAAGTGCATCGTCCAGATGCCGGAGCCGATGGAGGTCGCGCCGAGAGCCAGCCAGCCGGCCTTGAAGGAACGCTCGGTGCGCAGCGAACGAGTCGTGCAGCGCAGCCCGAGGGCCGCGCCGAGGCAGGCCATGAGGAAGGCCGCGACGGGCGTCACCGCTCCGTAGCTGAAACCGTCGATCGTGCCCTGCATGCTCGTACGCCCTTCGCGGAAGCCCGGGTTCGAGGTGACCCTAAGGCGCGAGGCCCGGCAGACAAACAGAAGAGCTGCATTTTATCGACAAGGAAATCGGTCCGTGACCCGGTCTCAGGAGCGGCGTTCACGTTGTGGCCATCCTTCGCCTGTCCCTCGTTGCAGGACGGCTGCCACTCTCGGCCCGTCCGTAACTCTGACGCGAGGAGTACACGTGTACGCACGTACCGCCACCGCCGCCGCCGCTGCCGCCGCCCTCATGGGTGCCGGCGCGCTCCTGATGTCGACCACTGATACGCGGACCACGACCACGGTCACGGCCGGGCACACCAGCACGGTCACGGGCATCCGGACCGTGAGTGCCCGGACCGACGACACGAAGCCGGACGCTCCGGTCGTCTTCGCCCACCGGGGCGCTTCGGCCTATGCGCCGGAGAACACCCTGGCGGCCGTCGACAAGGCCGACGCCCTCGGCTTCGACTGGGTGGAGAACGACGTCCAGTTCACCAGGGACGGCGTACTGGTGGTCGTGCACGACACCGATCTGAAGCGGACCACCGACGTCGAGGAGGTCTTCCCGGACCGCGCGCCGTGGGCGGTCAAGGACTTCACGGCCGCCGAGATCGCCCGGCTGGACGCGGGCAGCTGGTTCGGTCCGCAGTTCGCCGGTACCCGGGTGCCCACCCTCAAGCAGTACCTGGACCGGATCGAGCGCAACCACCAGAATCTGCTGCTGGAGATCAAGAGCCCGGAGATCTATCCGGGCATCGAGAAGGAGACCCTGCGGGTGCTGGGCCGGAAGGGGTGGCTCGACCGCAATCACGTCAAGCACCGGCTCGTCATCCAGAGCTTCGGCGCGGACAGTGTGAAGAAAGTGCACCAGCAGCGTCCGGACGTCACGACCGGCTTCCTCGGCACCCCGGCGGTGGCCGATCTGCCCTCGTACGCGGCGTTCACCGACCAGATCAATCCCTCGCACACGTCGATCTCCGCCGACTACGTGAAGGCGGTGCATGCGCTGAAGGGCGCACACGGCAAGAAGCTCCGGGTCAACACCTGGACGGTCAACGACGCGGCGACCGCGGCGAAGGTGGCGGGCTTCGGCGTCGACGGGATCATCACCAACACCCCTGATGTGGTGCGCGAGGCCACGGGCTGACAGCTCGGCCGCCCCCGGCTCCGCGGCCCGTTGCCCCCGGCTCCGCGGCCCGTTGTCAGTGGTCGGCCGTACGGTGGTTTCCATGAACAGCAACGGGGTTGTCGAGTGGGCCGTCGTCGAGAGCGACATCGGCCCGCTGCTGCTGGCCGCGACCGACGCGGGGCTGGTGAGCGTGGCCTTCCATGCCCGTCCCGAGGTCAGGGAGAAGGCGGTCGGGCAGTTGCGGACGCGACTCGGTGCGGAGCCGGTGGAGAATCCCGGCTCCGCACGGCTCGCCGAGCCGATACGCCAGCTCGCGGAGTATTTCGCGGGCTCGTTGCGGGAGTTCTCGCTCGACCTGGACTGGTCGCTGACATCCGGCTTCAACCGCCAGGTGCTCCGCGAGCTGGCTACGGGGGTGCCTTACGGGGCGGTCGCCGGGTACGGGGACCTGGCGGAGCGCGTGGGGCAGCCGGGGGCCGCGCAGGCGGTCGGCGCGGCCATGGGCTCCAATCCGCTGCCGGTGGTGGTGCCGTGCCACCGGGTGGTGGAGAGCGACGGCGGACTCGGCGGGTTCGGCGGGGGCCTCGAAACCAAGCGGAAGCTGCTGGCTCTGGAGGGTGTGCTGCCACAGCCGCTGTTCTGATTCGGGTTGCGGAGGCTGGTCCTCCCCGATCCGCGCCCCTGCCGTGGCCCTGTCCGGACGGAGCCCGGTTTCGTACCCGTGTACGGGCTGGCACACTGCGCCAGTGACCAACAACCTCGACGCACCTGACACCCCCACCGGGTCCGGCCTTCCCGGCGCCGGCCCGGTCACGGCGGCCGAGCTGCCCGGACTGCGGCGCAGAACGTCCGCAGTGCTCATGGCCAGCCAGATACTCGGCGGCCTCGGCGTTCCCATCGGTATCGCCCTGGCCCCGGTCCTGGCCACGGAGGTGAGCGGTTCCGAGGCGCTGTCCGGTCTGGCCCCGACCGCGTCGGTGACCGGTACGGCGCTGCTCTCGCTGCCGCTTGCCGCTCTGATGACCTCGCGGGGCCGGCGCCCCGGTCTCGTACTGGCGTATCTGATCGGTGCGCTCGGCGCGGGGCTCGTGGTCCTGGCCACCGTCGTGGAGAGCTTCCCGCTGCTGCTGCTCGGCATGGCGGGGTTCGGTGCCGGTTCCTCGGCCAATCTGCAGGCCCGGTTCGCCGCCGCGGATCTGGTCGAGCCCGACCGGCGCGGCCGGGCGATCTCCACCGTCATCTGGGCCACGACGATCGGTTCCGTTCTGGGGCCGAACATCGCGGCCCCGGTGGGACGTGTCTTCCGCGGCACCGCGATATCCGAACAGGCGGGTCCGTTCTTCTTCGCGGCCGGGATCTTTCTGCTGGCCGCCCTGGTGGTCTGGGTGCTGCTGCGGCCGGATCCGCTGCTCACCGCGCGGGCGCTGGCGCCGCAGGAGAGCGAGTCCCCCGCAGGCCGTTCGCTGCGTGCCGGTGTCGCGGCGGTCCGGGCGTCTCCGATGGCGCGGCTGGCGCTGGTGACGGTGGCCGTCTCGCACACCGCGATGGTCTCGATCATGGTGATGACCCCGGTCGATATGGGCCATCACGGCGCCGGGCTCCAGCTGATCGGCCTGGTCATCAGCGGCCACATCGCGGGTATGTACGCCTTCTCCCCGGTGATGGGCTGGATGTCCGACCGGTTCGGCCGGCTGACCGTGATCGGCCTGGCGGTCGGGTTGCTCGCCTGCGCCGCACTTCTGGCCGGCACGGCGGGCGCCAGTCACGGGCAGACGGCGGCCGGTCTCTTCGTGCTCGGGCTGGGCTGGTCGGCCGGGCTGGTCGCGGGTTCGGCGCTGCTCACCGACTCCGTGCCGCAGCCCGCCCGCGCCGCCGTGCAGGGTCTGTCGGATCTGACCATGAACACGGCGGCGGGCATCGGCGGCATGATCGCCGGGGTGATCGTCGCCCGGGCGAGCTACGGCTGGCTGAACGTGGTCGGAGCATGTCTGCTGCTGCCCATGGCAACGCTGGCGCTGCGCCGGGCGCTCACCCGGCCCGCGGCACACGCCGAAACAGCAGCCCCCGATACAGCGCCCACAGCGACTGCGCCCGGGGCACCTGCTGCACCCTCCTCCGACGTCTGAGGCTGCTGAGGCTGCTGAGGCTTCACAGGCTGATGTGGTAAGCCTTGCGCAGCGTCTCGTGCACGGTCCACGTCGTACGGTCGCCCTCGCGCAGTACGCAGGCGTCCCCCGGCCCGATCTCCAGCGTCGCCCCGCCCTCGACGGCCACGGTCGCCCGCCCGCTGACGACCACGAACAGCTCATTGGCCTCGGTGTCGGTGACCACGCCGGGCGTGATCTGCCAGATGCCGCGCACCTGCTTGCCGTCGGGCGACTCCCAGAGCACCTTGCCGGTCACCACGGGGTCGCCCGAGACGATCTGTGCCGGGTCGAGCGGTTCCGGTTCGAGTTCGGCAGCCGGAATGTGCACGGCGAACGAGGCAGGAGCTTGATCAAATGTGGTCATGGCCGGTCACCCTAGCGACCGCTCCGGGGCGACTCGGCACCAGGACCGGGAGAGCATGCGCAGAAGACGAGCAGTCCCGCAGCACGTTTGAGGCCGGCGCGCCCGCGACAGGGATGTGGACATGTCATTGAATGCGTCGCACAGCGCACATTCCTACGCCCCCGTCCTCTCCACCGAGGTACGGGCGGCCCTCGCCACGCACCACCCCGTCGTGGCTCTGGAGTCGACGATCATCGCGCACGGCCTGCCGCGCCCACGCAATCTGCGGGTCGCCGAGGAGCTCGAAGGGCTCGTACGGTCCGCGGGCGCGGTGCCCGCCACGATCGCCGTACTGGACGGACGGGCCCACATCGGCCTGGACAAGGACCAGTTGGAGCGGGTCGCCGCCGACCCTGCGATGCGGAAGCTGGGCCACCGGGACCTCGCACCGGCCCTGGCGGCGGGCGCGAGCGGGGCGACGACCGTGTCCGCGACGGCGTTCCTGGCCGCGCACGCGGGCCTGCGCGTCTTCGCGACCGGCGGTCTCGGCGGCGTGCACCGGAACTGGACGGAGACCCAGGACGAGTCCGCGGACCTCCGGCTCCTCGGGCGTACCGGCCTCACCGTGGTGTGCGCGGGGGTGAAGTCGATCCTGGACGTCCCCGCGACGTTGCAGCGTCTGGAGACGCTCGGTGTCGGCGTGCTCGGTTACGGCACCGACCGCTTTCCCGGTTTCTATCTGAACAGCTCGGGCGAACCGGTCGACTGGACCGTGCGGACGCCCGAAGAGGTCGCGGAGGTGATGCGGGCCCAGGACGCGCTCGGCGGTCCCGGCTCCGCGCTGATCGTCGCCAACCCCGTGTCCGTGGAGGACCAGTTGGACCCCGCGCTCCATGACCGCGTGCTGGCCGAGGCCCTCGACGCGTGCCGGGAGCGCGGCATCGTGGGCCAGGCCGTCACGCCGTTCCTGCTGGACCGGCTCATGCGGGGGACCGGAGGCGCTTCGCTGGAGGCCAATCTGGCGGCCGTGCGCGGAAACGTATCGCTTGCCGCGCGGATCTCCGGTGCGTGGGCCGCCGCCGCGCGGAACACGGCATCGCGCCGGAACCCGGCGGCCGGTCAATGACCGACGACAGTCCGATGGCCAGTGACGGGTCAATGACCGACGACAGGTCGATGACCAACAGCGGGCCGATGAGCGGCGGCGGTCTGCTCGTCGTCGGCGACGTGGTCACCGACGTAGTGGCCCGGCATGCGACGGCGCTGATCCACGGTACGGACACCTCGGCCCGGATCCGCACTCTCCCCGGCGGCGCGGGCGCCAACGTCGCCTGCTGGGCGGCGCGTTCGGGCTGTCGCGACGTACGGCTGCTGGCCCGCGTCGGCGCCGACCGTGCGGCCTGGCACCGTGACGCGCTCCAACGGGCAGGGGTACGTTGCCTGCTGGCCGTGGACGACGACGTGCCGACCGCCACCGTCGTCGCCCTCGTCGATTCCGCCGCCGAGCGCACTTTCCTCACCGACAGCGGTGCCGTGCTCCGCCTCTCCCCCGACGACTGGTCACCGTCGATGCTCGACGGCATCGCCCATCTCCACCTCTCCGGGTACCTCCTCTTCGCCGCGACGAGCCGGGCGACGGCCCTGCTCGCCCTGCGGGAGGCCCGGCGGCGGCGGGTCACGGTGAGCGTCGACCCGGCTTCGGCCGGTTTCCTCACCGAGCTGGGCGTCGACCGGTTCCTGACAGTCGTGGAGGGCACGGATCTGCTGCTGCCCAATGCGGACGAGGCCCGGCTGCTCACCGGACTCCCCGAACCGGCCGACGCGGCGGCCAAGTTGAGCCTTCAGGTGCCCCGGGTGGTCGTCACGCTCGGCAAGAGCGGGGCCCTGCTGGCCGTCGCGGGCACGGTGACCCGGCGCATCCCGGCTGTTCAGGTGCGGGGCGCCGTGGACTCGACGGGCGCGGGCGACGCGTTCACCGGCGGCTTCCTCGCGGCGCACCTCGCGGGGGCCGACGACGCCTCGGCCGCGGCGGCGGGCTGCCGGTCGGGGGCGGAGGCGGTCACCACCGTGGGGGGCCGTCCCGGTCCATGACGCTCCCGGCTCGCCGGATCGGCCCCGCCCGCTACCCGCTCCGCTCCCACCCGCCTCCAGCGGCCCGAACCCCTCGCGCCACAGCGCGCCCGTGTCGAACCAGCCGCCGCAGTACAAGTCGGGGTCCTCCGTGCCGTACTCGTGCCGAAGACTCGCCGGCCGCAGGAACCGTTCCTGGGCAGTGAGCAGGAGTTGAGTCCTGTCTCACCGGCACGCCCCGAACGGTGTTGGGCGCACTGGTCCTCCGCTTTCGCGTCCTGGTCGGCGACGCATATCCCGTATGCGGTCCGTCCCAGGTGGGCGGAATCCCTACGCCCCGGCCATGTAGGTGTGGCCAGAGGCGACGGGGAGGCCCCGAACCATCACTCCGGTGATACGGGGGCCCCGACTGCTGACACCACACCCGGCGTCCCAGATCGCGTCACACACATAACGCACACCCCGCCGGGCGCACCTACAGACCGGAGCACCGTTCACTCAATAGTGCCCATGTTCGCCAAAACGAGGTACTGGACCAGTAGTTGTGAACCCCTCGGTGGACACCACCAGCAGCACGCCCCCGGCCCCGCAGCGCCTGCGCAACTCGCCCGGCCAACTCCCCGGTACGGGCCGCCGGGGCGCCATCGACGGCGACTTTCAGCCAGGGCCCGACGTCGGCCGGCTCCAGACCGTCGGCGTGCGCGGCGCAGGCTTCGGCCAGCCGCTCCCAGGTGATCGCTTCGAATCGCACCGCCCATCATCACCCCGGCCCCGCGCCCCGGCGCCGGCCGTCCCGCCGACGGGGTGCCGCCTCGCCGCTCCCCGCCAGGTGGCTCCGGGCCAGGCGCACCACTCGGTCGGCGAGCGGGCGCAGGCCCTGGTCCCGGTCGGCGGCCGCCCGCGCGTTCGCCGCCGAATGGCAGGACGACTGGAACTCCCATGATCTCGACCGCGTTCTGTCGCACTATCACGAAGACGTGACGTTCAGTTCACCCGTCATGGCGCGGTTCACCGGCGATCCGTCCGGCACGGTGCACGGCAGGGAAGCGCTGCGCAGGTACTGGGCGGCAGCGCTGGAGCGTATCCCCGAGCTGAAGTTCGAGGTGGTGGACGTCCGGGCGAGCGTCCATGCCGTGGTGATCGACTATCGCAACCAGATCGGCGGCCGGGTCAGCGAGGTGCTGACCTTCCGCGACGGCCTGGTGATCTCCGGCTTCGGGGCATACGGGGAGACGCTCGCCGGCTGACGACCGCCCCGGCGGCGGTGGACGGGTGCGCGTCACACGGTCTACTTCTTCGTGCCGCAGTCCACCGCGTCGGCGTCGTCCGAGAGGGCGCTGCCCTCGGGCAGCAGATAGGTCACCCAGAGCACGACCGGCTCGGTCCCCAGATTGCGTCCGATGTGCCGGTGATCGACCCCGGACGGCTCGATGAAGGACGAACCCGCGGGCGTCACCTCGACCGAGCAGTCGTCCAGAGTGCGCGTCAGCGTCCCGGACTTGACGACGGCGATCAACTGGCCGCCATGGGTGTGCCAGCCGGTGGAGCCGCCGGGCTCGACGGTGATGGTCCGGAAGGTCACATCGGTGCGGCCGTTCGGGGTCTTGACCTTCAGCTTCCCCGCCGATGTGCCCTTCGCGACCACCGTGCCGCTGACACCGCTGCCGGGTGTGGCGACGGCCGCCGACGGTACGAAGCCGAGCGCGGCCACGCAGCCGCCGACGACCAGGGCCTTGGCGAGCCGCCCCTGCCGTACGCGCCGCCCCGGGCTCCCCTGCTGTCTGCCGACCTTCACGTGCGACTCCTCTGTCTCGGCGTCCCGGAAGCGTCCTGGACACACCCCGGACTGGACGTCCCGAACCGGACGCCCCGAACCGGACATCCCAAACGCCCCCACGCTACCCGCGAGTTGAGCCGCGCAATCGTCCCGATCCGACGGTCATTCACTGCGGCGCTTCGGTCATCCCTCGCGGCCCATCGGTCATTCGCCGCGGAGTTCGGCGACGAGCGGCCCGTCGCCCGACACCTCGATGCGCCCGTCCTTGACGGCCTCGGCGAGCGTCAGCTCCCCTCGCCCGAGCGCCAGGCAGACCTCGACGTCGAGGGCGATACGGGCATCGGCGTGGGCGGCAGGGCCATCCCCGTACACAGCTGTACCAGCCGTACCAGCCGTCGAGATCCCTGTCCCACCGGCCGTCGCACCACCGGCGCGTACATGGAACTCGCCCTCGTCCAGCTGGACTTCGACGACCCCGGCATGGGTCAGCCCGTCCAGCGCGCGCAGCAGCAGAAGCGCGAACCAGTGCGCCCGCACCGCATCGGTGGGCCGCCGCTCGGTGAGCGCGGGCGCGCCCCACTCCGCGAGGGCGGCGAGTACGGGCAGCAGCCCGCGACCGCGCTCCGTCAGTTCGTACACCGAGGCCGCGGCGGGCGGCGGGAGCCGGCGGCGGGTGGCCAGGCCACCCTGCTCCATGTCCTTGAGCCGGGAGGCGAGGACGTCCGTACTGACGCCCGGCAGGTCGGCGTGGAGGTCGGTGTAGCGGCGGGGGCCCGCCAGCAGTTCACGGACGATCAGCAGGGTCCACCGGTCGCCCACGGAATCGAGGGAGCGTGCGGTGGCGCAGAACTGGTCGTAACTCCGGCGGCGGGCCGGGCGGGTTGCGGACTCTTGCTGACGTGGCATGCGACGCAGTCTAGACATGTTGTTGGACTTTCCAAGCCCGAGCTTGGTAAAACCAAGTATCGCAATCAGGTCGGGGAGGCCACCGTATGGAATTCCGGCAGTCCAGCAAGCTCAACGAGGTCTGTTACGAGATCCGGGGCCCGGTCATCGAGCACGCCAACGCCCTGGAGGAGGCGGGCCACAGCGTGCTCCGCCTCAACACGGGCAACCCGGCACTCTTCGGTTTCGAGGCACCGGAGGAGGTCGTCCAGGACATGATCCGGATGCTTCCGCAGGCCCACGGCTACACCGATTCGCGCGGCATCCTGTCCGCCCGCCGGGCGGTGGCGCAGCGCTACCAGGCGATGGGGCTGGCGGACGTCGGGGTCGATGACATCTTCCTCGGCAACGGCGTCTCGGAGCTGATCTCCATGGCCGTCCAGGCGCTCCTGGAGGACGGTGACGAGGTGCTCGTCCCGTCCCCCGACTATCCGCTGTGGACCGCGGTGGTGACCCTCGCGGGCGGCAAGGCCGTGCACTACACCTGCGACGAGGCCTCGGACTGGAACCCGGACCTCGCGGACATGGCGTCGAAGATCACCGACCGCACCAGGGCCGTCGTGATCATCAACCCCAACAACCCGACCGGTGCCGTCTACCCGCGCGAGGTCCTCGAAGGCATTCTCGATCTGGCGCGCAGGCACGGCCTGATGGTGTTCGCGGACGAGATCTACGACCAGATCCTGTACGACGACGCCGAGCACCACAATGTGGCGTCCCTCGCCCCGGACCTGGTCTGTCTCACCTTCAGCGGCCTGTCGAAGACGTACCGCGTGGCGGGCTTCCGCTCCGGCTGGCTGGTGATCTCCGGCCCGCAGCAGCACGCCCGCAACTATCTGGAGGGGCTGACCACGCTCGCCTCCATGCGCCTGTGCCCCAACGCACCCGCGCAGTACGCCATCCAGGCTGCGCTGGGCGGCCGGCAGTCGATCCGGGAACTCGTCGCACCGGGGGGCCGGCTGTACGAGCAGCGCAACCGGGCCTGGGAGAAGCTGAACGAGATCCCCGGGGTGTCGTGCGTCAAGCCGAAGGGCGCGCTGTACGCGTTCCCGCGCATCGACCCGAAGGTGCATCGCATCGTCGACGACGAGAAGTTCGTCCTGGACCTGCTTTGCGGGAGAAGATCCAGGTCGTGCAGGGCACCGGCTTCAACTGGCCGCGGCCCGACCACTTCCGGATTCTGACCCTCCCGTACGCTGACGATCTCGACGCGGCGATCAGCCGCATCGGCCGCTTCCTGACCGGATACCGCCAGTGATCGGATGCCCCCGGTGACCTGCCCCGCCTGCCGTGTTCCCGTCCTCACCCAGTTCGCCTCGCCCGAGCTCGTCGGCCCGATCGTCGAGGGCGGGCTCGATCCGGCCACCGATCCTGCGTGGGCGGAGTCGGGAGCGGCGTCACCGGCCGAGTACGCGCGCTGGTCCGGTCATCTGTGCGGTATGACCTGCCTGCGCATGGCGCTCGGCGCCGGTGAGAGCTCACGCGCCGTGCCGGCCGAGGCCGCCGGGGCCCCGTCCCTGTTCGCGCTGCGCGACGGGGCGCTCAAGTACGGCGCGTACACGGAGGATGCCGAGGGGGTGATCCGGGGCCTGATCTACGCACCCTTCGCGGAGTACGTACGGGAGGTGCACGAACTCGACGCCAAGGTCCACCGCCACCTCTCCTCGCGGGAGATCCTCGATCTGCTGGACGGCGGCCGGACCGTCATGGCCTCGGTGCACTACGGCATCCGGCATCCGGAGCGGCCCGCTCCGGGGCGCGGCGGGCATCTGGTGCTGCTGACGTCCCGTACGGCCGACGGCACGGGCGTCCACTTCCACAACCCGTCGGGCACGACTGCGGGGACGCGGGCCGCGGAGCTCGCGCTGCCCGACTTCGAGCGCTTCTTCGCGGGGCGCGGGGTGTCGCTGCCCGCGAGCGCGTGACGGGAGATGCCTGGAAACGGGAGCGGGCCCGGGGGCGTAGCCGGCCCCCGGGCCCTGAAGGTGCCACCCCTGCGGCACGCCGACACTTTTAAGGAACCGTGTCAGGTTTATGCCGTCGCGTCCTGCCTTTAGACGACCGCAGATCGAAGCTCTGCGGGCCGGAGTCGAACCGGCATCTCGACGCCCATGGGCACGGGCCCGTTTGATTCGGCGATGGGTGGCGAATGCTGAGTCTGGAGCAAGAGTCTGAGATTGATCGCGGTCTGCCTCTGCCATTTGGGCTACCCCGGCCCGTTCATGTGCGGCACGCACAGAATGCCGGGGGGAGGACTCGAACCTCCACTGGAACCGCGTCGTCACGACAAGCTTCAGTTTCAGCTTGCGCTCCTCGCGCACCCCGGCCGTAGTGAACGGCCGGGGATTCCATGGCCGGTCACCCGAAGAGGTAACCGAATACCGCATCACCCACCCGCTGGTCGGTGACGTCCACGCCGTTGGCCTCCTCGCGGGCGAACTTCACGGCCTGCTGGAGCTTCTCCACCCGGTCCAGCAGTTCGTTGACCCGCCGCGCGGGCAGCGCTCCGGAGAACTTCACGGTCGTCCAGTACCCGATCGGAACGTCCTCGTAGTACACCTCGACCTGCGCCGGGTGCTTGTCGGTGGCCTCCGCCTTCACGTGGTTGCGGGGCACCTTCTTCGTACGGAGCGTCCTCACCGGCTCGGTCTTCCAGGAGTCCGTCGACGGGTCCTGGGTCCAGGCCTCGGCAGTGTCGAGCACCGGAAGCTTGCGGACGAAGGTGTTGATATCCGTCAGCTGCTTCTCCAGGAAGAGCAGATACGACACCGGCACCTCGCTCACGAGGACCCGTCCGTCGACCTTCACATCCGCGCGGGCCGCGCAGTTCGCCCAGTCCTTCGTGGCGGTCACATCGAAGAGCCGGGTCAGGGTCGCCGCGGTCTGTCGCAGCACATCCTCGGCCTTGATCTGCACCAGCGTCGACTCGGGCGGCAGCTGCTCGCCCTCCTCGTCCTTCGGCTGATACGTCCGGGAGATCCCGGCCAGCAGACCGGCCTTCTGAAGGCCGTGATGCGCCGCCGTCAGGTCCTGGTGGGCCTTGGACTTGACGCCCTTCTCCACTGCGATGATCTGATTGAGTTTCGCCACATCGAGGAAGCTAGCAGCGCCGAACCGATGGGAACCAAGGGTTTTTCACGGCAACGGCCCTTCAACCGACCACCGGAGGCGCGAGGTACGCGGCCGCGGCGGGATTTCGGTGAAGCCCCCGGATTCCGTGAAGCAGTGGAACTCGGTGAAGCCCCGGTCCGACCCGTACGGGTGGTTTCCGGTGGGTGCTCCCATGTCCTGCCGCCGTCCGGCGCGCGTCGCTTGCCACAGTGAGCCCCGCGCATCCGCGCCGCAGGCCCTCACGGACCCCCGCGCAGACTCCGAACGAAGGTTCCCGCCTTGCCTCGCTTCCCCCACTTCACCCGCACGAAGGGCCCCACCGGCCCTAAGCAGCACACCGCACTCACCGCGGCCGCCGCCCTGGCCGTCCTGGCCGTGGGCACACCGGTCGCATACGCCACGCTCGGCGACGAATCCCCCGCCGCCTCGCAGCGCGCAGCGTCGTCCGTCGCCGCACGCGGGAAGGCCTACATCGAGACCCGGCTGTTCTTCGGCACCGAACGCCCCGACGGTGGTCCTGTTGTGACCGATCGTCAATTTCTGGCATTCATCGACGAGGAGGTCACACCGCGCTTCCCGAACGGGCTGACCATCCAGGACGGCCGAGGCCAGTGGCGGGATTCCCGCGGGGAGATCGAACGGGAGCGCAGTTACGAACTGACCCTGCTCTACCCGGCGTCCGAGGCGCGCGTACGTGATGCCCAGATCGAGCGGATCCGGGACGCCTACGAGAAGGCGTACGCCCAGGACTCGGTGGCCCGGATCGAAGAGCGCACGACCGCCGACTTCTGACACCCGGCCGCCGACTTCCGGCACGCGGCCGCCACGCGGTCACGCCGCCGCTCGATCACGCCGCCGCGCGATCACGCCGCCGCGCGATCACGCCGCCGCGCGGGCCCTGCGCCCGCGCGGCCGGTTGATCCGGTGCGCCAGCGCGTGAACTCCCGCCGCGGTCACCGGGAGAAGCGCCAGCGCCGCGGCCGTCGCGCCGGCGCCGCCGCTCTTGACACCGGCCGCCTTCAGCCGCCGCACGGCCCAGACCGAGTACGGAATGACGACCGTCGGCGCCGTGGCCACCCCCGGCGTGTAGCCCCGGTACGCCAGCGACTGCGCCAGGTGCGCGACACCATGCACCCCGAAGCCGACCAGCACGCTCCGGAAGAACGGGCTGCGGCCGCCGGTGCGCGCCCCGGCCGCCGACGCCGCCGCCATGACCCCGCCCATGAGGCCGATCGCGACGTTGACGTCCCGCTGCGAGAGCTCCATCCGCTTCCAGAACGCCTCGGGCACTCGCGGGAACTGCTCCTGGAGCCCGGGCCGGGCGGCCCGCGCCCAGCCGGCCATGGTGGCCAGCTCCTCCAGATCATTGGCCACCCAGGCGGCGAACAGCCCCCAGGTCACCGCCTTGGAAACCGTTGCCTCCGCCATATCGGGCCCCCTGTGTCGCAGTACGAAGTACGATGACAGCACCTTACAGCGCAACGCAACGTTGCGTTGCTTTTCTCTGGAGTGCTCATGCCCGACCCGACCGTGAACCGCCGCCCGGGCCGGGGCCCCCGAGCCGCGGAGGCGATCTTCGACACCACGCTGCGCCATCTCGCGGAACGCGGCTACGCCCGGCTCACCATCGAGGCCGTCGCCCAGGAATCCGGGGTCAACAAGACGACGATCTACCGCTGGTGGCCCTCGAAACCGGCGCTTCTGCGGGCGGCCCTGATCCATGCCCGGGTCCTCGACATCGACATCCCCGACACGGGCAGCCTCCGCGGTGATCTGATCGCCCTCACCGAACAGATCACCCGCCTGCTCACCGACGGGCGCACCGAACCCGTCGCCCGCGCCATGACCTCGGGCACCGGCCTGCCCGACGACGAACTGGCTGCCCTCACCCGCGACTTCTTCGCCGATCGCTTCTCCCGTGAACAGCCGGTCTTCACCCGCGCCGCCGCCCGCGGCGAACTCCCCGTGGACGCCGACCCGATGCTGCTGCTGGACCTGATCGCGGGGGCGGTCTGGATGCGGGTGCTGTTCCGCCGCGAACCGGTGCCGCCGGACTTCGCCCGGGATGTCGTCGATGCCGTACTGCCTCGCTGACGGCGCCGGGAGCGGGCGCGGTCCGGTCGGGTACTGTGCCCCGGCCGGGTACGGGACCGTGCACACGCACCGAACGGGGAACGATCCATATGGGCACGCCAGTACGCCACTTCACAGCGACGACGCCGGACGGTCAGGTGTTCACGGTCAATATCGAGCGGGACTTCCGGTACGACCCTTACCGCGACTTCGTGGTCTGTGCGCACTGCGACTGGTCGCCTTCGCTGCTGACGATGAAGAGGATCACCGATATGGCCTGGGAGCATCTGGCGTCGGTGCACGGCGCCGACCGGGGCCGGTCCGACCAGGAGAACGAGGGGTTCCGCAAGGGGCGACTGATCGTGCTGCCGATCGTCGCCGTGTTCCTGATCGCTCTCTTCGTCTATCTGCAGAGCTACTGAGGCCCGGACCGGCCCCGGCCGGGTTCAGCCTCCGCCGAGTTCCATGAGCGCGCCCACCGGGTCGGAGTCCGGGGTGGCGCGGGGCCACCAGTCGTCCTCGCCCGGCTCGGATTCGTAGCCGTACCAACGGCCGTCGTGGCCGAAGCGGAGCTGGAGTGTGCCGCTGGGGTGCGTGAGGTGGTTGCGCCAGGGGTGGAAGCGGGGGAAGTCGGCGGCAGCGAGCGCGGGGCGGGCGCGATCGAAGGGGCCGGCCGGAGGATCCCAGGGTGTTTCGAGGACGGCCAGCCCTTCGGCGCCGCCCTGGCGCCAGGCCGCGACGGCCCGGGCCAGGTCGGTGGGGGTGCGGCCGGTGGCGTACGACAGCTCGCGGTAGAGGGCGCGGGTGGTCGCGGTGAGTCCGGCGGTGGGCCGGGACGCGGCCAGCCGCACCGCGTCCTGCCAGGCGGTGAGACCGGCGAGCGGGTCGAGGCCGGTGGTGAGGAGCGTGTGCGCACGGGCCGCCGCGTCCGTGGCCAGGTGGTCGAGGGCGAGCGGGTCGCGGGCGCCGGGCAGGCTCGGGTACGAGGGTGGCTGCCCGGGGTGCGACAGGACCGGGAGCGGGGCGGGGAGCGGCGGGAGATAGCGGTCCGCAAGGGCTTCGCCGGCCGGCACGGAGGGGGTGGCGGGGGCGGCGGGGCGTTCCCGGGCGGAGTGCGCGGCGTTGCGGCGGCCCAGCTCTTCGAGGAGTTCGCGCTCGCCCCGGCCGCGCAGCAGCAGAAGGACGAACGGGTCGGCGTCCAGCAGCCGGGCCATCTGGTAGCAGAGGGCGGCCACATGCTTGCAGGGCCAGCCGTGGTCGGGGCAGGAGCAGCCGGGATCGAGGTCGCCCGCGGCGGGCAGCAGTCCGATGCCGGCCTCGGCCGCCGTGTCGGCCAGCGAGTGCGGCATCTCCTTGGCGAGCAGTGCGGCGAGGTGACCGGGGCGGGCGGCCACCGCGTCCAGGAAGATGTCCCAGTCGGCGTCGGTGAGCGACCGCAGACGCAGCTCGGCACGGTAGGGGCGGGGGCGGCTGCCGTGGACGTAGGCGACGACCCGTCCGGGGGTGACGGTGATCGCGGCGACCTTGCCGCTGTCGGCGTACGTACGGCCGCGGGAGAGCCGTCCTTCGTCCATCGACAGGGACTCCAGGGCGGCCACCCAGGCGCGGCCCCACCAGCTGTCCGCGAAGGGTTCGTCGCCGTCGGAGGTGCGGGGCGGCACGGCCTCGAAGGTGCGCCGCAGATCGTCGGGGCCGGGGCGTGACCGGGCGACCGGCCGACCGGCCGGCCGGGGCTCGGGGCGGGCGTACGAATGGGGCCGGGGTTGCGGGCGGGGGCTCATGACGGCCTCCTGAGCGAGACGAGATCGGCCAGGTCGCGGTCGCTGAGCTCGGTCAGCGCGGTCTCACCGGCACCGAGGACCGCATCGGCCAGGACCCGCTTGGCCCGCAGCAGCTCGTCGATCCGGTCCTCGACCGTGCCCTCCGCGATCAGCCGGTGCACCTGCACGGGTTGTGTCTGGCCGATGCGGTAGGCCCGGTCGGTGGCCTGTTCCTCGACGGCCGGGTTCCACCAGCGGTCGTAGTGGATGACGTGGGCTGCCCTGGTGAGGTTCAGTCCGGTGCCCGCCGCCTTGAGGGAGAGCAGGAAGACCGGGACCTCGCCGGACTGGAAGCGGTCCACCATCCGTTCCCGCTCGGCCACCGGCGTACCGCCGTGCAGGAGTTGGGAGGGGACGGCGCGCGAGGCGAGGTGGGCGGAGAGGAGCCGGGCCATCGTCACGTACTGGGTGAAGATGAGGACGGAGCCGTCCTCGGCGAGGATCGTGTCGAGGAGTTCGTCGAGCAGGGCGAGCTTTCCCGAACGGCCGGTGAGGCGGGTCGGCTCCTCCTTCAGATACTGCGCCGGATGATTGCAGATCTGCTTGAGCGAGGCCAGCAGCTTCATGATCAGACCGCGCCGGGCGATGCCCTCCGAGGCCTCGATGAACGCCATCGTCTCGCGGACCGCCGCCTCGTAGAGCGTGGCCTGTTCGCGGGTGAGGAAGACGGGGTGGTCGGTCTCCGTCTTGGGCGGCAGCTCGGGGGCGATGCCCGGGTCCGACTTCTTGCGGCGCAGGAGAAAGGGCCGGACCAGCCGGGAGAGCCGTTCGACCGCTTCGTCGTTGGCGAGCCCGGCGGCCGTACCGGTGCTCTCGACGATACGGGCGTGGCGGGCCCGGAACGCCTTGAGCGGACCGAGCAGTCCGGGAGTGGTCCAGTCGAGCAGGGCCCACAGCTCGGAGATGTTGTTCTCCACGGGCGTGCCGGTGAGGGCGACTTTGGCCGGGGCCGGGATGGTACGCAGCGCCTTCGCCGTGGAGGAGTGCGGGTTCTTCACGTGCTGGGCCTCGTCGGCGACGATCAGTCCCCAGCTGTGGTCGGCGAGTTGCGCCGCGCTCGAACGCATCGTGCCGTACGTGGTGAGGACGAAGCCGCCGTCGGGATCGGCGAGTGTGCGGCCGGTGCCGTGGAAGCGGCGTACGGGGACACCGGGAGCGAAACGGTTGATCTCCCGGTGCCAGTTGCCCAGGAGCGAGGCGGGGCAGATCACCAGGGTCGGCGCGGGATGGGCGCGGTGCAGATGCAGGGCGATCAGGGTGATCGTCTTGCCCAGGCCCATGTCGTCGGCGAGGCAGCCACCGAGGCCGAGCGAGGTCATCCGGTCCAGCCAGGCGAGGCCGCGCAGTTGGTAGTCGCGGAGCGTGGCGTCGAGACCGGGCGGCGGGGCGATGGTGGCGTCGTCGGCGGTGATGCGGGTTCGGAGCGCGGCCAGCGCGCCGACGGGCACCGCTTCGACCTGCTCTCCGTCGACTTCGGCGCTGCCGGTCAGCGCGACGGCGAGGGCATCGACCGGATCGAGCAGCCCGAGCTCCCGCTTGCGCGCCTTGCGTACGAGCGCGGGGTCGACGACGACCCACTGGTCCCGCAGCCGCACCACCGGCCGGTGGGCCTCCGCGAGAACGTCCATCTCCGCCTCGGTCAGCCGCTCGTCGCCCAGCGACAACTGCCAGTTGAAGGAGAAGAGCTGCTCGGCGTCGAAGAACGAGGTGCCGTCGGTGGCCGAGCCGGGTGCGGGCCGCACGACGGCGGCGGCGGTGAGGGAACGGGCGAGCTCCCTGGGCCAGTGGACGCTCACCCCGGCCGCCGCCAGCCGGGCTCCCGCGTCGCCCAGCAGCTCGTACAGCTCGTCCTCGTCGAGCGCGAGCACATCGGGTACCGGCTGGTCCAGCAGCCGCTCCAGCGGCGTCCAGACGCGGGCGGCGCGGCGCAGTGCGAGCACCGCGTCGATCCTGGCCCGGGGACCGAACGGCTCTCCGGCCCCGCCGTGCCACAGGGCGGCGGCGTCGACGACGTAGGTCGGGTCGGCCAGGCTGTGCACCTGGGTGATGGCCGCGGCGGCGTGCCGTGCGGCGCCGGGACGAGCATCCGCCCCCGCCGCGGCGGGGGTGTCGTCGTTGCGGCCGTTGTCGGCGTCGTGGTCGTGGCCGTCGCCGCTGTTGTCGTGGTGGTCGGCGTACGTATCCGCCGTGTCGAAGAGTTCGTACGCCGACAGATCGAGGCGCAGCGAGACCCGTACGCCCGCGTCGAGCCCGGCCGCGACTTCGACGGCCCAGTCACGGGCTTCCGGCAGATGCTGGGCCTCACGGGCCGCGAAAGGTGCCCCCATCGCGTACGCCGCGGCGGGCGTACGGGGCAGGGTGTCGGCCACCGCGTCGAGGAACGCCCCGAGCAGCCACTCCGGGTCGGGGACCTGGAGCGGTGCCCGGTCCGGGAGCGGGACCGCGTAGCCCTCGGCCGGCATGGCGGCGGCGATCGCGCGGAGGTGGGCGATGTCCTCGGCGTCGCGCGGTCCGGCCCGCCAGGCGTCGTGGTCGTCGCCCGTCAGGCCGGGGAGCAGTCTGCCGCGCGCCACCAGGTTGAGCGCCTGGAGCGCGGCGGCGCCCCAGCAGCGGGTCGCGGGGTGGGCGGACTGCTGGTGCCGGGCGCGGGCCAGCAGCGGCAGAGCATCGCACAGAGGCAGCAGGACTGCGGGCACCGTACGCCGACGGACGCCGTCCTGCTGTCCGTGCCGACGGACGACGGTGATCTCCGCGGCGGTCGCACCGGGCGCCGCCCCCTCACGATCCACGGAACCGGCCGGCTCCGGGAGGGGGCCGCCATCGGGATCCCAGAAGGCGACGCGCCCGTCCCTCGGCAGCGATGCCGGAAGGAAGACAGCGGCACATCTCAGAAGGCGGACGGCGGACTCGTCCAGCCGGTGTTCTGCCGTGGTCATCGGTCCCCTCCCGTCCCGCCCTGATCCTCTTGATCGTCCTGATCCCTATGACTCCTGCGAGTCTAGGCGGGGGGTCTGACAACCGGCCGCGCGCCTGCATTCCAGCAGGTCAGAGACGCTACTGGCCAGCCAGTCCGTATGCGCTACTGGCCAGGCCGACCAGTCCGTATGACGGAGCACTCCGGCTCAGCGCCCGGTTCAGTGCGCATCCCAGCGCCCGGTTCGGCAACCGGTCCAGCGCCGGGATCCACGCACGCCTCAGTGCCTGGCGAACGGCTTCGAACGAGACGACCGCGCGGGTGCGGTGGCCGCGAGAACAGCGGGCGTGGGAACGGGCGCCCCGGACTGCGACTTCTGCGCCCGCGACCGTGGCTGCGGCTGCGGCTGCGCCTGCGCCTGCCCGGTGCGCTCGGGCTGGGCCTGGGCCTGGGCCGAACGCTCGGGCTGCGCCTGCGCGGGGCGCTGCGGCGGCCGCACGGCCTGCCGCGGCTGCAACTCCGTCTGCTGGGCGGGCTGCTGAGCCCTCTCCAGGAAGCGGAGCAGCTCCACCGGGAACGGAAGCACCAGCGTGGAGTTCTTCTCGGCCGCGACCGCGACCACCGTCTGCAGCAGGCGCAGCTGGAGCGCGGCCGGCTGGGCGGACATCTGCTCCGCCGCCTCGGCGAGTTTCTTCGACGCCTGAAGCTCGGCGTCCGCGTTGATGACGCGGGCCCGCCGCTCACGGTCGGCCTCGGCCTGCCGGGCCATGGAGCGCTTCATCGTCTCGGGCAGCGAAACGTCCTTGATCTCCACCCGGTCGATCTGCACACCCCACCCGACCGCCGGGCTGTCGATCATCAGCTCAAGACCCTGATTCAGCTTCTCGCGGTTGGACAGCAGATCGTCGAGGTCGCTCTTGCCGATGATCGACCGCAGTGAGGTCTGTGCCATCTGCGAGACCGCGAACCGGTAGTCCTCCACCTGGATCACCGCATTCGCCGCGTCGACCACCTTGAAGTAGATGACAGCGTCGACCCGCACCGTCACGTTGTCCCGGGTGATCCCGTCCTGCGCGGGCACCGGCATCGTCACGATCTGCATATTGACCTTGTGCAACCGGTCGATGCCGGGGATCACCATGGTGAATCCGGGCCCTCGCACATCGTTACGGAGCCTGCCGAGCCTCAGCACGACACCCCGCTCGTACTGCTTGACGACCTTGGCCCCCGCCGACAGGTACAGCGCACCCGCCGAGGCCGCAGCCACTATCGCGATCACGAGCTCCTGGACCATGACGGCCCCCTGAAAGCCGGAAAGACTGAAACACAGAACCAATCGCTATTACCACGGTATGCCCACTATCAACTGATATGAACATGGGCCGGGGCTCTCCGCCTACGTCCCCCGCCCGGCCCCGCCCCGGATGCCGGGTCGCCGGGGAGCGGGCAGGGTGACCAGCGTCAGCACGTTCTCCGTGGCGTACGCAGTGCCGTGGCGCGAGCGGTGCCGACGGCTGAGCCGGACGAGACAGACGAGGACCCGCCCATGCCCGTGATCGACCACCGACGCCGCCGTCTCGGCACAGCGGCCGGGACCGTGCTCCTGACCCTCACCGTCGCAGGCTGTTCCGGCCTCGGCCGGACCGCGGTCGGGCCGGTCACCTACACGACCGAGCGGAACGCCGTGATCATGGTGAACAGCCCCTCGGTGAAGGGCTGCCACCGGCTCGCTCCCGCGGGTGCCAAGGAAGTGACCAACGGCACCCTGATCGACATCATTCTGTACCGCACACGCGACTGCACCGGGCCGGGTACGACATACGTCGCGACCACGGTCAGCGACGTCAGCGGCGCCCGTAACCTCCCGTGGCGCAGCTTCTCCACAGTCCACTGACCGGCCACGACCAACCACCGACCGGCCGGGCCCGGACCGGGGAGCCGCTACGCACGCCCACGGACGTACGCGACCAGATCCGCCGTACGGCCCCGCCGCTCGCGGGCTATCAGGACGAGCAGCCCGATGAGCAGCGCCGGCATGATCGCGTTCACCCGGTCGAGCAGCGTCAGTTGGACGATGGACGCACCGGCCATCAGTCCGCAGAAGGCAATGGCCGCCACTCCGGCCAGGACCGGGATCAACAGGGCAATGGCCCCCGCCATCTCCAGCCCTCCGATGATGTACATCGCGGCCTGGTTCCAGCCCATCCGGTCGAAGGACTCGATCGCCGTCTCATGGGCGATCAGCTTGGCGAACGCGCTGAACCCGAAGAACAGGGCGAGTACGACCCGTGCGACGGTCAGCGCGACGGCCGCCCGGCTGCGGCCCCCGGCCGGGGCATCGGAAGAAGTGTGGGAAGGGGTGTCGGCAGAGGCATCGGCGACGGAGGCGGCGGGGGTGTTCGGGGCCTGCGTGGACTGGGACATCCGGGTCTCCTCGGGGAAGCTACGCGCTGTGGTGTTCACGAAGAGGTAGACCGGCCCACGGTCCGGAATTCATCGCTGGCCGGACCACCGATCCCCTTCCCCCGAGTTCCCCCGAGGGTCACGTCGAACGACGGGCGGCCAGCGCCGCGCTGATGTGCTGGAGTCGGCCGGGCGGGCCGGGGAGAGGCCCGTGAGGCGGTCGATGCGACGGATGCGGCAGTCGACGGTGTTGGGGTGGATGTGCAGGGCGGCCGCGGTGGACCGCCGGTCCAGGCCGAGTTCGAGATGCGTCTCCAGGGTGTGCGGCAGCTCCGGCTTCGAGTTCAGGGGCTTCAGCAGGCGTGCGAGCCCGCGCAGCGCCTCGCTGGGGCGGCTGAGCTGGTACTCCAGCAGGACATCGGCCAGCCGGTACAGGCCGGGCGGGTGGCCCGTACGGGCCACCAGGCCGACAGTTTCGGTTGTTACGGGCCACGGCGGCCGGAACCGCCTCCGCCGAACGGGCAGCGGCACGGGGTGCCGCACTACCGGCGTCGCGGCCTGCGGTACGGGCTGCTGCGCGGGCTGTCGGCGGCGGCGCTCGGCGCCACCGCCGTGCTCGTCCCGGCCGCCGCCACGGCGGGTGCCGACGAGTGGCCCGTACCGGGCTGTGACGGGGCCGCGGTACGGCAGTTGGCCGCGTGCGACGGTCCCGGGCTGATCAGCCGTCAAGGCCTTTGTACTGACGACCTGACCGGCCGTCACCGCACCGCCCGGTGTACCGACGGACCGTCGGCGCCGAAGCCGTCGGCCGGCCCGTCAGTACACCGGGTACCGCTCGACCGGCCACGCGACCGCGTGCTCGAACTCCACGCACAGGTCGTCGGCCACCTCCGTGATCACCGCTCGTCCTTCGGTCGCAACCAGCCAGGACGGCGGAAGGTGTACGTCCCCGTGGCGGGCGCCGAGCAGATTGCCGCAGACCGCACCGGTGGAGTCGCTGTCGCCCGAGTGGTTGACCGAGAGCAGCAGCGACTGGGCCACCTGGTCGGCGCCCGGCAGCACCAGGGCGCAGTACACGGCGATGGCGAGGGCCTCCTCGGCCACCCAGCCCGCGCCCAGAGTCTCCACCTTCTCGGCGGTCGGCTCGCCCCCGGCGGCCAGGTCGACGGCCGCGCGCAGGGCCGCCGTGGTCTCCTCGTGCCCCGGGTGGCCGCGCAGCAGCTCCATGGCCCGCAGTACCGCGCCCGCCATCGAGTCGCCCTCCAGGAGATGGGCGACGATCGCGGCGAACGCACCGGCGGCGTACGCACCGGTCGGGTGGCCGTGGGTGATCTGCGCGCACCAGTGGGCGAGCCGGAAGCCCGCCTCGGCGTCCTTCCCCACCAGTCCGAAAGGGGCGGACCGCATCACCGTGCCACACCCCTTGGACCCGGTGTTGACGGGACCGGGCTCGCCGAGCCGCCTTGACGGTTCGGGGACATGGCCGGTCGCGAGGCCCGTCAGGCAGGCGTTGCCGGGGGCCCGGCGCGCGTACAGCCAGGGCTGCTGCCTGAGCCAGCCGGTCCGCACCAGGTTGTCCGCTCCGCCGGCCGGCGGAGCGGGGTGGTTCTGGGTGTCCAGCCAGCGCAGGTACGCGTTCCGCACGATCCCGATCTCGGCGCCGCCGATTCCCTTCGAATTCGCCCGGGAATGGGCCCTGATCAGCCCCTCGGCCGTGAACAGGGTCATCTGCGTATCGTCCGTGACACGTCCGACGACCCCCTCCTCGTCCGCGAGAAGTCCCTGTACACCGTGTTCACCGTGCGCGCGGCGGATACCGGCGAGCGAGAGGAACTCCACGGGATTTCCCAGGGCGTCCCCGATCGCTCCGCCCAGCAGACAGCCCCGGACCCTCGCCCTGCGGCCGACGCGGTCCCCCCATGATGTGCCGTTCACGCACGATCCCCTCAATCCCATGTCGACATGTCCCCAAAACGGCTCCGCGGGTCCATCCTGGTAGGAGAGGGCGATTGCCATGCGTACCGGTAACGAACCGACGACTGCACGCAGTCCTCTGCGGCTGCGGCTCTGCCTGAGTCTATGGGGGCTGGCCTGGGCCGTCTTCGGCCTGGCGGCCTTCACGCTGACCGGCCGCCCGGGGTGGGCCGCCGCCTGCGGTGCGCTGCTTCTGCTGGTCCTTGTGGACATGGCGGTGATCGTCCACCACATCCACCAGGGCCCGCACTACCAGCCGGGCCGCAATATTCCGCCGTACGAACCCGACCACGGCGGGCACGGCAGGTACGGGCACTGACCGGGGCGCGACGTCCGCCGGGCGGCCATGCCGCCCGGCGGGGCAGTGTCAGCCCTCCGCACGGAAACGGGCCGCCTTCAGGTACTCCGGGTTCGGGTCGAGGGCCGCGGCCAGCCGGAAGTGGCGGGCGGCCCGGTCGGAGCGGCCGGAGCGTTCGAAGGTGCGGGCGAGCGCGAAATGCGCGAAGGCGTTGTCGGGTTCGCGCTCCAGGACGAGTTCGAATTCGAGCTCGGCAGGACGCAGTTGGGCGGCGGCGAAGAAGGCACGGGCCCGCAGCAGTCGGGCGGCCGTGTTCTCCGGATGGGCCGCAATCACCGAGTCCAGGAGCTTCACCGCACCCCGGGGGTCCCGCGCCGCCAGCAGGTGTTCGGCCGCACGGAAGTCGATGACGTCGGTTTCCGGGGTCCTCTCGGGCACGATTGCATCCTTCCCTTCACTACGCGGCTTCTCAACACCCGGCCGGGGCCCGGTATTCCGGTACGGACATCAGCCGGCGGCGGCCCGCTTCGTCAGCTCCGACCAGACCTTGCGGACCTGCGGCTCCAGGTCCTCCAGCGGTCCGTCGTTGTCGACGATCAGATCGGCCACGGCGCGCCGCTGCTCCCGGGTGGCCTGCGCGGCCATCCGGGCGCGGGCCTCGGACTCGGTCATGCCGCGCAGCCGTACGAGCCGGTCGAGCTGGGTCTGCGGACTGGCGTCCACGACGACGACCAGGTCGTAGAGCGGGGCGAGGCCGTTCTCGGTGAGGAGGGGGACGTCGTGGACGACGACCGAGTCGGGGCCCGCGGCCCGTTCCAGCTCGGCGGAGCGGGCGCCGACCAGCGGGTGGACGATCGCGTTGAGGGTGGCGAGCCGGTCGGCGTCGGAGAAGACGATCGAGCCGAGCCTGGGCCGGTCCAGGGTGCCGTCGGCGGCAAGGACATCCGCGCCGAACGCGTCGACGACGGCCGCGAGGCCGGGTGTCCCCGGCTCGACGACCTCCCGGGCGATCCGGTCCGCGTCGATCAGCACGGCTCCGTATCCGACGAGCAGCCGTGACACTTCACTCTTACCGGCGCCGATCCCACCGGTCAGGCCCACTTTCAGCATGCCGGGCAGCCTAGTGCCCCTCCCGGCAGGCCGGTGGGGCCGGTCAGATGTCTCCCTCGCGCTCCGCGAGGAACCGCTCGAATTCGAGACCGATCTCGTCGGCCGACGGCAGGTCGACGGGCTCGGCGACCAGATTGCCCCGGGTCTCGGAGCCGGCGAGCGCGTCGTACTGGTGCTCGAGGCCCTGGACGAGCGAGACGAGTTCCTCGTCGCCCTGGTCGATCTGCCGGTCGATCTCGGTCTGGGTGCGGTGGGCCTCCGTACGCAGCGCATGGGCGACGGTCGGCAGGACCAGACCCGTCGCGGCCGTGATCGCCTCCAGGGCGGTGAGCGCCGCGTCCGGGTAGGCGGAGCGGGCCACGTAGTGCGGCACGTGGGCGGCGACGCCGAGGACGTCGTGTCCGGCCTCCATCAGCCGGTACTCCACCAGGGCCTCGGCGGAGCCGGGGACCTGCGCCTCGTCGAACGGGCTGCGGTGGCCGGGCATGAGGTCCGTGCGGTTGCCGTGCGGGGTGATGCCGACGGGGCGGGTGTGCGGGACGCCCATCGGGATGCCGTGGAAGTTCACCGCGAGGCGGACGCCGAGGCGCTCGACGATCTGCTCGACGGCGGCGGCGAAGCGCTCCCACTCCACATCGGGCTCGGGCCCGGAAAGCAGCAGGAAGGGCGCCCCGGTCGCGTCCTGGACGACCCGGACGTCCAGCGTCGGCGTCTCGTAGGCCGCCCAGCGATCGCGCCGGAAGGTCAGCAGCGGGCGCCGCGCGCGGTAGTCGACGAGCCGGTCGTGGTCGAAGCGGGCGACGACCTGGTGCGGCAGCGTTTCGAGCAGGCCGTCGACGATCTGTTCCCCGGTCTCGCCCGCGTCGATGTATCCGTCGAAGTGGTAGAGCATGACCAGGCCGGCCGACTCCTGGGCGAGCGCCATGTCGACGACGGCCAGCCCTTTCGGCTCCCATTCGTACAAACTCTGCGGATCAAGCACGGTTACCGCTCCTCCTCGTGTTCCCTGACAAGAACATCCGGCTGGGCACGAGCATTCCCGGACCATCCCCTTCACCCGGCGGTTCATGCGCGGAACTTGGACCGACCGGCAATTGGAGGGTGGAAGAAGGAGCGGGGTCGGGTGCGTGCAGCTGCCAGGCGGAGGATGGAGGCAGCTGGGGTCTCCCCTGCTCGAGCGAAGCCGAGAGCTCGGGGAAGGAGCCATGGTGATTGACGACAACGCGGGAGGGGGCCTCTGGCCCTCAAGGCCTTGGGGGAGTGCGTGCCCAACCCCGCGACGCCGCCCCCCAATTGCCGGTGGATCTTATGCGAGAACGCGGGCGTGCAATGCCGTCACCACCTTCTGCGCGGAGGTGAACGCCCCGTGCCGCAGGCGTTCATGTGGCCGGGACGCACTTGCGACACACCCGTACGTGTCGACCTCGGCGGCTGACAGCGCACCGAAGCCCTGATGCCCGCCTTCCCGTTGTCGGTAAGGGCGTTGACATTCATGTCAGTGAACACTTCCACGAGGGCGCCGAGTTGACAACGGAAGGCGAGTCGCACCGGCCACCCGCGAACAATGGTCCATACCTTGACACGGCCACACCTCGTCCCTACCGTCACTGGGCAGCAAGTTCAGAGACTCGCCTCTCATTCACGTACGAGAACCTCTCGAACTCCTTCGACGGGAAGGCACCCCCCATGCGCACCCGCACGCTGCTCCCCGCCCTGCTGACCACCGCGCTCGCCGCCGGCGGCCTCGCGCTCGCCTCCGCCACCACCGCGGACGCGGCGACGGTCATCGATGTGAGCACCACCGCCCAGTTCAAGTCCGCCCTCACCGCCGCGAGCCCCGGCGACACCATCCGGCTCGCCGACGGCACGTACACCGGAAACTTCAAGGCGACCGTCCCCGGCACCGCCTCCGCCCGGATCACGCTCACCGGTTCCGCCAAGGCGGTCCTCACCGCCGGCGGCGGCTACGGGCTGCACCTCAACGGCGCCTCCTACTGGACCGTCCAGGGCATCACCGTCACCGGCGGCCAGAAGGGCATCATGGCCGACACCGCCACCGGGGTCGTGATCGATTCCGTGACCGTGCACGACCTGGGCATGGAGGGCGTCCACTTCCGCAACTCCAGCAAGGACGGCGTCATCAAGAACTCGCGGATCTACGACACCGGGCTCGACGGCCGCGGCATGGGCGAGGGCGTCTACGTCGGCACGGCGGGCAGCCTCTCCGACCGGAGCGACCGGGTCCAGATCCTGAACAACACGATCGGCCCCGGGGTCGGCGGTGAGAACGTCGACATCAAGGAAGGCACCACCGGGGCGGAGATCATCGGCAACACCTTCGACGGCAGCGGCCTGACCGGGGCCAACTACGACGACTCCTGGGTCGACGTGAAGGGCAACAATGTCCTGGTCGACGACAACAAGGGCTCCCGTACGACCAACAACGGCTACGAGACCCACACCCAGCAGAGCGGCTGGGGCTGCGGCACCGTCTTCCGCAACAACACGTCGGACCTGTCCGGCTCCACGGGCGACAAGCAGATCGCGTTCAACGTCACCAACTACAGCGCGAGCTGTCCGACCACCGTCTACAGCAGCAACACGGTGACCGGTGGCAAGGGCCTGACCAACATCACCGTCACGCCGTAACGGCCCGCACGGACGGCCGCGGACACGAGTGAGGCCCGCCCCCCGAAGGGAGCGGGCCTCACTTTTCAGCTACTGCGGTCGATCACCGACCGGAGGGGGCGCGGAGCGTCAGCTCTGGCCGCCCGCCAGCTTCTCGCGCAGGGCAGCCAGGGCCTCGTCCGACGCCAGGGCGCCGGAGTTGTCCGCGGACTCCGAGGAGTACGAGCCGCCGCCACCGGTGCCACCGGAGGCAGCCGGGGCGCCACCGGCCGGGGCAGCAGCGCCCTCGGCAGCAGCGGCCTCGTCGGCCTCGCGGGACTTGATGACCTGGGCCTGGTGCTGCTCGAAGCGCGCCTGCGCCTCGGCGTACTGCGTCTCCCACACCTCGCGCTGAGCCTCGAAGCCCTCGAGCCAGTCGTTGGTCTCGGGGTCGAAGCCCTCGGGGTAGATGTAGTTGCCCTGGTCGTCGTAGGACGCGGCCATGCCGTACAGGGTCGGGTCGAACTCGACCGAAGCCGGGTCGGCACCGAAGGCCTCGTTGGCCTGCTTCAGCGAGAGGCTGATGCGACGACGCTCGAGGTCGATGTCGATGACCTTGACGAAGATCTCGTCGTTGACCTGGACGACCTGCTCCGGGATCTCCACGTGGCGCTCGGCCAGCTCGGAGATGTGGACCAGACCCTCGATGCCCTCGTCGACGCGCACGAACGCACCGAAGGGAACGAGCTTGGTGACCTTACCGGGAACGACCTGCCCGATCTGGTGCGTACGGGCGAACTGCTGCCACGGGTCTTCCTGCGTCGCCTTGAGCGACAGCGAGACGCGCTCGCGGTCCATGTCGACGTCGAGGACCTCGACGGTGACTTCCTGGCCGACCTCGACAACCTCGGAGGGGTGGTCGATGTGCTTCCAGGACAGCTCGGAGACGTGCACGAGACCGTCGACGCCGCCGAGGTCCACGAACGCACCGAAGTTGACGATCGAGGAAACGACGCCGGAGCGGACCTGGCCCTTCTGCAGGGTCGTGAGGAAGGTCTGGCGGACCTCGCTCTGGGTCTGCTCCAGCCAGGCACGGCGGGACAGGACCACGTTGTTGCGGTTCTTGTCCAGCTCGATGATCTTGGCCTCGAGCTCCTTGCCCACGTAGGGCTGAAGGTCGCGGACACGACGCATCTCGACGAGCGACGCCGGGAGGAAGCCGCGGAGGCCGATGTCGAGGATGAGACCACCCTTGACGACCTCGATGACGGTACCGGTGACGATGCCGTCTTCTTCCTTGATCTTCTCGATGGTGCCCCAGGCACGCTCGTACTGAGCGCGCTTCTTCGAGAGGATCAGGCGGCCTTCCTTGTCCTCCTTCTGGAGAACCAGGGCCTCGATCTCGTCGCCGACCTTGACGACCTCGTTCGGGTCGACGTCGTGCTTGATCGAGAGCTCGCGGCTCGGGATGACACCTTCGGTCTTGTAACCGATGTCGAGGAGAACCTCGTCCCGGTCAACCTTGACGATGACACCGTCAACGATGTCGCCGTCGTTGAAGTACTTGATCGTCTCGTCGATCGCCGCGAGGAACGCGTCCGCGTCGCCGATGTCGTTGACCGCAACCTGCGGAGTGGTGGCGGTGGTCTCGGTGCTGCTCGTCATGTGGGAAAGGGCTCCGGTACGGACAGTGAGTCGTAGGTACTGCTACGCCGAGAGCCCGTATCGCCTCTGCAGAAGCCGGACAGCCTGGGAAGCGCCCGACCCGCGAGCGGGAGGCGCCTCGTGAACCGAGGGGACATATCAACAGACGCGAGCGCGGCCTGCTAGGTCTGAGGCGCGCAGGCTCGCAGCGCAACTTGTAGCATACGGGGGCAGCCGGGCACGGTCAATGCGCGAAGGCGCACACCCGGGGCACAACGGCCCAAATCCGGCGCAATTCGTGTTCTCCGAGGCCACATCGGCCCCGGGAGACAATTCCGTGGGCACGGAGCCGTAAGGACAGGCACCCCTGGTTACGTACCGCGTGCGGCGGGGTGCAGGCAAACTACAACGACGGACACGATGAGCCAAGAGATCCACCCGGTCGAGCCCGAAGCGACACGCCGCAGCGCGTCGCAGGCCGAGAGCAGCCGGGCCAGTCGCGGCTGGTGGGACCGGAACGCCGACGAGTACCAGAGCGACCACGGCTCCTTTCTCGGCGACGACCGTTTCGTCTGGGGTCCGGAGGGGCTCGATGAGGCCGAGGCGGGTCTGCTCGGCCCCGCCGGGTCGCTGAAGGGCCTGGACATCCTGGAGATCGGTGCGGGCGCCGCGCAGTGCTCGCGCTGGCTCGCCGCCCGGGGAGCCCGTCCGGTGGCCCTGGACCTCTCGCACCGACAGTTGCAGCACGCCCTGCGGATCGGCGACGAGGTCCCGCTGGTGGAGGCGGACGCCGGGGCGCTGCCGTTCCGGGACACCTCCTTCGACCTGGCGTGCTCCGCCTACGGCGCGGTGCCGTTCGTCGCCGACCCCGTGCAGGTGTTCCGCGAGGTGCACCGGGTGCTGCGCCCCGGGGGCCGCTGGGTCTTCTCGGTGACGCATCCGATCCGCTGGGCGTTCCCGGACGAACCGGGGCCCGAGGGGCTCTCGGTAACGGCCTCGTACTTCGACCGCACCCCCTACGTCGAGCAGGACGAGCGGGGCGACGCGGTCTACGTCGAGCACCACCGGACGCTGGGCGACCGGGTGCGGGACGTGGTGGCCGGCGGATTCCGGCTCGTCGATCTCGTCGAACCGGAGTGGCCCGCCTGGAACCACCAGGAGTGGGGCGGCTGGTCCCCGCTGCGCGGGAATCTGATCCCGGGCACGGCGGTCTTCGTCTGCGTACGGGACTGATACGGAGGTCCTGGGAACGGTCTCTGGGTACGGGAGACCCGGTGCCTCGTACGAGACTGGGGGCGTGATCCGTACCGACGCCCTGGAACAGTTGCCCGTACGTACCGCTGTGCCCGCCCTTGAGCGGGCGCTGGACGACCGCGGTGTCGCGGTGCTGTGCGCGCCGCCCGGCACCGGCAAGACCACCCTCGTACCGCTGGTCCTGGCCGGTCTGGCCGGGGGCGGCCCGGTGCGCAGGGTGGTGGTCGCCGAGCCGCGGCGGATCGCGGCGCGGGCGGCGGCGCGGCGGATGGCGTGGCTCGTCGGGGAGCAGGCCGGCGGGCGGGTGGGGTTCACGGTCCGCGGGGAGCGGGTGGTGGGGCGCGACACGGTGGTGGAGGTGGTGACCACCGGGGTGCTGCTCCAGCGGCTGCAGCGCGACCAGGAGCTGGCCGGGGTCGATGCGGTGATCATCGACGAGTGCCATGAGCGGCATCTGGACGCGGACACGGTCGCCGCGTTCCTCCTTGATGTGCGGGAGGCGATCCGGCCCGATCTGCGGCTGGTCGCCGCGTCCGCGACGACGGACGCGCAGGGCTGGGCGCGGCTGCTGGGCGACGCCCCCGTGGTGGAGGCGCGGGGTGTTTCGCATCCGGTGGAGGTGGTCTGGGCGCCGCCCGCCGGGCCGGTGCGGCCGCCGCACGGGATGAGGGTCGATCCGGCGCTGCTGACGCATGTCGCGGCGACGGTGCGGCGGGCGCTCGCCGAACGGGACGGCGACGTGCTGTGTTTCCTGCCCGGTGTGGGCGAGATCGGCCGGGTGGCGGGTCAGCTGGCGGGGGTGGCCGCCGAGGTGCTCCAGGTGCACGGGCGGGCTCCGGCGGCGGTGCAGGACGCGGTGCTGGCCGGGTCGTCCGACGGGCGGCGGGTGGTGCTGGCGACGTCGGTGGCGGAGTCGTCCCTGACGGTGCCCGGGGTGCGGGTCGTGGTCGACTCGGGGCTGGCCAGGGAGCCGCGCACCGATCACGCGCGGGGTCTGAGCGCCCTGACGACCGTGCGGGCCTCGCAGGCGGCGGGCAGGCAGCGGGCGGGCCGGGCCGGGCGTGAGGCGCCGGGGACGGTGTACCGGTGCTGGGAGCAGGCGGAGGACGGGCGGCTGGCGCGGTTCCCGTCCCCGGAGATCAAGGTCGCGGATCTGGCGGCGTTCGCGTTGCAGGCGGCCTGCTGGGGCGATCCGGACGCGTCGCGGCTGGCGCTGCTCGATCCGCCGCCCGCGGGCGCGATGGGCGCGGCGCGCGAGGTGCTGACGGCGGTCGGCGCGGTGGACGCGGCGGGGCGGGTCACCGACCGGGGTGTCCGGATGTCCCGGCTGGGCCTGCATCCGCGGCTGGCGCGGGCCCTGCTGGACGGCGCCGCCGAGGTGGGCGGGCGGCGGGCGGCCGAGGTGGTGGCGCTGCTGAGCGAGGAGCCCCCGCGGGAGTACGGCGACGATCTGGCGGTGGCGCTGCGTACCGCCCGGCGGGGCCGGGACGGGTATGCGGCGCGGTGGCGGCAGGAGGTCCGGCGGCTGTCTTCGTCGGTCGGGGAGGTGGGTGGGGGGTCCGGCCCGGACGACGCCGCCGTCGGTCTGGTGGCCGCGCTGGCGTTCCCGGAACGGGTGGCGCGGGCGCGGGGCGAGGGGGCGTTCCTGATGGTGTCGGGGACGGGGGCGGAGCTGCGGGACGGGTCGGGGCTGCGCAGTGCGCCGTGGCTGGCGGTCGCGGTCGCCGACCGGCCCGCCCATGCCGCGTCCGCGCGGGTGCGGCTCGCCGCCGCCGTCGACGAGGGCACGGCGCGGGCGGCCGCCGGGCAGCTGCGGTTCGCGGGCGAGGAGGTCCGCTGGGCGGGCGGCGATGTGGTGGCCCGCCGGGTGGAGCGGCTGGGTGCCGTCGAGCTGTCGGTGCGCCCGCTGAAGGAGCCGGCGCCGGAGCTGGTGCGCGAGGCGCTGGTCGAGGGTCTGCGGCGCGAGGGGCTCGGGCTGCTGCGCTGGACGCGGGACACCGGGCAGCTGCGGGAGCGGCTCGCCTTTCTGCACCGGGAGCTGGGGGAACCCTGGCCGGAGGTGACGGACGGTGCGCTGCTGGACCGTACCGATCAGTGGCTGGAGCCCGAGCTGTCGCGGGCCCGGCGCCGTTCCGATCTGGCGCGGATCGACGCGGGGCAGGCGCTGCGGCGGCTGCTGCCGTGGGCGACGGGTGAGGCGGCCCGGCTGGACGAGCTGGCGCCGGAGCGGATCGAGGTGCCCAGCGGTTCCCGGATCAGGGTGGAGTACGGCGGGGCGCAGCCCGTACTCGCGGTGAAGCTCCAGGAGCTGTTCGGCCTGCTGGAGACGCCGCGGGTGGCCGGGGTGCCGGTCCTGGTCCATCTCCTCTCCCCCGCCGGCCGTCCCGCGGCGGTCACCGCGGATCTGGCGTCGTTCTGGCGGGACGGCTACCGGGCCGTGCGGGCGGAACTGCGCGGCCGGTATCCGAAGCATCCGTGGCCGGAGGACCCCACGACGGTGGAGGCGACCCGGTTCACCAAGAGGGCCCGGCGGTAGGCGGCGCGGGTGAAGGAGCGCGGCTGGGGTGCGTGCATCACAAGGCGGAGAATCGAGTCGGACGGGGTCTCCCCTGCACGAACGCAGCCGAGAGCTTGGGGAAGGAGCGTTGATGATCGACGACAACGCCACGAGGTGCGTGCCCCGGCCCCGCGACGCCGCGAAGCCTACTGCCGGGCCCTCTGGGGCCCGGCTCAGGCGGGAGTAGGTTGCGGGTCGGGGGCGGGTGCCGTCGCCCCGTCGGGCAGTTCGTCGTCCGGGCGCCGGGAGCGCGCCTCCAGCCACAGGGCGAGCGCGAGCAGGACCGTGCCGAGGGCGAGGAAGCCCCAGGGCAGGTACGAGGTGAGCAGCAGGACCAGCAGGCGCTGGGACTTGACCAGGGCGACGATCGAATCGACGTAGTCCGCGCGCATCTTCACGTGCCCGGCGAACACGGTGACGGTGTCCTGGGGCAGGCCCATCGCCTTGGCGTTGCGCAGCTCCTCCTTGTGGATCTCCTCGCCGTTGACGGGCGCTCCGGTGACCGGGTCCACCCAGAACATGCGCTTGGTGGTGTACCAGCGGGTCATGCCCGTCTTGGCGATCTGTTCCGGGGTGACGCCCTTGATGGGCATCTTCTTCGGCATCGGGACCTTGGTCCACGGGATGGTCTGCTCGAAGTAGTAGACGTCCATGCCGTGGAAGGTGCGGGTGCCCTTGTAGTGGATGGGCGAGCTGGTGCGGGCCTGCGCGTCGAAGTACTCGTAGTCGCGCTTCTGAGTGAGGAAGGGCCACTTGAACTCGATGCCCTCGCGCCTGACCGGGTCGCCGTCGACGGATTCCCCGGTGGCGTGGACGGGGGCCTGGCTGTGGGCGTCGAAGATGTAGCGCTCGGGGATCTCGGAGACCATCTTGCCGTCGGGGCCGGCCACGTAGCTGAGGGCGTCCCAGACGACGACGTCACGGCCGGCGCTGCGCTCGATCTTCTCGGACTCCTCCACGTTGCCCTTGAGGGTCTGCACGATGGTGACCTTGGGGACCCGCTTGACCTTCATGTTGTCGTTGTAGTCGAGGAGGGTGGCGGGCTTCGCCTCCAGCACCGTCTCCTGGTACTGACTGGGCGGGATCTTCGCGAGCCTGGGGAAGGCGTACCAGCGCAGCAGGGGCGACATGGCGGCGAAGAAGACGGCGAAGGCCAGGAGTACGAGGCTGGCTCGGCGGCGCATGGTGGTGGTGCCCTCCCTCAGCTTCTGTTGCTTCTTCCGGTTACTGGTTCTTGGGGCCCGGGACGGTGGTCAGCAGAGGTTTGGGCGAGGTCTCTCCGGGCGGGGCGCCGATCGCGCTGATGGTGAAGACGAGCGCGAGGGCTGCGGCCAGCCCGATGGCGGCGGCGACGAGGGCACGCATGCCGGTCCTCCCGGAGAGCACGGATCTGATGGGTCGTCAGGGTTGGGGCACCGTAGCAACGCGGGCGCGAGATGAGAACACCGGGCGCGGGATGAGAAGACGTGGAACAGCCCCTCTGCCGGGTGATGGCGGAGGGGCTGTCGTGACGTGCGGCCGGGCTGATCAGGCGGCGGGGGGCTCCGGAGTCTGTGATGCCTCCGGGGTCTGTGATGCCTCCGGGGCCGGCGGGGCCTCGACCTTCAGCTCGATGACGATCGTGGCTCCGCCCTCGGTGGTGAGGCGCAGCTTGTAGGTGCCCGCGGTGTCGTCGGCGTAGATCTTCGGGAGCTTCAGGGTGCCGTCGGGGCCGGTCCTCAGGTTCGTGAGGGTGCGGACCGTCTTGCCGTCCGCGTCCTTGAAGTACGGGCCCTTGTCGTTCTCGGCGGGCTCCGCCGCGTCGGTGATCATGGTGGCAGTGACGGCGACACCGTCGGCGACCGCGTCCTTGTAGGTGGCCTTGACCTCGACGGTGTCGGCGAACTCGGCGCCGGGCGCGGCGGTCAGGGCCTTGTCGTCGGACCTGGCGATCGCGTCGGCCCGGCGGGCGGTGACGGTCGCGCCGTAGGTGACGGGGGGCAGCGAGCGGCCGGTGGCGACGGCCCGCACCATGAACTTCCCCGTCTTCTCGCCCGCCTTCAGCACCGGGGCGGTGACCGTGCCGTCGGCCGCGGTGAGGAGGGTGACCGCGTTCTTCCCGCCGTCGAAGGCGGCGTCCGTGTCACCGGCGATGGTGAAGGTCACGGACACCCTGGCGAGCGGGCCGCCGAGGCTGTTCCTGGCCCGCACCCTGATCCGCTCGGCGAACGCGTCGCCCGCGGTGGCGGTCAGCGTGCCGGTGCCGGCGTTCTCCACGCCCGCGAGGGTCTGGGACGGCGGAGGCGTGGGCGGGGTCGGCTTCGGGGCCGGGCCGGTCGGAGTGCCGCCGCCCGGCTTCTGCGGCTTCGGCTTCCCGCCCGGAGGCGGGGTCGGGGTCGGGGACGGCGAGGCGCCGGGAGTGCTGGGGTGCGGGCTCGGGTCCGTACCGCCGCCGAGGCCCGGCGGGATCACGCCGGTGCCGTCGGGGATCTCGTGGGTGCCGCGCTTGTAGTAGTCGAACCAGGAGCGGACGGTACGGAGGTAGGCGTCCGAGTGGTTGTAGCTCAGGACCGCCCGGTCGAGATCCGTGGCGATGGACAGATCGCGGGAGCCGGCGCAGAGGTAGCGTCCGGCGGCGAGCGCCGCGTCGTAGATGTTGTTGGGGTCCTTGCGTCCGTCGCCGTTGCCGTCCTGGCCCCAGGTCGCCCAGGTGGACGGGATGAACTGCATCGGGCCGACGGCGCGGTCGTGCGTCGCGTCCCCGTCGTACGCCCCGTTGTCGGTGTCCTTGATCAGGGCGAAGCCCCGGCCGTCGAGGACCGGCCCGAGGATCGGGGAGAACGTGGTGCCGTTCGCGTCGACCCGGCCACCGCGCGCCTGGCCGGACTCGACCTTGCCGATCGCGGCGAGCAGCTGCCACGGCAGCCGGCAGGCGGCGTCGCTGCCAGCGATGGTCTGCTCGGCCTTCTTGTACGCGGCCAGGATCGAAGCCGGGATACCGGATTCCGCACTGCCGGTGACGGGCAGATTCGTGGACGTGCCCGGCTTGTCGGGCGTGTTCAGCGGTGGCAGGTCCGTGTAGTACGGCGAGTTGCCGGTGGCCGCGCCGTCGTCGGGCGGAGGTGTCGTTCCGGTGGACTGCGGGTCGCCGCTGCCGCCGACCAGCGGCGCACCGGGGGCCCCGGAGGCGGAGAGCGCCGCCACGGCGACGGCGGCCACAGCGGTGGTGGTCGCCCCCTTGCGAAGTCGGCGACCGAACTGCGCTGCCATACCTCTGGCCCCTCCCCTTCGACGGCTGTCCACGCTCCCCAGCGCCTGGACTCAGGCGACCCTACGGCAACTTGTGCCGCCGGAACACCGTGCACTGACCGGTTCTTACCTGATTTTCACGTTCCCGACAGCAAGTTGTACGGCGGTCGCCGGCCGGGTGACGGCGGCTCGCGCATACTTGCCGCCATGCCGTTCACCCTCAGTCATGCCGCCGCCGTGCTCCCGGGGATGCGGCGCAACGGAACGGCGCGCGGCCCGCTCCTCGCCTCGGCCCTCGTCGCGGGCTCGTTCGCGCCCGACATGACGTACTACGCGGATACCGCGATCCCGGGAGCCATGGAGTTCGGGCAGGTCACCCATTCTGTGTGGGGCGTGTGCACGGTCGATGTGCTGATCACCGGGGCCGTGGTGGCGCTGTGGCTGCTGCTGCGCGAACCGTTGGTGGCGCTGCTGCCGGGGGCCTGGCAGGGGCGGGTGCACACATTCGTACGGGGCCGGCGCGCACCCGGGCGCAGGGCGTGGGGTGTCCGGGACGGTGGGTGGTTCGCGCTGTCGGCCGTCATCGGGTCCGCCACCCATGTCGTCTGGGACGCCTTCACCCATCACGACCGGTGGGGTGTGCGGCTGGTGCCGGTGCTCGACGGGAACGTGGGGGGACATCCCGTGTTCCAGCTGGTGCAGTACGGCAGTTCGGCCGTGGCACTGGCCGTGCTCGCCTGGTTCACGGCGTCGGGGCTGCGGCGGACGGAGGCGCGCCCGGCCCCGTCGTCCGTGCCTGTGCTGAACCGTCGGGGCCGGTGGTCGGCGGGGGCGCTGCTGAGTGTCTGCGTACTGCTCGGTGTCGTACACCGGTGCGCACGCTGGTACGCGTACGTCGGGCACATCGACACCCCGCTGGACATCATCCCGACCGCCTGCTTCGGCGCCGGGGCGGGGCTGGCGGTGGGCCTGGTGCTGTACGGGGCGTGGATGCGGCTGCGGCGACCGCGTGCGTCCGTGCCCTCGGTCGCCGGACGGGCCTAGGAGGGTGCTGAACAAACCCCCGGGCCCGTGCGGCGCCGCCGCGTCAGTGCGCCGCGGACTCCCAGTCCGCGCCGACACCGACCGAGACATCGAGCGGGGCACGCAACTGCACGGCCGTGGACATCTCGTGGCGGAGGATCTCCTCCACCTGCGCGCGCTCGCCCGCGGCAATCTCCAGCACGATTTCGTCGTGGACCTGGAGCAGCATCCGGGACTTCAGCTTCGCCTCGGTCAGCGCCCGGTCGACATGGAGCATGGCGACCTTGACGATGTCTGCCGCTGTGCCCTGGATCGGCGCGTTGAGCGCCATCCGCTCGGCCATCTCGCGGCGCTGGCGGTTGTCGCTGTTGAGGTCGGGGAGGTAGCGGCGGCGACCGAAGACCGTCTCCGTGTAGCCGGTGGCCCTGGCCTCCTCCACCACGCGGTGCAGATAGTCACGCACTCCGCCGAACCGCTCGAAGTAGGTGTCCATCAGGCCGCGCGCCTCGCCCGCCTCGATGCTCAGCTGCTGGGAGAGGCCGAACGCGGAGAGCCCGTACGCGAGTCCGTAGCTCATGGCCTTGATCTTGCGGCGCATCTCCGGGTCGACGGCCGACTTGTCGACGCCGAAAACCTGCGAGGCGACCGTCGTGTGCAGGTCCTCGCCGGAGGTGAACGCCTCGATGAGGCCGGCGTCCTCGGAGAGGTGGGCCATCACCCGTAGTTCGATCTGGCTGTAGTCGGCCGTCATCAGCGTCTCGAAGCCTTCGCCGACGACGAAGCCCCGGCGGATGGCCCGGCCCTCGTCCGTACGGACCGGGATGTTCTGCAGGTTGGGGTCGGTGGAGGAGAGCCGGCCGGTCGCCGCCACCGTCTGGTTGAACGTGGTGTGGATACGGCCGTCGGCCGCGATCGTCTTGATCAGCCCTTCGACGGTGACCCGCAGCTTCGCCTGTTCGCGGTGGCGCAGCATGATGACCGGCAGCTCGTGCTCGGTCTGGGCGGCGAGCCAGGCCAGGGCGTCGGCGTCCGTCGTATAGCCGGTCTTCGTCTTCTTCGTCCTGGGCAGGCCCAGCTCGCCGAAGAGGACTTCCTGGAGCTGCTTGGGCGAACCGAGGTTGAACTCGCGGCCGACCGCGGCGTGCGCCTCCTTCACCGCCTGCTGCACCGCACCGGCGAACTGCTGCTCCATGGCTTCCAGATGGGCCCGGTCCGCGGCGATGCCGTGCCGCTCCAGACGGGCCAGCAGAACGGACGTCGGCAGCTCCATGTCATGCAGCAGCTCGGCCGCGCCGACCTCGGCGAGCCGGGTGGTGAACGCGTCCCCCAGGTCCAGGACCGCGCGGGCCTGCGTCATCAGGGCGTCGGCCTCGGCCTGGTCGTCCGCGCCGAAGGCCAGCTGCCCGTCGGACGCCGCCGCGGGGGCCAGCTCCCGGCCCAGGTACTCCACCGCCAGTGCGTCCAGCGCGAAGGAACGGCGGCCGGGCTTGACCAGATAGGCGGCCAGCGCGGTGTCCATCGTGACACCGTCGACCTGCCAGCCGTGCTCCGGGAAGACCCGCATGGCGCTCTTCGCGTTGTGCATGACCTTGGGCCGCTCCGCATCGGCGATCCAGGCGGCGAACGCCTGCTCGTCGCCCTCGCCGAGCTCCGCGGGATCGAACCAGGCCGCCGCGCCGCCGGCCGCGGCGAGCGCGATCTCGGTGACCGTGCCGGTGCCCAGCGCCCACGTGTCGACGGTGGCGACGCCGAGCGGCTGCCCGCCGTGCTCGGCGAGCCAGGGCGCCAGCTCGCCCGCGCCCAGCACCACGCCGTCCAGCTCGATGCCCGCGGCGGGCGCCGGGGTCTCCTCCTCGGCCGCGCCCGGGTCGACGGCCAGCAGCCGCTCGCGCAGGCTCGGGTTACGGATCTCCAGGACGTCGAGCACGCCGGTCACCGCGGTGCGGTCGTACGGCGCGCGCTCCAGGTCCTGCGGGGTCTTCGGCAGCTCCACGTCGCGGACCATCTCGGTCAGCCTGCGGTTCAGCCGCACCGCGTCCAGATGGTCCCGGAAATTCTGACCGGCCTTGCCCTTGACCTCCTCGGCGCGCTCCACCAGTTCGTCGAACGAACCGAACTGGTTGATCCACTTCGCGGCGGTCTTCTCACCGACGCCGGGGATGCCCGGAAGGTTGTCCGACGGGTCACCGCGCAGCGCCGCGAAGTCCGGGTACTGCCGCGGCGTGAGCCCGTACTTCTCCTCGACCTTCGCCGGGGTGAACCGCGTCAGCTCCGAGACGCCCTTCGTCGGGTACAGCACGGTGACGTTGTCCGTGATCAGCTGGAACGAATCCCGGTCACCGGTGACGATCAGCACCTCAAAACCTGCCGCCTCGGCCTGCGTGGCCAGCGTGGCGATGACGTCGTCCGCCTCGAAACCGTCGATCGCGAAACGGTCGGCGTGCATCGCGTCGAGCAGCTCGCCGATCAGCTCCACCTGGCCCTTGAACTCGTCCGGGGTCTTCGAGCGGTTCGCCTTGTACTCCGGGAACTCCTCCGAGCGCCAGGTCTTGCGCGAGACGTCGAACGCCACCGCGAAATGCGTCGGCGCCTCGTCACGCAGCGTGTTCGCCAGCATCGAGGCGAAGCCGTACACCGCGTTCGTCGGCTGCCCCGACCCTGTCGTGAAATTCTCCGCAGGCAGCGCAAAGAACGCCCGGTACGCCAGGGAGTGCCCGTCCATCAGGAGCAGGCGCGGTCGGTTGTCTGCCGTCTTCTTCGATGCCGTCTCAGCCACGCCCCCGATCCTGCCACGGACCACTGACAATCCCGACCGCACATGACTCCCCGGACGCTCCGCCGGGGCCGCGTGGCAGGATCGCGCGAGGAACACGTAACGCATCGATGCGTACGCGCATCGCGCACATGTGCATCGGCATCGCCTCAAAGAGGAGCGCACCATGGCCACGAAGCCGCCCGCGGGTGACCCGGTCCAGGACGCACCGCGGGTCGAACCCGCCCAGCACGCCGCCGCCGGACTGCCGGCCGTGGCCCACAGCCTGCTCATCGCCCAGCAGCAGATGGGCCTGCGGCGCACCGCGCAGACCCTCCTCAAGGTCAACCAGAAAGACGGCTTCGACTGCCCCGGCTGCGCCTGGCCCGAGGGCGACAAGCGGCACACCGCGGAATTCTGCGAGAACGGCGCCAAGGCCGTCGCCGAGGAGGCGACGCTGCGCCGCGTCACCCCCGACTTCTTCGCCGCGCACCCGGTCGCCGATCTCGCCTCGCGCAGCGGGTACTGGCTGGGCCAGCAGGGGCGGATCACCCAGCCCATGTACCTCCCCGAGGGCGCCGAGCGGTACGAGGCGGTGACCTGGGAGAGCGCCTTCGGCATCATCGCCGAGGAACTGGGCGCACTCGACTCCCCCGACGAGGCCCTCTTCTACACCTCGGGGCGCACCAGCAACGAGGCGGCGTTCCTGCTCCAGCTGTTCGCCCGCGAATTCGGCACCAACAACCTCCCCGACTGTTCCAACATGTGCCACGAGTCCTCCGGCTCGGCACTCGTGGAGACCATCGGCATCGGCAAGGGCAGCGTCTCCCTGGAAGACCTCCACCAGGCCGACCTGATCATCGTCGCCGGACAGAATCCCGGCACGAACCATCCCCGGATGCTCTCCGCCCTGGAGAAGGCCAAATCGGCGGGCGCGAAGATCATTTCGGTGAATCCGCTGCCCGAGGCCGGCCTGGAACGGTTCAAGAACCCGCAGACCCCGCTCGGCATGGTCAAGGGCGCCGCGCTCAACGATCTCTTCCTGCAGATCCGTATCGGCGGCGACCAGGCCCTCTTCCGGCTCCTCAACAAGATGATCCTCCAGACCGAGGGCGCCGTCGACGAAACCTTCGTACGGGAACACACCCACGGCTACGAGGAGTTCGTGACCGCGGCCCGCGAAGCCGACTGGGAGCAGACCCTCGCCGCCACCGGCCTCGACCGCGGCGCCATCGAAGAGGCCCTCGCGATGGTCCTCGCCTCGAAGCGCACCATCGTGTGCTGGGCCATGGGCCTCACCCAGCACAAGCACTCCGTGCCGACCATCCGCGAAGTGGTCAACTTCCTCCTGCTGCGCGGCAACATCGGCCGCCCCGGCGCGGGAGTCTGTCCCGTCCGCGGCCACTCCAACGTCCAGGGCGACCGCACCATGGGCATCTTCGAGCGGCCCCATCCGGCATTCCTCGACGCCCTCGACAAGGAATTCGGGATCACCTCTCCGCGCCACCACGGCTACGACGTCGTCCGCTCCATCGAGGCCCTGCGCGACGGCGACGCCAAGGTCTTCTTCGCCATGGGCGGAAACTTCGTCGCGGCCACCCCCGACACGGAAGTCACCGAGGCCGCGATGCGCCGCGCCCGCCTCACCGTCCACGTCTCCACCAAGCTCAACCGCTCGCACGCCGTGACCGGCACCCGCGCGCTGATCCTGCCGACACTGGGCCGTACCGACAAGGACGTCCAGGCGAGCGGCAAGCAGTTCGTCACCGTCGAGGACTCCATGAGCATGGTCCACGCCTCGCGCGGCAACCTCACCCCGGCCGGCCCCCATCTGCTCTCCGAGCCCGCCATCGTCGCCCGCCTCGCCCGCGCCGTCCTCGGCCCCGGATCGACCACCCCCTGGGAGGAGTTCGAGAAGGACTACGCGACGATCCGCGACCGCATCTCCCGCGTCGTCCCCGGCTTCGAGAACTTCAACGCCCGCGTCGCCCGGCCCGGCGGCTTCACCCTCCCCCACGGCCCCCGCGACGAACGCCGCTTCCCCACCACGACCGGCAAGGCCAACTTCACCGCCGCACCCGTCGAGTACCCCGAACTCCCCGAAGGCAGGCTGCTGTTGCAGACCCTGCGCTCGCACGACCAGTACAACACCACGATCTACGGCCTCGACGACCGCTACCGCGGCATCAAGGGCGGCCGCCGCATCGTCCTGGTCAACCCCGAAGACGCCCGCGCACTCGGCCTGGCCGACGGCGCGTACACCGACCTGGTCGGCGAGTGGAAGGACGGCGTGGAGCGCCGCGCCCCCGGCTTCCGCGTCGTGCACTACCCGACGGCCCGGGGCTGCGCCGCCGCCTACTACCCGGAGACCAACGTGCTGGTCCCCCTCGGCTCCACGGCCGACACCAGCAACACCCCCGCCAGCAAGTCCGTCGTCGTGCGCTTCGAGAACATCCAGGGGCGGGCCGGCCAGGAATGATCCGTACCCACAACCCACTAAGCGTTCGCTCAGTCTTCTGATAAGAACAATGCATACAGCAATAAGCCTGTGAACCACCGCAGACGATCGGAGCCGGACCCCATGGGCGAGCACACCACACCCAAGTTCCCCCAGGAGATCATCGACGAGTACGCCGCACTCGGCGTCGACCTGCCCGCCCTCTTCTCCGCCGGCCACCTCGGCGAGCGCATGGGCGTCACGGTCGTCGAAGCCTCCGCGGACCGCGTCGTCGGCACCATGCCCGTCGAGGGAAACACCCAGCCGTACGGACTGCTCCACGGCGGCGCCTCCGCCGTCCTCGCCGAGACCCTCGGCTCGATCGGCTCCATGCTCCACGGCGGCACCGCCAAGCTCGCCGTCGGCGTCGACCTGAACTGCACCCATCACAGAGGGGTACGCAGCGGCCTCGTCACCGGTGTCGCCACCCCCGTACACCGCGGCCGCTCCACCGCCACCTACGAGATCGCCATCACCGACGAGCACGACAAGCGGGTCTGCACCGCCCGACTCACCTGCATGCTCCGCGACGCGCCCCGGCCCGACGCCGCCTGACCGACCGAAACACACGCACCACACCACTGCCCGGCCGGACCAGAATCCGGCCGGGCAGCGCCATTTCCGCCCACAACCACCCACACATACAACACAGTTGAGCAACCGGATCCGCCAACACCCTTGACCGCGCACTCCGTTATATGGCCCACTCAGCACTCCCCGCACACCACACCGCGTCGACCACATCGACCCAGATGTAACACTGCGTAACAAGCGCACCATGCGCAAACGGCTCCACGCAGCACCCCGAACCCGGCCCCACCGCCGCCGGGCACCTCGTCGCGCCCGCACGAACCCCTCCCCGCCCCCACCGCGCGACAGCAGCAAGATCCACCCAAGCCCCTTAGCAGAGCTGCGCGTTCTCACCATGCGGTCACTTCATCCGACCGGCAAAAAACCGTACATGTCAACACAGCCACCTCAAGCCTTGCTCAAAGGCATAACAAGACAGTCACATCCTGCGGCGGACCCATCCCGGACCCCCACACCTGCGCCTAGAGTCACCGCCAGTCACCGCGCCGCCGGGCGCGTCTGCAGCACGGCCCTGTACCAACCAGTACGGCCCGGCGAACGACACGGCACCTCAAGCAGAGGAGGCCGCGCCAGGGAAAGGACCTTTCGTGCGACACCGTTCTTTGCTCATCCTCACCACAGTGCTCACCACAGGAGCACTGACACTCACCGCCTGCGGGTCGCGCGACGACAGCAAGAAGAGCAGCAGCGGCGACACCCAGACCGTCGTCATCGGCGTCGACGCGCCCATCACGGGCGACCTGTCCGCCCTCGGCCTCGGCATCAAGAACTCCGCGGACCTCGCCGCCAAGACGGCGAACAAGGAAAAGACCGTCCCCGGCATCAAGTTCGAGGTCAAGCCGCTCGACGACCAGGCACAGCCCTCCGTCGGCCAGCAGAACGCCCAGAAGTTCATCGACGACGACACCGTCGTCGGCGTCGTCGGCCCGCTGAACTCCGGCGTCTCCCAGTCGATGCAGAAGCCGCTCAACGACGCCTCCCTCACCCAGGTCTCCCCCGCCAACACGGGCACCGAACTCACCCAGGGCGAGAACTGGAAGACCGGCGACAAGAAGCGCCCCTACAAGACCTACTTCCGCACCGCCACCACGGACCAGATCCAGGGCGCCTTCGCAGCGAAGTACCTCTTCAACAACGCGAAGATCAAGCAGGTCTACCTCATCGACGACCAGAAGCCGTACGGCGCCGGTCTCGCCGCCTCCTTCAAGGCGACCTTCACCACCCTCGGCGGCAAGATCGTCGGCACCGACCACGTCAACCCCGACGACCGCGACTTCAACGCCGTCGTCACCAAGGTCAAGAAGTCCGGCGCCAAGGCCGTCTACTACGGCGGCGAGTACCCCGCCGGCGCACCCCTGAGCCAGCAGCTCAAGGACAGCGTCAAGATCCCCCTCATGGGCGGCGACGGCATGTACAGCGCCGACTTCATCAAGCTCAACAAGAAGGCCCAGGGCGACATCGCCACCTCCGTCGGCAAGCCCGTCGAGGAACTCGACTCCGCCAAGAAGTTCATCGCGGACTACAAGACCGCCGGATACAAGGACGCCTACGAGGCCTACGGCGGCGGCACCTACGACGCCACCTGGTCGATCATCGAGGCCGTCAAGCTCGCCGTCGCCGAAAACAACGGCAAGCTCCCCGACAACGCCCGCGTCAAGGTCCTCGAAGCCATGAGCAAGGTCAAGTTCGACGGCGTCACCGGCCCCGTCTCCTTCGACGAATACGGCGACACCACCAACACCATGATGACCGCCTACCAGGTCGACGGCGGCAAGTGGACCTCCAAGCTCAGCGAGGCCTACAAGCCCTGACCCCCGCAGCCGCAGGCCCTCCCGGGCCCGCACCGAACTGACACCCAGACCGCGCGGGAGCGCTACCAGCGCTCCCGCGCGGTGCCATATCCGAACCACTCCACGGAGGCCCTGCGGTGAACGAACTGCCGCAACAGCTGGCCAATGGACTCATCCTCGGCGCGATGTACGGTCTCATCGCGATCGGCTACACGATGGTCTACGGAATCATCCAGCTCATCAACTTCGCCCACGGCGAGATCTTCATGATCGGAGGCTTCGGAGCTCTCACCGTGTACCTCTGGATGCCGGCCGGTGTCTCCCTCCTCGCAATCATCCCAGTCATGATCATCGGCGGCGTCATATGCTCCGTCGCCGTCAGCACAGCCGCCGAACGCTTCGCCTACCGGCCCCTGCGGGGCGCCCCCCGACTCGCCCCGCTCATCACCGCGATCGGACTCTCCCTCGCACTCCAGCAGGCCATCTGGAAGTGGTACCCCGACGCCAAGAAGGACCGCTCCTTCCCCCAGTTCAAGGGCGAAGCGATCGACATCTTCGGCGCCCACATCCAACGCGGTGACCTCTTCGTCCTCATCACGGCACCCATCTGCATGCTCGCCCTCGGACTCTTCGTCTCCAAGACCCGCACCGGCCGCGGCATGCAGGCCACCAGCCAGGACCCCGACACCGCAAAGCTCATGGGCATCAACACCGACCGCATCATCGTCATGGCCTTCGCCATCGGTGCCGCGTTCGCCGCCGTCGCCGCCGTCGCCTACGGGCTCAAGAACGGCCAGATCGGCTTCAAAATGGGCTTCATCATGGGCCTCAAAGCCTTCACCGCAGCCGTACTCGGCGGCATCGGCAACATCTACGGCGCCATGCTCGGCGGCGTCGTACTCGGCATCGCCGAATCCCTCGCCACCGGCTACATGAGCAACGTCCCCGGCATGGAACTCTTCGGCGGCGGCGCCTGGAAGGACGTATGGGCCTTCGTCCTCCTCATCATCGTCCTGCTGCTCCGCCCCCAGGGCCTGCTCGGCGAACGCGTCGCGGATCGGGCGTGATACGGATGACCACCAACCACACCACCACACCCGGGGCCGCCCCCTTCCTCGCGATCCCCGCAGCCGCGGCCCGCATCGCCACCCTCGCAGGCGCCGCAGTCGCACTCGCCGGCACCTTCCTCGCCTGGACCTGGACCAGCGACTTCCCCGGCGACCTCACCGTCACCGGCTACCCCGGCGGCCTCCAGGTCCTCACCCTCATCAGCGCCGCACTCACCCTGCTCCTCGCGCTGTCCGGATACGACATCCGAGGCCTCCGCTGGCTCACCCCCGGCGGCACCAACAGCCCCGTCCGCCTCCTGGCACTCGGCACCCTCGGCACCACCGGCTACAGCATCGGCGCCATCGCCTACGACCTCGGCGGCGTCGTCAACCTCGAACCCGGCGCCTGGGTCAGCGGCATCGGCGCACTCATCGCCGCCGTCGCCGCACTCGGCCTCCCCGGCGACCAGCCACTCACCGGCACCGCGACCACCGCCTGGCAGCGCTTCCGCAACAGCCTCGGCGCCCCACCGGCCCGCCGCGCCGAACCCCTCCCCTCCTGGGCCGAAATCCTCATCATCGCCGTAGCCTTCGGCATCGGCCTCTACATCTTCAGCTACGGAATCGACACCGACTACGCCGAACTCTTCATCGGCTTCCTCATCACCGTCGGCTTCGCCTTCACCGCACTCCACCGCGCCGGACTCGTCTCCCGCGTCACCGCACTCACCACCAAGCACCGCAACGTCACCCTCGCCGCCGCCCTCGTCGCAGCCGTCTGCTTCCCGTTCACGCAGCAGAAGGAGGAGTACGCGCTCATCGGCGCCAACATCCTCATCTTCGCGACCGTGGCACTCGGCCTCAACGTCGTCGTCGGCCTCGCCGGCCTCCTCGACCTCGGATACGTCGCCTTCCTCGGCGTAGGCGCCTACGCCGCCGCCCTGGTCTCCGGCTCCACCATGTCGGCCATCGGCGTCGAATTCCCCTTCTGGGCAGCCGTACTCACCGGCGCCGGAGCCTCGCTCGTCTTCGGCGTCCTCATCGGCGCCCCCACCCTGCGACTACGCGGCGACTACCTCGCCATCGTCACCCTCGGCTTCGGCGAAATCTTCCGCCTCACCGTGAACAACCTCAACGGCAACAGCGGACCCGACCTCACCAACGGCTCCCAGGGCATCCCCAGCATCCCCGACCTCAACTTCTTCGGATTCGACTTCGGACTCAAGCACGACATCCTCGGCTTCAACCTCGGCAGGTCGGCCAACTACTACCTGCTGATGCTCGTCTTCACCGCCGTCGTCGTCCTCGTCTTCCGCCGCTCCGGAGAATCCCGCATCGGCCGCGCCTGGGTCGCCATCCGCGAAGACGAAACCGCAGCCACCGCCATGGGCATCAACGCCTTCCGGCTCAAACTGCTGGCCTTCGCCCTCGGCGCCACCCTCGCCGGCCTCGCCGGAACCGTCCAGTCACACGTCAACTACACCGTGACACCCGAGCAGTACCAGTTCGCCGGCTCCGTACCACCCAACTCCGCATTCCTCCTCGCCGCCGTCATCCTCGGCGGCATGGGAACCCTCAGCGGACCCCTCGTCGGCGCCGCACTGCTCTACCTCATCCCGGCCAAGCTCCAGTTCATGTCGGACTACCAGCTCTTCCTCTTCGGCGTCGCACTCATCCTCCTGATGCGCCTGCGCCCCGAGGGCCTCGTCGCCGACCGCAGGAAGCAGCTCGAATTCCACGAGACCGACCAGCTCGACGTACCGGAGCCACGGCAGTCCGAAGAAACCGGCGCCGGCATCGCCAAGGCGGGGGCGTGACCACCATGACCACCACGAAAACCGCCACCACCGTCCTCGACGCCAACGGCGTCACCATGCGCTTCGGCGGCCTCACCGCCGTACGCAACGTCGACCTCACCGTCAACGCGGGCGAGATCGTCGGCCTCATCGGCCCCAACGGCGCCGGCAAGACCACCTTCTTCAACTGCCTCACCGGCCTGTACGTCCCCACCGAGGGCAAGGTCAGCTACAAGGGCACCGTCCTGCCGCCCAAGCCCCACCTCGTCACCCAGGCAGGCATCGCCCGCACCTTCCAGAACATCCGGCTCTTCGCCAACATGACCGTCCTGGAAAACGTCCTCGTCGGACGCCACACCAGGACCAAGGAAGGCCTCTGGTCCGCCCTCCTGCGGCTCCCCGGCTTCACCAAGGCCGAACACGCCAGCCGCGAACGAGCCATGCAGCTCCTGGAGTTCATCGGCCTCCAGGACAAGGCCGACCACCTCGCGCGCAACCTCCCCTACGGAGACCAGCGCAAGCTGGAAATCGCCCGCGCACTGGCCAGCGACCCCGGACTCCTGCTCCTCGACGAGCCCACCGCCGGCATGAACCCGCAGGAAACCCGCGTCACCGAAGAGCTCATCTTCGCCATCCGCGACCAGGGCATCGCCGTCCTCGTCATCGAGCACGACATGCGGTTCATCTTCAACCTCTGCGACCGCGTCGCCGTCCTCGTCCAGGGCGAGAAACTCGTCGAAGGCACCTCCGACGTCGTCCAGAGCGACGAACGCGTCGTCGCCGCCTACCTCGGCACCCCCTTCGAAGGCGCCCCCGGCGCCGAAGAAGTCGCCGAGGTCGAAGCCGCCGAAGCCGTCGCCACCAAGTCGGCCGACGCCGTCGCCGCCACCGACACCAACAGCACCACCGAAACCGACAGCACCACCGGCACCACCGGCACCACCGGCACCGAGGAGGAGGACGCCCGATGACCGCACTACTGGAGGTCGAGGACCTCCGCGTCGCCTACGGCAAGATCGAAGCCGTCAAGGGCATCTCCTTCACCGTCGAAGCCGGCCAGGTCGTCACCCTCATCGGCACCAACGGTGCGGGCAAGACCACCACCCTGCGCACCCTCTCCGGACTGCTCAAGCCGGCCGGCGGCCGCATCACCTTCGACGGCCAGCCACTCGCCAACATCCCGGCCCACAAGATCGTCGCCCTGGGCCTCGCCCACTCCCCCGAGGGACGCCACATCTTCCCCCGGCTGACGATCACCGAGAACCTCCAGCTCGGCGCCTACCTCCGCAGCGACAAGGCAGGCATCGAGAAGGACATCCAACGCGCCTACGACCTCTTCCCCATCCTCGGGGAACGCCGCAAGCAGGCCGCCGGAACCCTCTCGGGCGGCGAACAGCAGATGCTCGCCATGGGCAGGGCCCTCATGTGCCGGCCCAAGCTCTTGATGCTCGACGAACCCTCCATGGGCCTCTCCCCGATCATGATGCAGAAGATCATGGAGACCATCGTCGAACTCAAGGCCCAGGGCACCACCATCCTGCTCGTCGAGCAGAACGCCCAGGCCGCACTCTCCCTCGCGGACCACGGCCACGTCATGGAGGTCGGCAAGATCGTCCTCTCCGGCACCGGCGCGGACCTCCTCCACGACGAGTCCGTCCGCAAGGCCTACCTCGGCGAGGACTGACCCCCTCCCGCACACATGAAGGAGGCCCGCACCCGGCTGACCGGGTACGGGCCTCCTTCACATGCGCGTACGCGCGTACGGGCTACTCGGCCGCCTTCTTCTTCTCCTCGGCGTCCTCGATCAACGCCTCGGCAAGCTGCTGCATCGACAGCCGGCGGTCCATCGACGTCTTCTGGATCCACCGGAACGCGGCCGGCTCCGACAGACCGTAATCCGTCTGCAGAATGCTCTTCGCCCGGTCCACCAGCTTCCGCGTCTCCAGCCGCTGCGCGAGGTCGGCGACCTCACCCTCCAGCGCCTTCAGCTCCGCGAACCGCGACACCGCCATCTCGATGGCCGGCACCACGTCGCTCTTGCTGAACGGCTTCACCAGATACGCCATCGCCCCGGCGTCCCGCGCCCGCTCCACGAGATCGCGCTGCGAGAACGCGGTGAGCATCAGGACGGGCGCGATGGACTCCTCGGCGATCTTCTCCGCGGCGGAAATCCCGTCCAGGACCGGCATCTTCACATCGAGGATGACCAGGTCCGGCCGGTGCTCCCGGGCGAGCTCGACGGCCCGCTGACCGTCCCCGGCCTCGCCGACGACCGCGTAGCCCTCTTCCTCCAGCATCTCTTTGAGATCGAGACGGATGAGCGCCTCGTCCTCCGCGATGACGACGCGGGTCGTCAGCGGCGGAACGTGCGACTTGTCGTCGTCGGCTGCGGGCTGGGGCGACTCGGGCGTGGTCACGGGGCTCCTCGTTCAAGACAGGGGTACTGCTGCCAAGAGCCTACCTAGCTGCGGTAAGGTAGACGCTCAGCGGGTCGACGGAAACCTTCGATTCAGCGAGCCCCGGTAGTCCAATTGGTCAGAGACAATGGATTCAAAACCCATCCAGTGTCGGTTCGAGTCCGACTCGGGGCACTTTTCCTTCGATTCCAAGGCCACCAAGGAATTGTAGAACTTCACATGAACGTGTGAATGCTGGCCTATTCCGCCTGTGAGTCGTCGAGACCAGGACAGGCTCAGCCGTGTGTACGACCTTGATACGCGGAAGCGCGCCCTCGCACTCATCGCCCAAGGCTTCAGCCAGAACTCCGTAAGCAAGCAGACTGGCATTTCACGCGCCGCCATCCGTTCGTGGACGACACGAATAGAACCCCTCGGTTGGAACAGCGCTGCGGACTGCCCAAGGTGCGGCGACATACCGAACGATCCTGAAGACCCCGCCGCTTACGCCTACTTACTGGGCCTCTATCTCGGCGACGGCTGCATCAGCTCGGGCAGAAGGGGCGTGTACTTCCTCCGTATCGCCTGCGCCGATGCCTGGCCCGGCCTCATCGACGCCTGCGCCGAAGCCATGCAGATCGTGCGTCCCGGAAACAAGGTGTCGCGGGTTCAGCGTCAGGGCTGTCAGAACGTGACGTGCCACAGCAAGCACTGGCCCTGTCTCTTCCCCCAGCACGGTCCCGGCAAGAAACACGACCGCCAGATCGCTCTCGAACCCTGGCAGCAGAGGATCGTGGATGCCCGCCCATGGGAGTTCATCCGCGGTCTCATCCACTCCGACGGGTGCCGCATCATCAACTGGACCACGAAGCTCATCGGTGGCGAACGGAAGCGCTACGAGTACCCCCGGTACTTCTTCACCAACAAGTCGGACGACATCCGCAAGCTCTTCAGCGACACGCTCACCGCTGCCGGAGTCGAGTGGGCCCACTGCACCCGTGCAGGCAAGGGTTACAACATCTCCGTCGCCCGACGGGCGTCCGTCGCTCTCATGGACGCCCACGTCGGGCCGAAGTACTGACGACCGACCGGCCTACTTCGGGCTGTCGTCCTCGCCGATGTGGTGGACCCGGACCAGGTTCGTCGAGCCCGGGACCCCCGGCGGGGAGCCGGCCGTGATGATCACGACGTCGCCCTTCTGGCAGCGACCGATCTTCAGCAGCTCCTCGTCGACCTGGGCCACCATCGCGTCCGTCGATTCCACGTGCGGGCCGAGGAAGGTCTCGACGCCCCAGGTCAGGTTCAGCTGGGAGCGGGTGGCCGGGGCCGGGGTGAAGGCCAGGAGCGGGATGGGCGAGCGGTAGCGGGAGAGGCGCCTGACCGTGTCGCCGCTCTGGGTGAAGGCGACCAGGAACTTGGCGCCCAGGAAGTCGCCCATCTCGGCCGCCGCGCGGGCCACCGCGCCGCCCTGGGTGCGGGGCTTGTTGCGGTCGGTCAGGGGCGGGAGGCCCTTGGCGAGGATGTCCTCCTCGGCGGCCTCCACGATGCGGGACATCGTGCGGACCGTCTCGATGGGGTACTTGCCGACGCTGGTCTCGCCGGAGAGCATCACCGCGTCCGTGCCGTCGATGACCGCGTTGGCGACGTCGGAGGCCTCGGCACGGGTGGGGCGGGAGTTGTCGATCATCGAGTCGAGCATCTGGGTCGCGACGATGACCGGCTTGGCGTTGCGCCTGGCGAGTTTGATCGCGCGCTTCTGGACGATCGGCACCTGTTCCAGGGGCATTTCGACGCCGAGGTCGCCGCGGGCGACCATGATGCCGTCGAAGGCGGCGACGATGCCGTCGATGTTGTCGACGGCCTGGGGTTTCTCCACCTTGGCGATGACGGGGAGGCGGCGGCCCTCCTCGTCCATGATGCGGTGGACGTCCTCGATGTCGCGTCCGCTGCGTACGAAGGAGAGGGCGATGATGTCGGCGCCGGTGCGCAGGGCCCAGCGGAGGTCTTCGATGTCCTTCTCGGAGAGTGCGGGGACGGAGACGGCGACGCCGGGGAGGTTGAGGCCCTTGTGGTCGGAGACCATGCCGCCCTCGATGACGGTGGTGTGGACGCGGGGGCCGTCCACTTCGGTGACTTCGAGGGTGACGCGGCCGTCGTCGACGAGGATGCGTTCGCCTGTGGTGACGTCGGTGGCGAGGCCGTCGTAGGTGGTGCCGCAGGTGTGGCGGTCGCCTTCCATGGGTTCGACGGTGATGGTGAAGTCGTCGCCGCGTTCAAGGAGTACGGGGCCTTCGCGGAAGCGTCCGAGGCGGATCTTCGGGCCTTGAAGGTCGGCGAGGATGCCGACGCTGTGTCCGCTCTCGTCGGAGGCCTTGCGTACGTGGCGGTACCGCTCTTCGTGTTCGGCGTAGGTGCCGTGGCTGAGGTTGAGGCGGGCGATGTCCATTCCCGCTTCGACCAATGCCTTGATCTGCTCGTATGTGTCGGTGGCGGGTCCCAGGGTACAAACGATTTTTGCTCGGCGCATGGTTTGAGCCTAGACCTTACCTACGGGTAGATATTTGGCCGCACATGACTGCTCAACAACCTTTGAGTGAAGGGTTATTGACAAGTGTTGAATTGTGCGCCGGGGTGCTCGGATGAGCATTCTCTTTATAGTTTTGGCGGTGACATGGTGAAGCGGGCGTTCACCTGGGCGTAGACGGTCTGGCGTTGCGGTTCGAGGTCGAGGGCGGGGGCGGGTTCGGCCGCTGCTCCGTAGGCGGCGCGGCCGCGGATGCCGCCGGGTGCGGCGGGCATGGGGGCTGCGGCGATGGCGTTCTCTGCGCCGAGGTCGGCGAGTTCGACCAGGGCGGTGAGGTGGGCGCCGAGGGCGTCGGCGTATTCGCGGGCTCGTTGGACGGCTTCGTGCACGGCTTGGCGGCGGGCGTTCGCGTGGGCGGGTGAGTCGGGGCGCAGTCCCCACCAGGGGCCGTTGACGCGGGTCATGTCGAGGTCGGCGACGCGGGTGGTGAATTCGCCGAGTGCGGTGAAGTCGTTGAGGACGGCGGTGACGTGGACGCGGCCGTGGTAGGCGCGGATTTTTTCGTCGCGGCCGCGTTGGGTGAGTTCGGGGGTGATGGAGAATGCGCCGGTTTCGAGTTTTTCGACCGCTTGTCCGTAGGACCGTGCGAGTTCGAGGACGTGGTTGTTGCGTCGGGTGAGGTCTTCGAGGGCGGCGCGGCGGTCTTTGCCGCGGGCGGTGACGGTGATGCCGATGTGGGCGGTCTCGGGGTCGACTTCGAGGCGGGCTTCGCCTCGGACGGCGACGCGGGGGTGGTCGGGGGTGCCGTAGGGCGGTGGGGTGTCGGTCATGGGTCCACTGTCGCATCCGGGTAGGACAGCTGGTGGTCATCAGATCGAAACCTGCAAGGGGTGTTGCCGGGTGTGGCTCCTGGGTCATTATCTACGCGCGTTGTGTGCTGCGAGAACTGAGCTGTACGAGCACCGGGCTGTACCAGAACTGAGCTGTACGAGAACTGAGATGTGGGAGACGAAATGCCGCTGAACCGTAGGACGTTCCTGGGCACATCGGCGGCCGCCGGTGCCGGTGTGGCGATCGCGGGTGGCTCCGCCGTTCCTGCGGCCGCCCAGGGTGGTGGCGACAGGAATGGCCAGGGGCATCCGTCGAAGCGGTACTCGTTCACCGTGATGGGCACCACCGATCTGCACGGGAACGTCTTCAACTGGGACTACTTCACCGACAAGGAGTTCGACGACAAGGCCCACAACGACGTCGGTCTGGCGAAGATCTCGACCTTGGTGGACCAGGTGCGCCGGGAGAAGGGCCGTCACAACACCCTGTTGATCGATGCGGGTGACACGATCCAGGGCACCCAGTTGTCGTACTACTACGCGAAGATCGATCCGATCACGGCGAAGCGTGGGCCGGTGCACCCGATGGCGCAGGCGATGAACGCGATCGGATACGACGCGGCGGCGCTCGGCAACCACGAGTTCAATTACGGCATTCCGGTGCTGCGGAAGTTCGAGGAGCAGTGCGACTTCCCGCTGCTGGGTGCGAACGCGCTGGATGCGAAGACGTTGCAGCCGGCGTTCGCCCCGTATGTCATCAAGAAGCTGCGTACCCCGCACGGTCGGGATGTGAAGGTGGCGGTCCTGGGGTTGACCAACCCGGGCATCGCCATCTGGGACAAGGCGAACGTCAGCGGGAAGATGGTGTTCCCGGGGCTGGAGGAGCAGGCGGCGAAGTTCGTGCCGCGGCTGCGTTCCATGGGTGCGGATGTCGTGATCGTCTCGGCGCACTCGGGCAGCAGTGGTACGTCGTCGTACGGTGATCAGGTCCCGTATGTCGAGAATGCGGCGGGTCTGGTGGCCGAGCAGGTGCCGGGTATCGACGCGATTCTGGTCGGGCATGCGCATCTGGAGATCCCCGAGTACTTCGTGGAGAACAAGCAGACGGGCAAGAAGGTGGTGCTCTCGGAGCCGTTGAAGTGGGGGCAGCGGCTGACGCTGTTCGACTTCGATCTGGTGTGGGAGAAGGGTCGCTGGGTGGTGGAGAAGGCGGGTTCGCAGGTGCTGAACTCCAACACCGTGGATGAGGACCCGAAGGTCACGGGGTTGCTCGTGGACGAGCACAAGAAGGTCGTGGCGTACGTCAATCAGGTCATCGGCACGTCGACAGCGGCGATGACGACGGCGGAGGCGGCGTGGAAGGACGAGCCGATCATCGATCTGATCAATGTCGTCCAGGCGGAGACGGTGAAGGCGGCGCTGGCGGGTGGGGCGTACGCGGCGCTTCCGGTGCTGTCGCAGGCGTCGTGTTTCTCGCGTACGGCGCAGATCCCGGCCGGGAAGGTGACGATCAAGGATGCGGCGGGGCTGTATCCGTTCGAGAACACCCTTGAGGCGCGGTTGCTGACCGGTGCGCAGATCAAGGATTATCTGGAGTTCTCGGCCCGGTACTACGTGCAGACGGCGGCGGGTGCTCCGGTGGACACGGCGAAGCTGACGAACGCGGAGAACACGCCGGACTACAACTATGACGCGGTGTCGGGTCTGACGTACGAGATCGACATCGCGAAGCCGAATGGTTCGCGGATCGTGGGTCTGGCGTTCGAGGGGAAGCCGATCGATCCGGCGGCGCAGTTCGTGCTGGCGGTGAACAACTACCGGGCGAGTGGCGGTGGCAATTTCCCGCATGTGGCGGGTGCGAAGCAGTTGTGGGCGAACTCGGAGGAGATCCGTAACACGATCATCGGCTGGGTGCAGGCGAAGGGTTCGGTGGATGGTGCGCAGTTCGCTTCGGTGGACTGGCGTCTGACGCGGGACGGTACGCCGGTGTTCTAGGCGTTTGTTCGTCGGGTCGGCGGCCGTCCTTTTCTTGTGGAGGGGGCGGCCGCCTGCTGTCTGTGTGCGGGGGTCAGTTGCCTTGGACGAGGGGGATGAGGTCGGGGTTCTGGGTGGGGACGGTGGGGGTTCGGGGGGTGAGGCCGAAGGTGGTGAAGGCGGTGCGTGCGGGGAGGGGGTAGGCGTTGGTGCCGGTGAGGTCGTTGAGGATGGTGGCGCTGCGCCAGGCGGCGAGTCCGAGGTCGGGGGCGCCGACGCCGTGGGTGTGGCGTTCGGCGTTCTGTACGTAGACGTGGCCGGTGATGGTGGGGTCGAGGTCGAGGCGGAACCGGTCGTCGATGCGGGGGCGTTCGGAGGTGTCGCGGCGCAGGTAGGGGTCGAGGCCGGTGAGGATGCGGTCGAGGGAGCGTTCGCGGTAGCCGGTGGCGAGGACGACGGCGTCGGTGGTGAGTCGGGAGCGGGTTTTCTGCTGGGTGTGTTCGAGGTGGAGTTCGACGCGGGTGTTGGCGACGCGTCCTGCGGTGCGTACGGAGACGCCGGGGGTGAGAGTGGTGTCGGGCCAGCCGCCGTGGAGGGTGCGGCGGTAGAGCTCGTCGTGGATGGCGGCGATGGTGTCGGCGTCGATGCCTTTGTGGAGTTGCCATTGGTGGGGGACGAGTTCGTCGCGTACGGATTCGGGGAGGGCGTGGAAGTAGCGGCTGTAGTCGGGGGTGAAGTGTTCGAGGCCGAGTTTGGAGTACTCCATGGGGGCGAAGGCCTGGGTGCGGGCGAGCCAGTGGAGTTTTTCGCGGCCGGTGGGGCGGGCGCGCAGGAGGTCGAGGAAGATTTCGGCGCCGGACTGTCCTGAGCCGATGACGGTGATGTGTTCGGCGGCGAGGAGTTCTTCGCGGTGGTGGAGGTAGTCGGCGGAGTGGATGACGGGTACGGATTCGGCTTCGGCGAGGGGTTTGAGGGGGTCGGGGATGTGGGGTTCGGTGCCGATTCCGAGGGCGATGTGGCGGGTGTGGGCGCGGCCGAGTGCTTCGGCTTCGCCGTCGGTGTCGAGTTGGGTGAAGTCGACTTCGAAGAGGCTGCGTTCGTTGTTCCAGCGGACGGCGTCGACCTGGTGGCTGAAGTGGAGGCCGGGGAGGTGGTCGCTGACCCAGCGGCAGTAGGCGTCGTATTCGGCGCGTTGGATGTGGAAGCGTTCGGCGAAGTAGAAGGGGAAGAGCCGGTCGCGGCTGCGCAGGTAGTTGAGGAAGGTCCAGGGGCTTGCGGGGTCGGCGAGGGTGACGAGGTCGGCGAGGAAGGGGACTTGGAGGCTGGCTCCGTCGATGAGGAGGCCGGGGTGCCAGTGGAAGGCGGGGCGTTGTTCGTAGAAGGTGGCGGCGAGGGGGTGGGGGTTGCCCGGGATGCCGTGGGCGAGGGCGGCGAGGGAGAGGTTGAAGGGGCCGATGCCGATGCCGACGAGGTCGTGTGGCTGGTCGGTCTCGGGGGTGGGCAGGTCGGTCATCGGGGGGTGTTGCCTTCCGCGAGGTCGTTGGTGAGTTGGTTGACGAGGTCGAGGAGTGTGCGGAGGTCGTCGGGGGTGGTGTGGGGGTTGAGGAGGGTGGCTTTGAGCCAGAGGCGGTCGTCGGTGTGGGCGCGGCCGAGTACGGCGTGGCCGCGGGTGAGGAGGGTGCGGCGGATGGTGGCGACGGTGTGGTCGTCGGCGTGGGTGGGGCGGAAGAGGACGGTGCTGATGGTGGGGCGGTCGTAGAGGTCGAGGGTGGGGGTTTTGGCGATGAGGTCGGCGAGGTGGTGGGCGGTGGCGATGGTGCGGTCGATGAGGTCGGCGAGTCCGGTGCGGCCGAGGGCTTTGAGGGTGACGGCGATCTTGAGGGCGTCGGGGCGGCGGGTGGTGCGCAGGGAGCGGCCGAGGAGGTCGGGGAGGCCGGCTTCGGTGTCGTCGTCGGCGTTGAGGTAGGAGGCGCGGTGGTGGAGTGCGTCGAGGTGGGTGCGGTGGGGGACGGCGAGGATGCCTGCGGAGGCGGGTTGCCAGCCGAGTTTGTGCAGGTCGAGGGTGACGCTGTGGGCGCGGTCGAGGCCGTGGACCTTGCCTCGGTGGGTGGGGCTGAAGAGGAGGGGTCCGCCGTAGGCGGCGTCGATGTGGAGTTCGGCGCCGTGGGTGGTGCAGAGGTCGGCGATGTCGGCGAGGGGGTCGATCCGGCCGGTGTCGGTGGTGCCTGCGGTGGCGGTGACGAGGAGGGGGCGGTGGTGTTCGGTGAGGGCTTCGTCGAGTGCCTCGAGGTCCATGACGCCGGTGGGGGCGGGGATGACGACGGGTGTGGGGAGTCCGAGGAGCCAGGCGGCGCGGGTGATGCTGTGGTGGGCGTTGGCGGCGCAGATGGTCTGTACGGGGCCGTTGCGTTCGCGGGCGAGGAGCAGGGCGAGTTGGTTGGCTTCGGTGCCGCCGGTGGTGACGAGTGCGTCGGGTGAGGGGTGGTGGGGGTAGATCTCGGTGGCGAGTGCGGCGGTGATGTCGGCTTCGAGGGCGGAGGCGGCGGGGGCCTGGTCCCAGGAGTCCATGGAGGGGTTGAGGGCGGAGGCGGCGAGGTCGGCGGCGGTGGCGAGGGCGAGGGGCGGGGTGTGGAGGTGGGCGGCGCAGAGTGGGTGTGCGGGGTCTGCGGCGCCTTCGGCGAGGGCGGTGACGAGGGTGCGCAGGGCGTCGTGGGGGCCGGTGCCGTGGTCGGGGATGACGGGGCGGGTGATGGTGCGTGTGCGGGTGGTGACGGCGTCGGGTCCGCCTGTGGGGAGGGGGCCGTCGCGTCGGTGGGCGCCGTCGTGGAGTGCGGTGAGGACGGTGTCGATGAGGGGGCGCAGGGCGGCGGGGCCGGTGGTGGAGCCGGCGAGGGGTGGGGTGGGCATGGTGGTGGGCCCTTCGGGTGCGCGCGGGTGGACATGCCAGCTTGTCCGGGTTTTCGGGGGCGCGGCCGGAGAGCTCGGTGATCTGAACTCGAAAGGGGGATGTGGGTAGGGCGGGGGGCCGTTTTCGGGGGTTCTGGTGGTATGGGTGTGGCGCCGGATATGGGTGTGCCCGGCGCCTCCCTGTGTGGTGGGGGTGGCGTCGGGCACGGGTGGTGCGGGGTTTTGCTTCGGGGCCCGCGCGGGTGGTGCGGGCCGTGTGGGGTCAGTGGGCGTTGCGTACGGCGAGGGCGCGGCGCAGGTCGTCGATCTGGTCGATGAGTTTGCGGCGGAGGGCCGGGATGAGGTCCTTGTCGTTCAGGGACTGTTCGCCGAGGTGGAGGCTTTCCGCGTCGACGGCGTACGCGGGGAAGGCGTAGCGGCCGGCGGCTTCGGCGATGGCGGGGCCGCGGCGGGCGGCGAGCCGGGTCGCCTCGGGGTAGTAGCGGGGCACGTAGTCCCGTACGAGGTCGGCTTGTTCGGGTTGCCAGAAGCCCTGGGCGGTGGCGGTGAAGAGGTAGTTGGAGAGGCTGTCGTCGTTGAACAGGGCGTGCCAGGCGGCGGCCTTGGCCTCGGGGGTGGGAAGGGCGGCGCGGCAGCGGGCGGCGCCCTCCTGTCCGGTGGCGCTGGGGTCCTGTTCGAGTTCGGCGGCGATGGCGGTTTCGTCGGTGGCGCCGAGGACGGCGAGGCGGGTGAGGATGCGCCAGCGCAGTTCGGGGTCGAGTTCGGGTCCGCCGGGGACGGTGTCGTTGGTGAGCCAGTCCTGGATGGTGTCGGGCTGGGTGGCGGCGTCGATGAGGTGGCGTACGGCGATGAGGCGGAGGCCGGGGTTGTGGCCGTCCTCGGTGCGGCGGATGAGGTCGCGGCACAGTGCGGTGAGGGTGGCGAGGGCGGCGGGTCGGTTCTCGGGGGTGAGGTAGCGGTCGGCGATGTGGATGTCGGCGAAGGCGAGTACGCCCTGGGCGAGGGCGAGGTCGGTCTCGTGCGGGAGGTGTGTGCGGGCCGCTTCGAGGTACGTGGTGGGGGCGAGTTCGCCGTCGCGGACCATGTCGCGGGCGGTGTTCCAGACGACGGCGCGGGTCAGTGCGTCGGGGATGCCGGAGAGGTCGCGTACGGCGGTTTCCCAGGATGTGGGGTCGAGGCGGACCTTGGCGTAGCTGAGGTCGCCGTCGTTGATGACGACGAGGGCGGGGCGGCGTCCGGGCAGTGCGTCGGCCGTGCCGTTGTGGGGGATGTCGATCTCGAACCGGTCGCGCGGGACGAGGCGGTCGGGGGTGTGGTGGGCGTCGGGGGTGTGGTCGTACGCGCCTACGGCGATGCGGTGGGGGCGGCTGCCGTTGTGGTCGACGGTGAGGGACCACGTACCGTCGGACTCCTCGATGTGGGGGGTGAGGGTGTCGACTCCGGTGGTGCGCAGCCAGGCGTCGGCCCAGGCGTGGACGTCGCGGTCGGTGGCCGATGCGAGGTTGTCGATGAAGTCGGCGAGGGTGGCGTTGGCGAACTTGTGGCGGGCGAAGTGGGTGTTGATGCCGGCCAGGAAGTCCTTCTCGCCGAGCCAGGCGACGAGTTGGCGCAGGGCGGATGCGCCCTTGGCGTAGGAGATGCCGTCGAAGTTGAGCATCGCGGACGCGGTGTCGGGGACGGCGGCGGGGTCGGGGGCGACGGGGTGGGTGGAGGGGCGCTGGTCGGCGTCGTATCCCCAGCCCTTGCGGGCGACGCCGAAGTCGACCCAGGTGTCGGTGAAGCGGGTGGCTTCGGCGAGGGTCTGGTAGCCCATGTATTCGGCGAAGGACTCGTTGAGCCAGATGTCGTCCCACCAGGCGAGGGTGACGAGGTCGCCGAACCACATGTGGGCCATTTCGTGGGCGATGACCATGCCGCGGGTCTGGCGTTCGGTGTCGGTGACGGCGGAGCGGTAGATGAACTCGTCGCGGAAGGTGACGAGTCCGGGGTTCTCCATGGCGCCGGCGTTGAACTCGGGTACGAAGGCCTGGTCGTAGGAGTCGAAGGGGTAGGGCTCGTCGAACTTCTCGTGGAAGCGGTCGAAGCAGGCGCGGGTGATGTCGAGGATCTCGTCGGCGTCCGTGTCGAGGTACGGGGCGAGCGAGCGGCGGCAGTGGATGCCGAAGGGCAGTCCGGCGTGTTGGGTGGTCACGGAGTGCCAGGGGCCCGCGGCGACGGCGACGAGGTAGGTGGAGATCGGCGGGGTCGCGGCCAGGGTCCAGCGGCCGTCGTCCCGGTGCTCGGCGACGCCGTTGCCGAGGACGGTCCAGCCTTCGGGGGCGGTGACGGTGAGCTCGAAGACGGACTTGAGGTCGGGCTGGTCGAAGGCGGCGAAGACGCGCTGGACGTCCTCCATGAACAGCTGGGTGTAGACGTACGTTTCGCCGTCGGTCGGGTCGGTGAAGCGGTGCATGCCTTCGCCGGTGCGGGAGTAGCGCATGGTGGCGTCGATGCGCAGTTCGTGTGCGCCGGCGGTGAGTGCGGTGAGCGGGAAGCGGTTCTCGGTGAGGTCGGCGGGGTCGAGGGGCTGTCCGTCGAGGCTGATCGAGCGCAGGGTGGCGGGCTTGAGTTCGACGAACGTGTCTCCGGCGGCGGCTGCGGTGAACCGGATGACGGTACGGGAGCCGAAGGTCTCCTCCCCTCCGGTCAGATCGAGGTCGATCGTGTACCGCTGTACGTCGAGGAACTGGGCTCGGGTCTGCGCTTCGTCGCGCGTCAGTACGGACATGCGTCCATGCTGCCGTATGGGGTGGGCGGGGCGCAGGCGGGTTCTCACAGGGCTGATCGGAGGCTGGGTGGTCAGGGTTTGGGTGGGCGGGACCGGGGCGTGCCGTCCGTGGTCACCCGGCGGTCTTCGCCGGCCGTTGACAGCGGCTGGGGCAGTGCCGCTCACGCACCCCCGGGCCCACTCGCCTCGATGGAGCTCTGCCCTCTCTGTGCGGTGGCCGGTCGAGCCCTCCGCAACCGTACGGACGGCTGCCGCGTCCCGCGTTGGGACAGGCGCTGCGGGCCGGTGCCGGGCGGGAGTATCGGGGCAGATGGGGCGGACAGTGTCCGAAGCGGTGAAGGGGGCTGCCGGGCGGGGCGTCGGTCGCTCGCGTGGCGCGGGGCGGCGACGGGTCGTGGGGGTCGCGCCATGGGGCGTGGCGGCGGGGGCGGTTGCCTGGTGTCTTGCGGGGGGTTGGCGCGCCTCGCACATGGAGAACTACCCCTGGAACGTCTGGACTCCGATCGGATACGGGGCGGTCAAGGGCGTGTTCCTGGGGCTGTTGGCGGGCTGGTGCGCCGTCGTGGGTCTTCGGGTCGCCCAAGGGGTTCGGCGGAGGCAGGACAGCGGGGCGGTGCGTTTCGCTTGCCTGGTTTTCGTCAGTGGACTGCTGGGCGGTCTTGTGCCGGGGACGCTCCGGGACTTCCTGGGTGCGCCGCAGCCTCGGACCCTGTACTACTTCGACGGGCCGAGGCCCGAATCGCAGTGGTACTGGCGGCCGTTGCTGTCGGAGTGGCTGACGTACACGGTGCTGCCGGCGCTGGGCTGTGCGGTGCTGCTGACCGTGGGTGCGCTGGTGTCCGTCCGGTCCTCGCGCCGCAAGGGCGTCGGCTGGGCGGTGCCGGCCCTGGTGGGGGCGGGCCTGCTGGTCCTCCCCCACTACGCGGCCGCCGGGCTGCCCGCGCCGGAGGGCAACGGTGATCATGTCAACGAGTCGGCCTCGGCCGGGCTCGTCGTCCTGGCCACGGGGATCGGGTTGCTGGTGAGTGCCTGGGTGGTGTGGTCCAGGCGCAGGCGGTCGGTCCGGCGGGCCGGCCCGCTTCCGTCGCGTTCGGCGGGCGGGCCGCCCTCGACCGGATGAGAGGCGGCGTCTGGATGTTGCGCCCTCGACCGGATGAGAAGCGGCGCGTGGACGTTGCGCCCTCGACCGGACGAGAAGCGGCGTCTGGATGTTGCGCCCTCGACCGGACGAGAAGCGGCGCGTGGACGTTGCGCCCTCGGCCGGATGAGAGGCGGCGTACGACGGCCGCCGGACCTCCGGTGCTCAGGCCTCCCCGTTCGACGCCGATTCCTCCGCGATCCGTTCGTGGTGGCGGATGACCTCCGCCACGATGAAGTTCAGCAGCTTCTCCGCGAAGGCCGGGTCCAGGTGCGCGCTCTCCGCCAGCTGCCTCAGCCGGGCGATCTGCCGGCTCTCGCGGGCCGGGTCGGCCGGGGGGAGCTGGTGGGCGGCCTTGAGGTGACCGACCTGCTGGGTGCACTTGAAGCGCTCGGCGAGCATATGGACGACAGCGGCGTCAATGTTGTCGATGCTCTCGCGCAGCCGGTTCAGTTCCGCGCTCACGGACTCGTCGATGTCCCTCGTGGTCATGGTCAGCGAGCTTAGCCCGGCCGGCGAAGGGCGAGTCGCTCAGAGGGCCGGGCCCAGCGGGCTGATCGTCGGTGGGTGGTCCGGGTCCGGGACCTGGTCGCTCCAGCCGCCCGGGACGTTGCGGCCCTGCTGTGCGCGGAACCGGACCGGGGCGGCGCCCACCCGGCGGGCGAAGAGGCGGGAGAAGTACGCCGGGTCGTCGTAGCCGACGCGTCGGGCGACCGCGGCGACCGGCAGGTCGCTGGCGGCGAGGAGTTCCTTGGCGCGGCCGAGCCGGATGCCGAGGAGGTAGTCCTTGGGGCTGCAGCCCGCGCCCCGCCGTACCGCCGTGCGCAGTTCGGCGGGTGTCATGCCGTGCCGGGCCGCGTGCTCGGCGACGGAGAGCGGCTGGAAGGCATCGCGGGCGAGGGCCTGGAGGACCGGGTCGCCGTCGGGGCTGACATCGGCGCGGGCCCGGCGCAGGGCGACGAGGAGTTCGTGGACGGCGGCGCCGGTCTCCACCTCCAGCAGCGGATTGCCGCGCCGGGCCGCCCGTACCATCCGCCCCACCGCGGCTCGGGGGCCCGCCGTGTCGGCGAGCGGGACGAGCGGGCGGTCGGGCTCGATGTAGCCGAGTTCGGTGTACGTGGCGGTGGCGGGGCCGGTGAAGTCGACGAAACTCTCGTCCCAGCCGGTGCCGGGGTCGGCGCCGTAGTGGTGCGGGGTGCCGGGGGTCAGCCAGATCAGGCTGGGGGCGACGACGGGGACCCGGCGGCCGTCGGGACCGCTGAACCAGCCGCTGCCGGAGTTGATGACGACGGCCACGTGGTGGTCCAGGGTGCGCGGGCCGACCGTCGGCAGTGCGCCGTGCTGCAGTCCCACGCCCAGGCAGACCAGGCCCAGCCGGTGGTGGAGCGGGCTGGGAGTGAAGAAGCGCATCCAGGTGTGGTACATCGGCCTTCCTTCCTCCCCTTTCATCGCGTTGGTCCGAACAATTGTGTCCAAACAGCAGTGATCTTTGTCCATGGACCGGCCGCACGCCAGGGGGCGAAGGTTGGTTGCAACATTCCTCCCGGGTTCGCCCGCTCCGTGGTGCGTGCCGTCGTGCGACCCGGTGCCGCGCGGCACCGGGGGACCGCACGCACAGGAGAGTACGAGCACGATGGCTGACTTCACCGTGGGGGACGACCACTTCCGGCTCGACGGGAAGCCCGTACGGCTGCTGTCGGGGGCCCTGCACTACTTCCGGGTCCACGAGGCACAGTGGGACCACCGGCTGTCGATGCTGCGCGCCATGGGCCTCAACTGCGTCGAGACGTATGTTCCGTGGAATCTGCATGAGCCGCGGCCCGGCCGGTTCCGGGACGTGGCGGCGCTGGGCCGGTTCCTGGACGCGGCGCAGCGGGCCGGGCTGTGGGCGATCGTCCGCCCGGGCCCGTACATCTGTGCCGAATGGGAGAACGGTGGTCTGCCGGCCTGGGTGACGGGGCGGTTCGGACGACGGGTGCGGACCCGTGACGAGGAGTACCTGGGTGCCGTGGAGCGGTGGTTCACGGCGCTGCTGCCGCAGGTGGTGCAGCGGCAGATCGGGCGCGGCGGCCCGGTGATCATGGTCCAGGCGGAGAACGAGTACGGGAGCTACGGCACCGATCAGGTCTATCTCCGGCGGGTGGCCGGGATGCTGCGGGAGCGCGGGGTCACCGTGCCGCTGTTCACCTCCGACGGGCCGGAGGACCATATGCTCACGGGCGGCTCCGTGCCGGGGCTGCTTGCCACGGCGAACTTCGGGTCGGGTGCGCGGGAGGCGTTCGAGGTACTGCGCCGCCATCAGCCGAAGGGGCCGCTGATGTGCATGGAGTTCTGGTGCGGGTGGTTCGAGCACTGGGGTGCCGAGCCGGTCGTACGTGATCCGGAGCGGGCCGCCGACGCGCTGCGGGAGATCCTGGAGTGCGGGGCCTCGGTGAACATCTACATGGCGCACGGGGGCACGAACTTCGCCGGGTGGGCGGGTGCCAACCGGTCCGGTCCGCTGCAGGACCAGGATTTTCTGCCGACGGTGACGTCGTACGACTACGACGCGCCGATCGACGAGTACGGCCGCCCCACGGAGAAGTTCCGGCAGTTCCGCAAGGTGCTCGCCGAGTACGCGGACGGGCCGCTTCCGGAGCTTCCGCCCGAGCCCGCGGGCCTTGCCGCTCCGGCACGTGCGGAGCTGACGGACTGGGCTCCGCTGACCGCCGTACTGGAGGCGCTGGGCGATGAGGAATCGGCGCCGTCCGGCGTTCCGCCGACCTTCGAGGAGCTGGGGGTCGACCGGGGCCTGGTGCGCTATCAGGTCGCCGTGCCGGGTCCGCGCCGCCCGTACACCCTGGGTGTGGCGGGGCTCCGGGACCGGGCCGTGGTGTACGTGGACGGTGTCCGCGCGGGTGTGCTGAGCGACGAGAACGGCACCCTGGACGAGCCGGTGGCCGGGCCTGCGGGGGTCGAGCTGTGGGTGGAGTCCCTGGGCCGCGTCAACTACGGGCCGCGGCTCGGTGAACCCAAGGGGATCACGGGCGGGGTGCTGCACGAACGGCAGTTCCTGCACGGTGTGCGGGCCCGGGGGCTGCGGCTGGAGGCGTTCGAGGAGCCGGACGCGCTGGCCGGGGTGGCCTTCGGGAGCATCGAGGGAGCCGGGCGTACGGGGCTGTTCCGGGGGGAATTCGAGGTCGCCGGGGTGGGCGGCACCGGGCATGCGGGGCTCGAACTGCCGGGCTGGACACGCGGGTTCGTGTGGGTGAACGGCTTCTGCCTGGGGCGCTACTGGTCGGCGGGGCCGCAGCGGACGCTGTACGTGCCGGGACCGGTGCTGCGGGAGGGCGCCAACGAGGTGTGGGTGCTGGAACTGGAGGACGCGGGCGCGCCCTGTGCCGAGCTGGGCCCGGGGGTGCCCGTCCGGACGGACACCCCCGGGGATGTTCAGGTGTGAGTCGGACACCGGCCGTGGCAGGAGCCGGGCGATTCGGACTATCGGAACATGCTCACGCGGCCCACAAGATTCACTTTTCGGCCAAGATCATCCGTAACGTTCCGGCTACAGTGGAGGCCGGTACGAGCGTCGCGGAGGGGGTGAGGGCGTGCCGGACAGCAGCCGGGGGAACGGCCGGGACAGCGGTCGGGGGAACGGCCGGGGCGGCGGTCCGGTGGTCCACGGCTTCCCCCACCTCGACACCGTCCGGTCCGCGATCACGGCGCTGTACCGGAGGCTTTCGTACGACGGTGTCCGCGGCTACGCCACGAGCCTGGCGCCCGCCGACGCTGCCTTCTCCGACCAGGACGATCTGCACCTCGGCGCCCAGCGGGTGGCGCGCGCCATCGTCCAGCACCTGCATCTGCCGGACGCCCGGATGATCGTCGGCTTCCGGACGATGGAACACGCCGCCGGTGTCGAACTCGCGGCGGGGCCCGAGTACTTCATCGAACTCAACGACCGCTTCCGCACCCATCGCAGGGACATCGGCGCCGCGCTCTCGCACGAGGTCATGCATGTGCTGCTGCACCGTCTCGGCCTGGAGTTCCCCGGTACGCGCAACAACGAGATCCTCACCGACACGGCGACGACGTACCTGGGCGCGGGCTGGCTGCTGCTGGACGCGTTCCGCGAGGACGCCGTCTCCAGCCAGAAGCTCGGCTATCTCACCCCGGAGGAGTTCGGATACGTCCTGGCCAAGCGGGCGTTCGCCTTCGACGAGGACCCCTCCCCGTGGTTCACGAGCCCGCAGGCGTACACGGCCTACACGAAGGGCCGCGCCCAGGCCCTCCACGACTCCCGGCAGCCGCCCCTCACGGCCGCGGGCTGGGCGGGCCGTCACCGCTACGCCAAGGACCGGCGGCATGCCCAGGACAACCCGGCCGCGGGGGTGGCCGCGGGACCCGACGCCCCGTACGCCTTCGAGAACGGCCCGCAAGGACTCCGGGTCTCCTTCGCCTGCCCCACCTGCCACCAGCGCATCCGCGTTCCGGTGCGCGGCCGGGTTCGGGCCAGGTGCGGGCTGTGCCGGACAGTCCTGGACTGCACCACCTGAAACAACCGGGGGCTCCGCCCCGGAACCAGCCGTCCGACGGCCGAGGACGGAGCGGTGACCGGACGGGTCCGCCCGGTCACCGCACTCGGTCTGCGGCGCTACGCGGCCCTGCGGCCACGCCCCGCCGCCGCACCACCGCGTCCGGCCCCGGAACGCCCGGCGCCACGTGCCTCACCGCTGCCACGGCCACCGCCCGCACCGGCACCCGCACCGGCGCCACGGGAAGAACCGCCCGTGCCCCGGCTTTCGGCGCCGCCGCTCTGGCCGGCACCACCGCGCCGGCCCCGGCCGCGGCTGCCCGAGCGGAAGCCGGAGCCTGCGGCCGCCGCACCGCCCGACCGGGTACGCGGCTTCGGCTGGGTCGGCTGCGGGACCTCGATGACGATCGCGACGCCGGACGGCTCACGGGCCCCGGTGATCCGGGTGAGCTCCTCGTCGCTGGACTTGATCCGGGTGGTCCGCGGGGCGATGCCCGCATCGGCCATCAGCCGGGTCATCTCCCGCTTCTCCTCGGGCAGCACCAGGGTGACGACGCTGCCGGACTCCCCGGCACGCGCCGTGCGCCCGCCGCGGTGGAGGTAGTCCTTGTGATCGGTCGGCGGATCCACGTTCACGACCAGGTCGAGGTCGTCGACGTGGATGCCACGCGCCGCCACGTTCGTCGCCACGAGCGCGGTGACCTGGCCGTTCTTGAACTGGTCCAGCGTCCGGTTGCGCTGCGGCTGCGAGCGCCCGCCGTGCAGGGCGGCGGCCCGTACACCGCTGGCCAGCAGCCGCTTGGCGAAGCGGTCGGCGCCACGCTTGGTGTCCACGAACATGATCACCCGCCCGTCACGGGCGGCGATCCGGGTGGCGACGGCCTTCTTGTCGGTCTCGTCGGCCACGTGCAGCACGTGGTGCTCCATGGTGGTGACCGCGCCCGCGGACGGGTCGACCGAGTGCACGACGGGGTCCGTCAGGAACATCTTGACCAGGCGGTCGATGTTCTTGTCGAGCGTCGCGGAGAACAGCATCCGCTGACCGTCCGGCTCGACCTGCTTGAGCAGGGCGACGACCTGCGGCATGAAGCCCATGTCGGCCATCTGGTCGGCCTCGTCGAGGACGGTGATGGCGACCTGGTCGAGGCGGCAGTCGCCACGCTCGATGAGGTCCTTCAGCCGGCCGGGAGTGGCGACGAGCACCTCGGCGCCGCGGCGCAGCGTGCCGGACTGCTTGCTGATCGACATGCCGCCGACGACGGTGGCCAGGCGCAGGTTCACGGCCGTGGCGTACGGCGTCAGCGCGTCGGTGACCTGCTGGGCGAGTTCGCGGGTCGGCACGAGGACGAGCGCGAGCGGAGCGCGCGGCTCGGCGCGCCGTCCGCCGGTACGGGCCAGCAGCGCGAGGCCGAAGGCGAGGGTCTTGCCGGAGCCGGTGCGGCCGCGGCCGAGGATGTCCCGGCCGGCGAGCGAGTTCGGCAGGGTGGCGCCCTGGATCGGGAACGGATCGGTGACGCCCTGCGCGGCAAGGGTCTTCAGCAGGGCTGCGGGCATGTCCAGCTCAGCGAACGCCTCGACGGCGGGCAGTGCGGGGGTCATGGTTTCGGGCAGGGCGAATTCGCCCTGCGGCGGCGTGGCCCTGCGACGGGGCGACGCCTTGCCGGATCCCTTGCCGGAACCCTTAGCGGTTGCCTGTGCCGGGGCCGTGCCGCGCCCCCTCGACGGGCGGTTGCGGGCGGGTCGGTCCTGGCGTTCGGAGCGGGTCATACGGAATTGCCCTCCTGGGGGATTCCTGAGGATTCCTAGGGATTCCTGGGAACTGCTTGGGACTGCTGGGGACTGCTGAGGAGTGCTGGGGACCTCCGCGGGACGGGCGGTGCTTCTTCGCCCTGTCCGGTGGACAGCACAAGCCGGGGCCCGCACCTTCACGGTGCGGGCCCCGGCTGCGAGGTACGCGTCCGGCAATTAGGCCGGGACGATGTTCTCCGCCTGCGGGCCCTTCTGGCCCTGCGTGACGTCGAAGGAGACCTTCTGGCCCTCCTGGAGCTCACGGAAGCCCGAGGTGGCGATGTTGGAGTAGTGGGCGAAGACGTCGGCGCCGCCGCCGTCCTGCTCGATGAAGCCGAAGCCCTTTTCCGAGTTGAACCACTTCACGGTTCCAGTAGCCATGTCATTCTCCTAAAAGAGGTGCAGTGCCGGAAATCCGCACTTTACGAATTCCAAGTCGCCGCATTGAGCCCCATCCGGAGAAAGCCGGAAAACAATAATGCGCCTGAGGAAGCATTCCCGTCAGGCGCACATAATGTTCATGGGTACCAAAACTGCAACACGGCAACCGTAGCACGATCTGTCGGTCAGCGGTGGAACACGCCGCGCCGCCGGTCGGCAGATTTTTGCCCGGCCCCATGGGGCAACTGGCCGGGAGCGGGCTCGGCACGCCGCCGAAAACTTTCCCGCGGCGGGTGTCGGGGCGGCTGGGCAGCCTCGGTCCGCAGGCCGTAGCGGCCACCGGTTCGGGCTCCAGCTCGTGCAGCGTCGTCGTCATCAATTCTGTACCGGTTACGCCGAACGGGTGCACCGGAGCGATCGCGCCGCCGTTGACGTCGGCCTCGTCCGGGGGCGTGCCGCTGCCGTTCCTTCTCGTGGGTCAGGTGTTCAGGGCGATGCCGTCAAGGACCATCGAGAGGTACTGGCGGGCGATCTCCTCGGGACTGTGGTGTCCGCCGGGCCGGTACCAGGACGCCGCGACCCAGACGGTGTCGCGGACGAAGCGGTAGGTCAGGCGGATGTCGAGGTCGGCGCGGAAGGTCTGGTCGGTGACGCCGCGTTCCAGCGTGCCGAGCCAGACCTTCTCGAACTTCTGCTGGGAGTCGACGAGGTACTGGAAGCGCGGCTGGGTGGCCAGGTGCTTGGACTCCTTCTGGTAGATGGCGACGGCGGCGCGGTGCCGGTCGATCTCCCGGAAGGACTCGGTGACGAGGGCCTCGATGGTCTCCCGGGGGCCGAGTCCGGCGGCGAGCACCGCGTCGTACCCCTCCCAGAGTTCGGCGAGGAAGGTCGAGAGGATCTCGTCGATCATCGATTCCTTGGAATCGAAGTGGTAGTAGAGGCTGCCCGCGAGCATCCCGGCCGCGTCCGCGATCTTGCGGACGGTGGTGGCGTTGTATCCCTGCGCGGCGAACACCTCGGCGGCGGTGTCGAGCAGTTCGCGGCGGCGCTCGGGCGCAGGGGTCACCTGGGGCTTCTTCTTGTTAGGCACTCGCCCATTCTCCGCCCGCCGGGACACCGCCCCGGACACCCGCCCGGTCGGTCCGGCCCCCGGTCCCGGCCGCTCCGGGCGCCCGCCGACGAGGAGGCGTCGTCGACGAAGAGGCGGGCGCCCTCTCGGGCGGAGGTCAGATTTCGTACGGGGCGCTGTCGTCCCCGGCCCGGCGGATCGTGCGCACGGGCTTTCCGGGCCGCCACACCTGTACCACCAGCTCATCGGAGTCCAGCGTCGTACGGACCACCTCCTGGAGTTCCGCGCGGAAGAGGTGGAACGGCTCCGGCGGCTTCACTTCCTCGGTGAAGCGGGCCAGGATTCCGGGGTCGCTCTCCTCCACCGCGCGGCCGGAGACCCGGACGTCGCCGTCGGCCATCTCGGCGTCCGGTCCCGGATTGGCCTGCACCGCGAACCGCGGATCGCGCAGCAGGTCCAGTGCCTTGCGCGAGTTCGGCATCATGCCGAGCCACAGCTCACCGAAGCGGAAGTACACCTCCAGGCCGGTCACCCGCGGCGATCCGTCCTTGCGCAGGGTCGCCAGGACCTGGTGCTTGTACTGCCCGAAACGGGCCTCGACGGTGTCGGCGAAGGCCGGCTGTGCGGACTGGAACTCTTTCCAGGAACTCGATGTCATGAGGCCATGGAACCCTGGAATCCCGACATCCCCTGTCCGGAATTCCGCTCGGCCCGAAGGTTCGTCCGCCCGAAGCCTCATCCCCTCGACAGGGTCACCACCAGCGCCCACCCGTGGGTCCGGAGCACCCCCGGCGATTCCCCCTGCGCCAGCAATGCGTCGTAGCAGTCGAGTTCGACGTCCTGGCCGTCGAGCGCCGCACCGTCCTCCAGCGCGACGGCCAGCACCGCCCCGCCCTGCGGCACCGACAGCCGGACGGTGCCGCGTACCACCGCGACCTCCGCGCGCGTACGCTCCCTGCGGTACATCACGTTGAAGTTCACGACCGGGCCGCCGAGCAGCCGGCCGTACGTCTCCAGGTCGCCGGGGAATTCGTGCGGCCAGTACGGCTCGTCGACGATGTGGTGCTCGCCGCCCACCATCAGGTCCATCCCGGCGCCCTCGACCACGGTCAGCGTGCGGTCGACGCCGGGGAACGAGGAGAACGGGCCGTCCCCGGACACATCGGCCAGGCTGACCCGCCAGTCGAAGGCGTCCAGCGGTGCGCCCTCGGGGTACGCCGCGATCTCCCGGGTGACTCCCCCGCCGTTCTTCCAGGGCGTGGCCGTTCGGTCGGCCGCCCTCAGCACCCGGGCCGTCACTTGACGATCCCCTGTGCCCGGGCCGCGGCCAGCCACTGCGGGAATTCGGCGACCAGCCGGTCGTACAGCTCGGCGTCCGGGACCTTGCTCGGGTCGGGTCCGGCGTGGAAGAAGCCGGCGTTGTCGACGGGGCGCTTGGCGGGTACGGCCAGTTCGTCGAGCTTGTGCAGGAAGTCGAACTGCGTACTGCGTTTGTTGCCGAAGCCGATGAACTGCCAGAACAGCGGCAGTTTGGCCGCCTTGCACAGGTAACGTTCCGCCGCGTGCTTGCTGACGGGGCCGCCGTCGGTCTGGAAGACGACGAGTGCGGGGGCCGTCGAGCCGCTGTCGATGTAGTGGTCGATGACCGCGTCCATGGCCAGGTGGTAGCTGGTCTTCCCCATGTGTCCGAGGCCCGCCACGATCGCGTCGACCCGGCCGCGGTGGTTGTCCAGGGCTATGTCGGTGACGGCGTCGATGCCGGTGGAGAAGAAGAAGACGGGTACCCGGCCGTCGTCGTCCAGATGCGCCGAGAGACCCAGCACCCGGTCCGCCAGGGCCTGGACGCTGCCGTCCTTGTAGTACTCCTTCATCGAGCCGGAGTAGTCGAGCACCAGGTATACCGCGGCCCGCTCGCCGCTCATGCCGCGCTTCGTCAGCGACACCGACGCGCTCTTGTAGAGGCCGGCCAGCGCGGGGGCGGTCTCCTCGATCTTGCGGAGGCTGATGGCCGGACCTGTTGTGGCGGACGAGCCGACCATGCGCGTTCTCCGATCCCCGACGTGTCAGAACACTGAGAACACCGAGCGTAAGGCACCCGGATCTGTCCCGGACGGCGGCGTTCGCTATCTTGATCGCCGCCGTCCCCACCGGCCGCCCGTGTCTGCCCACCGTGAAGGAGCCTGCCGTGGAGGCCGCGGTCACCACCTGTTATCGCCATCCGTCGTACGAGACGTATGTGAGCTGCACGCGCTGCGAACGCTTCATCTGCCCCGACTGCATGCGTGAGGCCGCTGTCGGTCACCACTGCGTGGAGTGCGTGAAGGAGGGGCAGCGCTCGGTCCGGCAGGCGCGCACGGTGTTCGGCGGTGCGGTGGCGAGGAGCGCGGTGCCGCTCGTCACGTACGTGCTGATGGGCCTCAACATCCTGGGGTATCTGGGCGAGTTGGTCCGTCCGGGGATCGTCGACCGGTTCGCGATGCTCGGCGCGGGTATGAACGGCCCGGACGGCGCCCAGTACGTCTACGAGGCCGGGGACTTCCCCGGCTTCGATGTGATCGGTGTGGTGGGCGGCGAGTGGTACCGGCTGCTGACCGGGGCCTTCCTGCATCTCCCGCCGGGCGAATCGTCCTTCGGCTCGCTGCCGTTCGGGGTGCTGCACATCCTCTTCAACATGTACGCGCTGTGGAATCTGGGCCGCGTCGTCGAGGAACAGCTCGGCCGGGCCCGATATCTCGCGCTGTATCTGCTGTCCGCGCTGGGCGGTTCGGTCCTGGTGTATCTGATCGCGCCGTTCGACAGCACGGTGGGCGCCTCGGGTGCGGTCTTCGGTCTCGGCGCGGCGTTCTACGTCATCAACCGGCGCCTGGGCCGCGACATGCAGGCGGTGAACCGGTTCATGGCCGGGTTCCTGATCTGGATGCTGATCTCGGCCGGATTCACCTCGTGGCAGGGCCACTTGGGCGGTCTGCTGACGGGCGCCGCCGTCACGGTCGCGTACGCGTACGCCCCGGCGAAGCGGCGAACGGCGATTCAGGCGGCCGCGGGTGTGGTGCTGCTCGCCGTGCTGGTGCTGCTGGTGGTACTCAAGACGTCCGCGTTGACGGGCTGAGCGGTCCGCCCGTCCCGGAACGCGCCACGGCGCCTGCCGAGATCGTCCGGTCGGGGACGGGCAGGCGCCGCGTTCAGTTCCGTACGCCTTTGTACGGGACGTCTTGTGTGCCGTGTGATCAGACCGTCAGGGAACGGTCCGTCGGGCGGATCGGGGCCGGCAGGGCGCTGGCTCCGGTCAGGAAGCGGTCCACGCCGCGCGCCGCGGAGCGGCCCTCGGCGATGGCCCACACGATGAGGGACTGGCCGCGGCCCGCGTCACCGGCGACGAAGACTCCGTCGACGTTGGTGGCGTAGTCCGCGTCGCGCGCGACATTGCCGCGCTCGTCGAGCTCCAGGCCGAACTGCTGGACCAGGCCGTTGGACTGGTCGGTGCCGGTGAAGCCCATGGCCAGGGTGACCAGCTGAGCGGGGATCTTCCGCTCGGTGCCGGGCTTCTGCGCCGGCTTGCCGTCCTTGAACTCCACCTCGACCAGGTGCAGTGCCTGGACGTTGCCGTCCTCGTCGCCCTCGAAGTGCGTGGTGGAGACGGAGTAGACCCGTCCCTCCTCGCCCGCGTTCTGGCAGGAGGGTCCCTCGTCCGGATCGAGGCCCGCCCTCTTCTGCGCCAGGTACGTGGTCTCCTCGTGCGCGGAGGTGACCTTGTAGAGCATCGGGAAGGTCGGCCAGGGCTGGTTGCTGTTCCGGTCCTCGCCCGGCCGGGGCATGATCTCCAGCTGGGTGACGGAGAGCGCGCCCTGGCGGTGCGCGGTGCCCACGCAGTCGGCGCCGGTGTCGCCGCCGCCGATGACGACGACGTGCTTGCCCTCGGCGGTGATCGGGGAGACCGTCAGGTCACCCTCCTGCACCTTGTTGGCGAGCGGCAGGTACTCCATCGCGAAGTGCACGCCGTTCAGCTCACGGCCCGGAGCGGGCAGATCGCGGGAGACGGTGGCACCGGCGGCGATGACGACCGCGTCGTAGCGGCGGCGGAGCTTGGCGGCGTCGATGTCCTTGCCGATCTCCGTCTCCGTACGGAACTTGGTGCCTTCCGCGCGCATCTGCTCGATGCGGCGGTTGATGTGCGACTTCTCCATCTTGAACTCGGGGATGCCGTACCGGAGAAGGCCCCCGATGCGGTCCGCGCGCTCGAAGACGGCGACCGTGTGGCCGGCCCGGGTGAGCTGCTGGGCCGCGGCGAGACCGGCCGGGCCCGAGCCGATGACGGCGACGGTCTTGCCGGAGAGCCGCTCGGGCGGCTGCGGGGTGACGTCGCCGTGGTCCCACGCCTTGTCGATGATGGAGACTTCGACGTTCTTGATGGTGACGGCCGGCTGGTTGATGCCGAGCACGCACGCCGACTCGCAGGGGGCCGGGCAGAGCCGCCCGGTGAACTCCGGGAAGTTGTTCGTGGCGTGCAGGCGCTCGGACGCGGCCGTCCAGTCCTCGCGGTAGGCGTAGTCGTTCCACTCGGGGATGAGGTTTCCGAGCGGGCAGCCGTTGTGGCAGAACGGGATGCCGCAGTCCATGCAGCGGCCGGCCTGCTTGCTGATGATCGGGAGCAGCGAGCCCGGAACGTGGACCTCGTTCCAGTCCTTGACGCGCTCGCCCACGGGGCGGGTCTCGGCGACCTCGCGCCCGGTGGTCAGGAAGCCCTTGGGGTCAGCCATGGGTCGCCGCCTCCATCATCTTCTCGGTGGTCTCCTGTTCGGAGAGACCGGCGAGCTCGGCGGCGTCCTTGGCGGCGAGCACTGCCTTGTACGTGGACGGGATGATCTTGCTGAAGCGGGCCACCGCGGTGTCCCACTCGGCGAGCAGCTTGTCGGCGACCGTGGAACCGGTCTCCTCCTGGTGGCGGCGCACCACGTCGTGCAGCCACTGCTGGTCGGTGTCGGAGAGGGCCTCGATCGCGCCGAGGTTGCCGACGTTGACGTTGTCGCGGTCCAGGTCGATGACGTACGCGACACCGCCCGACATACCGGCGGCGAAGTTGCGTCCGGTCTCGCCGAGTACGACGGCGTGGCCGCCGGTCATGTACTCGCAGCCGTGGTCGCCCACGCCCTCGGAGACGACGGTCGCGCCGGAGTTGCGGACGCAGAACCGTTCACCGGTCCGGCCGCGCAGGAACAGTTCGCCGCCGGTGGCGCCGTAGGCGATCGTGTTGCCCGCGATGGTGGAGTACTCGGCGAGGTGGTCGGCGCCGCGGTCCGGGCGGACGATGACGCGGCCGCCGGAGAGGCCCTTGCCGACGTAGTCGTTGGCGTCGCCCTCCAGGCGCAGCGTCACTCCGCTCGGTACGAACGCGCCGAAGGACTGGCCGGCGGAGCCGGTGAACGTGATGTCGATGGTGTCCTGCGGAAGACCGGCGCCGCCGAACTTCTTCGTCACCTCGTGGCCGAGCATGGTGCCGACGGTCCGGTTGATGTTCCGGATCGCGATCTGGGCCCGGACCGGCTGGGCGGCCTCGGCGCTCTCCGCGTTCAGGGCATCGGCGGCGAGCTTGATCAGCTCGTTGTCGAGGGCCTTGGCGAGACCGTGGTCCTGCTCGGTCCGCTGGTGGCGGACCGCGCCCTCGGGCAGCTCGGGAACGTAGAACAGCGGCTCCAGGTCGAGGCCCTGCGCCTTCCAGTGCGTGATCGCGCGGTCGGTGTCGAGCAGCTCGGCGTGGCCGACGGCCTCCTCGATCGTACGGAAGCCCAGCTCGGCGAGGAGCTCACGGACCTCCTGGGCGATGAACTCGAAGAAGTTGACGACGTACTCGGCCTTGCCGGAGAACCGACTCCGCAGGACGGGGTTCTGGGTGGCGATGCCGACCGGGCAGGTGTCGAGGTGGCAGACACGCATCATGACGCAGCCGGAGACGACGAGCGGCGCGGTCGCGAAACCGAACTCCTCGGCGCCCAGCAGCGCGGCGATGACGACGTCGCGGCCGGTCTTGAGCTGGCCGTCGGTCTGCACGACGATGCGGTCGCGCAGGCCGTTGAGCAGCAGGGTCTGCTGGGTCTCGGCGAGGCCGAGCTCCCAGGGGCCGCCCGCGTGCTTCAGCGAGGTGAGCGGCGAGGCGCCCGTTCCGCCGTCGTGGCCGGAGATCAGGACGACGTCCGCGTGCGCCTTGGAGACACCCGCGGCGACGGTGCCGACGCCGACCTCGGAGACCAGCTTCACGTGGATGCGGGCCGCCGGGTTGGCGTTCTTGAGGTCGTGGATCAGCTGGGCCAGGTCCTCGATGGAGTAGATGTCGTGGTGCGGCGGCGGGGAGATCAGACCGACGCCCGGGGTGGAGTGCCGGGTCCTGGCGACCCAGGGGTAGACCTTGTGGCCGGGCAGCTGGCCGCCCTCGCCGGGCTTGGCGCCCTGCGCCATCTTGATCTGGATGTCGTCCGCGTTGACCAGGTACTCGCTGGTCACGCCGAAGCGGCCGGAGGCGACCTGCTTGATGGACGAGCGGCGCGCCGGGTCGTAGAGCCGGTCGGCGTCCTCGCCGCCCTCACCGGTGTTGGACTTGCCGCCCAGCTGGTTCATGGCGATGGCGAGGGTCTCGTGCGCCTCTCGGGAGATCGAGCCGTACGACATGGCGCCGGTGGAGAAGCGCTTGACGATGTCGGAGACGGACTCGACCTCGTCGACCGGGATCGGCTCACGGTCGCTCCTGAAGTTGAACAGGCCGCGGAGCGTCATCAGGCGCTCGGACTGCTCGTTCACCCGGTCGGTGTACTTCTTGAAGACGTCGTACCGCTTGTTGCGCGTGGCGTGCTGGAGGCGGAAGACCGTCTCCGGGTCGAACAGGTGCGGCTCGCCCTCGCGGCGCCACTGGTACTCGCCGCCGATCTCCAGCGCGCGGTGCGAGGCGGAGATGCCGGAGGCGGGGTACGCCTTGGCGTGCCGGGCGGCGACCTCCTTGGCGACCACGTCGAGCCCGGCGCCGCCGATCTTGGTGGCGGTGCCGTTGAAGTACTTCGCGACGAAGCCCTCGTCCAGGCCGACGGCCTCGAAGACCTGGGCGCCGCGGTAGGAGGCGACCGTCGAGATGCCCATCTTGGACATGACCTTGAGGACGCCCTTGCCGAGCGCGTAGATCAGGTTCCGGATGGCCTTCTCGGGCTCGATGCCCTCGATGAACGTACCGGCGCGGACCAGGTCCTCGACGGACTCCATCGCCAGGTACGGGTTGACCGCGGCGGCGCCGTAACCGATCAGCAGCGCGACGTGGTGGACCTCGCGGACGTCTCCGGCCTCGACCAGCAGCCCCACCTGGGTGCGCTGCTTGGTACGGATGAGGTGGTGGTGGACGGCCGAGGTGAGCAGCAGCGACGGGATCGGGGCGTGCTCGGCGTCGGAGTGCCGGTCGGACAGGACGACGAGGCGGGCGCCGTCCTCTATGGCGGCGTCGACCTCGGTACAGATCTGCTCGATCCGCGCCGCGAGGGCGTCGCCACCGCCGCCGACCCGGTAGAGACCGGAGAGCGTGGCGGCCTTCATGCCCGGCATGTCGCCGTCGGCGTTGATGTGTATCAGCTTGGCCAGCTCGTCGTTGTCGATCACCGGGAACGGCAGCGTGACGCTGCGGCACGACGCGGCGGTCGGCTGCAGCAGGTTGCCCTGCGGGCCGAGCGTGGAGCGCAGCGAGGTGACGAGCTCCTCGCGGATGGCGTCCAGCGGCGGGTTGGTGACCTGGGCGAACAGCTGGGTGAAGTAGTCGAAGAGCAGCCGGGGGCGCTCGGACAGGGCGGCGATCGGGGAGTCCGTGCCCATGGAGCCGAGAGGTTCGCCGGCGGTGCGGGCCATCGGGGCGAGGATGACGCGGAGCTCTTCCTCGGTGTAGCCGAAGGTCTGCTGGCGGCGGGTGACGGAGGCGTGCGTGTGCACGATGTGCTCCCGCTCGGGGAGGTCCTCCAGCTCGATCTCGCCGGTCTCCAGCCAGTCCTGGTACGGCTGCTCGGCGGCGAGGGCGGCCTTGATCTCGTCGTCCTCGATGATGCGGTGCTCGGCGGTGTCGACGAGGAACATCCTGCCGGGCTGGAGGCGGCCCTTGCGGACGACCTTCGCGGGGTCGATGTCCAGGACACCGACCTCGGAGGAGAGCACGACGAGGCCGTCGTCGGTGACCCAGTAGCGGCCGGGGCGCAGACCGTTGCGGTCCAGGACCGCGCCGACCTGGGTGCCGTCGGTGAAGGTGACGCAGGCCGGGCCGTCCCAGGGCTCCATCATCGTGGAGTGGTACTGGTAGAAGGCGCGCCGGGCCGGGTCCATGGAGTCGTGGTTCTCCCACGCCTCGGGGACCATCATCAGCACCGAGTGGGGCAGCGAGCGGCCGCCGAGGTGGAGCAGCTCCAGGACCTCGTCGAAGGAGGCGGAGTCGGAGGCGTCGGGGGTGCAGACGGGGAAGATCCGGTCGAGCTGCTCACTGCCGAAGAGGCTGGACGCGAGCTGGGACTCGCGGGCCTTCATCCAGTTGCGGTTGCCCTTGACCGTGTTGATCTCGCCGTTGTGCGCGACGAAGCGGTACGGGTGGGCGAGCGGCCAGCTCGGGAAGGTGTTCGTGGAGAAGCGCGAGTGGACCAGCGCGACGGCGGTGGCGAAGCGGCGGTCGGAGAGGTCCGGGAAGAACGGCTCCAGCTGCCCCGTGGTGAGCATGCCCTTGTAGACGATCGTGCGGGCGGAGAGCGAGGGGAAGTACACCCCGGCCTCCCGCTCGGCGCGCTTGCGCAGCACGAAGGCCTTGCGGTCGAGCGCGATGCCGGTGCTCGCACCGTCCGCGACGAAGAGCTGGCGGAACTCGGGCATGGTGGCGCGGGCGCCGTTGCCGAGGATGTCCGGGGTGACCGGGACCTGGCGCCAGCCGAGGACCTTGAGGCCCTCCTCGGCGGAGATCTTCTCCAGCTTCCGGACGGCCTCGGTGGCGTCGTCCGCGGGCAGGAAGGCGATTCCGACGGCGTAGGCGCCGGCCTCGGGGAGCTCGAAGGCGACCTCGTCGCGGAGGAAGGTGTCCGGCACCTGGAGGAGGATTCCGGCGCCGTCGCCGGAGTCGGGCTCGGATCCGGTGGCACCGCGGTGTTCGAGGTTGCGCAGTACGGTCAGCGCCTGCTCGACCAGCTCATGGCTGGCCACACCGGTCAGAGTGGCCACGAACCCGACACCGCAGGCGTCGTGCTCGTTACGGGGGTCGTACATCCCCTGCTGGGCGGGGCGACCGTCCATGGGCGACCAGGCGTCGGTACGCATCGGCTCTCCCGTCGTCGTCGTGGCATATGCAGTGCCGAGGGACGACGTTGGCCCTCTGCGAAATTTCGTGCAAGTTACATGATGGGGCGCTTCTCAAGAAGCGGATAGTTCGTTCCAACATACGGACACTGCCTGAGGCGGTGAGGGGTCGCAGTCGGAGGATCGGCGCCCGGGGGGACCGCAGAGAGCAGGCGTCGTTGCCCGCGGTGTCTACGGCTCATGCCCGGCGGCAAAGGAAACGAAACCGCCGGGTAATGGCTACTTATGTGGAGCCTTGTATAGAGACTCATTTTACGTGGGAGGATGCCGTTTCGCCCAGAGGCGGTCACCAAGACGTACGTCACACGGATGGCGGACGCGTTACGGATGGCGGACGCGTTGCCGGAACGAAGCCCGTCCGGAGTTCGAGGCCGAAGCCTTCGGCCGGACGGGCTCGATGTCATGCTCCCCGCGAGGGGCAAAGCTTGCCGGGCGGGGCGTCAGCTCCCGACGGCCACACCGAACAGCGTGCCGAGACCGTAGGTGATCGCCGCGGCGGCGCCGCCGAGCACCAGCTGCCGCAGCCCGCTGTACAGCCAGCTGCGCGCCGTCACCCTGGCGACCACCGCACCGCAGGCGAACAGCCCGACCAGTGCGAGCAGCACGGCCGGCCACAGCACACTCGCGCCGAGCAGGTACGGGAGTACGGGCAGCAGGGCGCCCAGCGCGAACGCGCCGAACGAGGACACGGCGGCGACGAGCGGCGAGGGCAGATCGCCCGGGTCGATGCCGAGCTCCTCGCGGGCGTGGATCTCCAGGGCCTGCTCCGGGTCGCGCGAGAGCTGCCGTGCGACCTCGCGGGCGAGGCCGGGCTCGACGCCACGGGATTCGTAGAGCGCGGCGAGCTCCCGCTCCTCGTCCTTGGGGTGCTTGCGCAACTCGCGCCGTTCGACGTCGAGTTCGGCCTCGACGAGTTCACGCTGCGAGGCGACGGAGGTGTATTCGCCGGCCGCCATGGAGAACGCACCGGCGGCCAGGCCCGCCAGACCGGTGATCACGATCGTCTGCTGGGAGACGGCACCACCCGCGACGCCGGTCATCAGCGCGAGGTTGGAGACCAGCCCGTCCATGGCACCGAACACCGCAGGGCGCAGCCAGCCGCCGTTCACATCGCGGTGGGTGTGGTTGTCGCGGTGCGCCTCGTGCAGTACGGCGTCGGTCTCGATGATGGACACAGCTCTCCCCTTCTCCGGCAGCGGGTTTCACGCGCTCCGCCCCCGCTCAACACCGTCGAAAGTACGCACGAAAAGGGGCCCCCGCCAGCAAGGCAGGCCGTACTTACCTGCCCCAGTGACCAGGTGAGTACGGCCTGCCTTGCCTACGCCGAGCCGTCATCCAACTGGCCCTTTTGTTGCGATTATCGGCCTCTGTCGGGGCTCCGCGTGGCACAGATCGAGCGTACGAGAACTGGCTCGGTGTGAGCGAAGGGTCGACGCGATGGAGTCGATTGCAGGAAGTCCGGCAGAACCGCGGACCGGCGGCACGGCGGCGGCACGGCACGGCGCACCGGCGGCGGCAGGGGGCGGCGCGGACCGGGGCGCGGGTGCGCGGGGGAACCTGGGCGACCGGGCCAGGGGTTCCCTGCTCGGTCTCGCGGTCGGTGACGCGCTGGGCGCACCGGCGGAGAACCTGCGGCCGTCCGAGATCCGCCGCCGCTGGGGCCGGATCGAGGGCTTCGTGAGCGACGACCCCGCGGGCACGGACGACACGGAGTACGCGATCTTCTCCGGGCTGCTGCTCGCCCGGCACGGTTCGGCGCTGACCGTCACCCATGTCGAGCGGGCCTGGCATCTGTGGATCGCCGATCTGGACGAGGGGCCGTTCCGTGGCGCCGGGTTCAGTGAGCGGGGCACGCTGGAGAATCTGCGCCGGGGCCTCGCCGCCCCGATCTCCGCCCAGCACCGGCATGCCTGGAGCGACGGCCTGGCGATAAGAGCGGCGCCGTTCGGTGTCTTCGCGGCGGGCCGGCCGTACGAGGCGGCGCGTCTGGTCGCGGTGGACGGGCGGGTCAGCCATGACGGGGAGGGCATCTACGGCGGCCAGGCGGTGGCGGCCGGGGTGGCCGCCGCAATGGTGGGGGCCGGGCTCGCGTCGGTGATCGCCGCCGCGCTGTCCGTCGTTCCCATGGACTCCTGGACGGCGCGCTCGCTGCGGCGCGCGGTGGCGGCCGCGCAGCGCACGTACCCCGACCGGCTCACCATGGAGCGCGCGGTGCGTTCCGCGGTGGTGGTCGGCGGCTACCCGTGGACGGATCTGGCGCCGGAGGCGGTCGGCCTGGCGTTCGGCGCGTTCGCGGCGGCACGCGGCGACTTCCGTACGGCGGTGCTGACCGCGGTCAACATGGGCCGCGACGCGGACACCACGGCCGCGGTGGCGGGAGCCCTGGCCGGCGCCCTGCACGGGGCGTCCGCGATTCCGCGGCACTGGGGGGAGGCGATCGGCCCGGTCCGGGGCAGCTGTCTGCCGTCGATGCGGGGCTACCACGTCCTGGACATCGCGGAGTTGCTCACCCCGGACGACCCGGACGAGGCGTACGCGGGGGCAGGCGCGGGGGCAGGGGGCGAAGCCCGTACGCCGGACGGCGCCCCGACGCGCGACACCGGTTCCGTGTACGTGTCGCCCGGCGCCCCGCCCGTCTCCGACGACGAGGCCCCGGACCGGAACCACCCGCGTACGGACGCGGTCCCGGACCGTACGGACGCGGTCCCGGCCCCGGACAACGCCCTCCGTGCGCCCGTCTCCCCCGTCTCCCTCGCCGCCCGTCTCCGCACCCGTCCGGCGCCCGGGCGCCGGGCCCGGATCGAGGGGCTGTTGCTCGGGCTCGCCGCCGGGGACGCCGCCGGATGGCCGGCCGCGCGGCACCGGGCCACCCGGATGCCCGAGTGGACCCGGCGCCTCACCCGGGAGCTCGACACCTTCGCCGAGCAGAACGCCACCACCACGCTGCCCGTGCCCATCGCGCTCAACCAGCCGCCCGAACCCCTGCGGCTCGGGCCCTCCGACGACGCCGAATGGGCGGCGTTCGCCGCCGGGACCGTGCTCACCTCGGCGGCCGGTCCGCTGCACGGGCTGTCCTCCGAACGCCGGATGCGGGCCGCCATCGATGTCGCCTGGAACGCGCTGGCGGCCGAGGTCGCCGCGGCCGCCGCCCGGGCCCCCGAGGTCGAGTCCGCGGTGCTCCCGCTGCGCGCCCGGATCTCGGTACGGGCCGGGCTCGGCAATCTCGCCGCCGGATTGCGCCCGCCCGCCACCGGCCACGACAACCCGCACTACTTCGACGACGCGGCCTGCGTACGGGCCGCCGTTCTCGCCGTCGTCCACCCCGCCGACCCCACCGCCGCCGCCGACCTCGCCGAGTTCGACGCCCGCTACACGCAGGACGGCGACGGTGTGCACGGCGCGCGGGCGATGGCGGCCGCGATCGCCGAGGCGCTGGGCGGCGCGGACGTGGACACCGCGGTGAACGCCGCGCTCGCCCAGCTCCCCGACGGCACGGAGATCGCCCGCAACGCCGCCCACGCCGTCCGGATCGCCCGTGACTTCGTCGGCGAGGCAGCGGGCGCGTTCGCCCTCGTACCGGTGCTGGAGCATCAGATCGTCGACCACGTCTACAGCTACGGGATCGCCGCCGCCGAGACCGTCCCGGTCGCCCTCGCCCTCGCCACGGCGGCGCGCGGGCAGATCGCCCAGGCCGTTCCCGCGGCGGCGTGCCTGTCCCGGGTGGCCGACTCGGCGCCCGCCCTGGCCGGTGCGCTGACCGGTGCGCTCGGCGGCATCGGCGCCGTCCCGAACGGCTGGCGCGAGGCCTGCCGCACCCTGGCCGGGTGTGCGCTGCCCCGTCTCGCGGGGACCGATCTCATCGAACTCGCCGGGCTGCTGGCAGACACGGAACCGAAGCCCACGGGTGGACAATCCGGACATGACATCCACCATGCCCATGCGGTCCGAGGCGAGGACCACGGCACTCACACTCGATGAACGGATCACGGGAGCGCTCGTCGGCGCCGCGGTCGGCGACGCGCTCGGCGGTCCGGTGGAGGGCCGGTCCCCGGAGCAGATCACGGCCCGCCACGGCGGGCGGATCAGCGGCATCGTCGGCCCGTGGGACGGCGACGACTGGCGTACGGCCCGCCCCATCGCCCCGTACCACAAGGGCGACGGACACGTCACCGACGACACCTTGATGACCCATGCGCTGGTACGGGTGTACGGGGCGGTGCGCGACCACCTCGACGCGTACGCGGTCGCCGACCACCTGGTGCCCGAACTGATCTCCACCCCCCGCTGGATCCCGGAGCTGGAGGCGGACGCACTGCCGCTCCAGCGGATCTTCCTCGCCGAGAAGTGGATCGTCGCACGGCTGCACTACGGCCATGTCGATCCGCGCGAGGCGGGCTCCGGAAACATCGTCAACTGCGGTGCGGCGATGTACATGGCGCCGGTCGGCCTGGTCAACGCCGCGCACCCGCACGCCGCGTACGCCGAGGCGCTGGATGTCGCCGGCGCCCATCAGTCCTCGTACGGCAGGGAGGCGGCCGGAGTCTTCGCGGCGGCCGTCGCCGCGGCCTGCGCCCCGGGCGCGACGCCCGCCGCCGTCGTCGACACCTGCCTCTCGCTCGCCAAGGACGGCACCCGGTCCGCCATCGAGGCGGTATGCGAGGTAGCCGCCCGGTACGGGGACTTCGAGTCGGCGCTGGCCCCGCTGCGTACCGCCGTCGCTCCCTTCGACACCGTCGGCCCCGACTACCGCTCCCCCTCGCTCGGCGCTCGCCGGCCGTCCCGGCTGCATGCCATCGAGGAACTCCCGATCGCGCTCGGCATGCTGCTCGTCGCGGACGGCGACTACCGGCACACGGTCCTCGGCTCGGTCAACTACGGCCGGGACTGCGACTCGATCGCCACGATGAGCGGCGCCCTCGCGGGCGCGCTCCACGGCGAGCGGGCGATCCCCGCCACCTGGGTGAAAACGGTCGCCGGGGCCAGCCGGCTCGATCTGCACGCGCCCGCGCGGACCCTGGCGGACGTCGCCCGCGAGGTGTTCGTACGGGACACGGCCCGACGCCGCGCGCACGAGTCGGCGTTCGCCGCGCTGGCGGGCACGCCATGACGGTACGGGTGACGTGGGTGCAGCCCGAGGACCTGGTCGGGCACGAGCTGCGCCAGGCGGCCGAGGACGGACGGGACGCACGGGCCGTCGCACGCCGGTGGTACGAGGCAGGCGGCGCCCCCGCCCCGGAGCGCGCGGGCGCGTCGACTGCTCCGGCACCGGAGCTGCGTGCGCTCGCGGAGCGGCTGCTGGATGAACTCGCTCTGCTGGAATCGCCGTTGGAGGCCGACGAGCCGACGGAGCTGGTTGCCATCCGCGCCGCCTGCCCCGACTGGCCCGCCCCGCGCACGGAGCCGCCGCCGGTGAGTCAGGACCGGCTGCACGCCGCCTGGCTGGGCCGGGCCGCCGGCTGCCTGCTCGGCAAACCCGTCGAGAAACTGCCGCTCGCCGGCATCCGTGCACTGGCCCGCGCCACCGGAAACTGGCCACTGACCACGTGGTTCACGGCCAGGGGGCTGCCCGCCGAACTCGCTGCCACCTACCCCTGGAACCGCCGTTCCGCGGCCACCTCCCTGGCCGAGAACATCGACGGCATGCCGGAGGACGACGACCTCAACCACCCACTGCTCACCGTGCTGTTGCTCCAGCGGTACGGACCGTCCTTCACCACCGGCGACCTCGCCCGCCTCTGGCTCGACGAACTCCCGGCCGGCCGGACGTTCACCGCCGAGCGGGTCGCGTACCGCAATCTGCTCGACGGCATCGAGCCTCCGCACACCGCCAGGTACCACAATCCGTTCCGGGAGTGGATCGGCGCGCAGATCCGGGCCGATGTGCACGGCTGGACGCATCCGGGCGACCCGTCGGCCGCGGCGGAACAGGCGCATCGGGACGCCGTCCTCACCCATACCGCCAACGGGGTGTACGGGGCGATGTTCACCGCCGCGATGCTCGCCGAGGCGGCCGGCGGCGAGAGAGATGTGCACGGCTGTCTGGCGGCCGGGCTGCGTGTCGTACCGCCGCGTTCCCGGTTCGCGCACGCGGTGCGTTTCGGCGTCGGGGCGGCCCGCGGCGACGGCTTCGACGCGGCCGTCGACCGGCTGCACGCCGAGTACGGCGGCCACCACTGGGTCCATGTGCTGCCCAACGCCGCGCTGCTCGCGGCCGCCCTCACCCACGCCGACGGCGACTTCTCCGACTCCATCTGCCGTGCGGTGTCGGGCGGCTGGGACACCGACTCCAACGGTGCGACCGCCGGTTCGCTCGCCGGTCTGCTGGCCGGGAGCCCCGACGCGCTGCCCGACCGCTGGACCGCCCCGCTGAAGAACCGCCTCGCCACATCCGTCCCGGGTTTCGACGCCATCGGCTTCGACACCCTCGCCGAACAGACCCACCGGCTCACCCACAAGGAGGTACTCCGCCCATGACCGCCATCGCGGTGCTCGGCAGCACCAATCTGGACCTCGTCGCATACGTCGCACGGGCCCCGGAGCGCGGCGAGACCGTCACCGGACGGGAGCTGCGCACCATCCCCGGCGGCAAGGGCGCCAACCAGGCCGTCGCCGCCGCACGCGCGGGCGCCGATGTGACGATGATCGGCGCGGTCGGCGACGACGCGTACGGCACCCTGCTGCGGTCCAGCCTGGAGCACGCGGGCGTCGACACCGATCTGCTGCACACCGCCGAGGGCCCCAGCGGCACCGCGCACATCGTCGTCGACGACACGGGCTCCAACTCCATCGTGGTGGTCCCCGGCGCCAACGGCACCGTCACCGGACTCGGCCCCGGCGAAATGGCCGCCATCGCCGGAGCCGATCTGCTGCTCCTCCAGCTGGAGCTGCCGCTGTCCGCCGTACTGGAGGGCGCGCGAGTCGCCCACGCCCAGGGCGTACGGACCATCCTCACCCCGTCCCCCGTACAGCCCCTGCCGTCCGAACTCCTCGACTGCGTCGATGTGCTGATCCCCAACGAGCACGAGGCAGCCGCGCTCTCCGGCTCCGCGGACCCCGGCGCGGCAGCGCAGATCCTGCTCGGCCAGGTCCCGGCGGTCGTCATCACGCTCGGCTCGAAGGGCTGCCTGTACGCGGCCCGGGGCGGCGAACCCGTTCTCTTCCCCGCACCCGAGGTCACCGCCGTCGACACCACCGGGGCCGGGGACACCTTCGTCGGCACACTCGCCGTGGCGCTCGGCGAGCGACGGCCCGTACCCGAGTCACTGGCCTGGGCGTCGTCCGCCGCCGCGCTCTGCGTGCAGCGGCCGGGCGCCTCGACCTCCATGCCGTACCGCAGCGAGATCGACGCCGCATGAACGCGCCCGCGCAGGCACCTCTGACCGGACTGCGGGTCATCGACCTCGCGACGCTCTTCGCCGGCCCGCTCTCCGCCACCATGCTCGGCGACTTCGGCGCCGAGGTGATCAAGGTCGAGCATCCACACAGGCCCGATCCGTCGCGCGGGCACGGCCCGACGAAGGACGGCATCGGCCTGTGGTGGAAGCTGCTCGGCCGCAACAAGCGCAATCTGACCCTCGACCTGTCCAGCCCCGGCGGACGCGACATCCTGCTCCGGCTGGCCGCCGGAACCGATGTGATCATCGAGAACTTCCGGCCCGGAACGCTGGAGCGCTGGGGCCTCGGCTGGCAGGAGCTGCACGCCGTCAACCCGCGGCTGGTGCTGGCCAGGGTCACCGGCTTCGGCCAGTTCGGCCCGTACGCGCACCGTCCCGGCTTCGGCACCCTGGCCGAGGCGATGAGCGGGTTCGCCGCGATCACCGGGGAGCCGGACGGGCCGCCCACGCTCCCGCCGTTCGGGCTCGCCGACTCGATCGCGGCGCTGGCCACCGCGTACGCCGTGATGGCCGCGCTCGCCGGACGCGACCGGACCGGGGAGGGGCAGATCGTCGACATGGCGATCATCGAGCCGATCCTGACCGTGCTGGGGCCGCAGCCCGTCTGGTACGACCAGCTCGGCTACGTACAGCCGCGCACCGGCAACCGCTCCCGCAACAACGCGCCGCGCAACACGTACCGCACCTCGGACGGGCACTGGGTCGCGGTCTCCACCTCCGCGCAGTCGATCGCCGAGCGGGTGATGCGTCTGGTCGGCCGGCCCGGACTGATCGACGAACCCTGGTTCGGCTCCGGCACCACCCGCGCGGAGCACGCCGACGAGCTCGACGAGGCGGTCGGCAACTGGATCGCCCGGCACACCCGTGAGGAGGCGGTGTCCGCGTTCGAGAAGGCGGAGGCGGCGATCGCGCCGATCCACGACATCCAGGACGTGATGGCGGACCCGCAGTACCGGGCCCTCGGCTCCATCACCGAGGTCGACGACCCGGAGCTGGGACCGCTGAGGATGCAGAACGTCCTGTTCCGTCTCTCCGGGACGCCGGGTGCGATCCGCTGGGCGGGCCGGCCGCACGGCGCGGACACCGACGAGATCCTCACCGGTCTGGGCCTGTCGGCTCCGGAGATCGCCGCGCTGCGGGCGGAGCATGTGCTGTGACGGCGGCGGTCCCCCTCACCTTGCTGTACGTCCCCGGCGACCGGCCGGAGGTGGTGCGCAAGGCGCGCGACGCGGGCGCGGACGTGGTGATCGTCGATCTGGAGGACGCGGTCGCGCCGGACCGCAAGGAGTACGCGCGATCGGCCACCGCCGAGCTCCTGTCCGAGCCTGCCGAGGACACGGCCGTGCCGGTCCACGTCCGGGTCCACACCGAGGCGGACATCCTCGCCCTGGCCGGACTGCCGGGCCTCGCCGAACTCCGGCTGCCCAAGATCACACACGCGGCGTCCGTCCATCACATCGCGGCCGTGGCACCGGGGGTCGCGCTCTGTCCGCTGCTGGAATCGGCGCTCGGCATCGAGCACGCGTACACGGTCGCCGCCGCCCATCCCCAGGTGCGCTCCATCGCCCTGGGCGAGGCGGACCTCCGGGCCGATCTGGGGGTACGGGACGATGCCGGGCTCGACTGGTCGCGCAGCCGGGTCGTGGTCGCAGCCCGCGCGGCCGGACTGGCGCCGCCCACCCAGTCGGTGTTCCCTGACGTACGGGACCTGGACGGCCTGGCGGCGTCCTGCGCGCGGGGCCGGGCGCTGGGTTTCCTGGGGCGGGCGGCGATCCATCCCCGCCAGCTCCCGGTCATCGAACGGGCGTTCCGCCCCACGGCTCAGGAGGTCGAGGCGGCGACGGAGATCGTGGAGGCGGCCGCGACGGACGAGGGCGCGCTTGCCCTCCCGGACGGCCGGTTCGTCGACGCGGCGGTAGTGGCCTCGGCCCGTCGCACGCTCGCGCTGGCCGCTCGGGCGGGGTGACGGGGGCCTGTGCGGGCGGTCCGGCCGGCCGTCTTGACCTCTATCGAATCGCCGGACGGGCTTGATCGTGGCCTCGCACCGTCGGTCGCAAAATCAAGCCCGCCCGGCGATCGAGTACACGTGTGGGGCCCGAACCAGATGGTTCGGGCCCCACCACGTACAGCACAACGGCTCAGCCGTTCTTCGCCGCCTCCGCGGCCGGAGCGCCGTTCTTCTCCGTCGCCTTCGCGGTACCGTCCGCGTCGCTGGCGTCGCCGTCCTTCGCGACGCCGTCCTTCGCGGCATCGACGCCTTCGGCGTCACTCGCGTCCTCGGCGTCACCCGCGTCCTCGACGCCTCCGGCGTCCACCGCGTCCGGCTCCACGATCTCCTCGCGTCCCGGCCGTACCTTCGCCGAGATCACCATGTACAGCACCGCCAGCACGAACACGATCCCCGCGGTCCACACATTGAGGCGTACGCCCAGGATGTGGTGGGCCTCGTCGACCCGCATGTACTCGATCCAGCCCCGTCCCGCGCAGTACGCGGCGACGTACAGCGCGAACGCCCGGCCGTGTCCGAGCCTGAAGCGGCGGTCCGCCCAGATCACCAGCAGGGCGACACCGATGCACCACAGCGACTCGTACAGGAACGTCGGGTGGTACGTGCCGGCGACCCGGTTGGGGCCCTCGCTGATCTTCAGCGCCCACGGCACATCGGTCGGCTTGCCGTACAGCTCCTGGTTGAACCAGTTGCCCCAGCGGCCGCAGGCCTGGGCCAGGGCGATCCCCGGGGCGAGCGCGTCGGCCCAGGCCGGCAGCGGGATCCCGCGCCGACGGCAGCCGATCCAGGCACCGACGGCGCCGAGGGCGATCGCACCCCAGATGCCGAGGCCGCCCTGCCAGATCTTGAAGGCGTCGACCCAGTCCTCACCCTCGCTGAAGTACAGCTGGTAGTCGGTGATGACGTGGTAGAGCCGACCACCGACAAGACCGAAGGGCACGGCCCAGACGGCGATGTCGGCGACAGTGCCGGCTCTGCCGCCTCTGGCGATCCAGCGCTTGTTGCCGAACCAGACGGCGACGAAGACACCGATGATGATGCAGAACGCGTAGCCGCGGAGCGGGATCGGGCCGAGATCGATCACGCCGGTCGACGGACTGGGAATGTAGGCAAGGTCCATGGCAGGGTCGACGCTACCCTGCCGGGTGGGGCGTACGGCAACCCACCCGGCAACGTCTGGGTAACGGGCAGGTCATCCGTCCCCCTGCGTTTCCCCCTGCCGGACACCGGTCAGGAGCCCGACGGAGCCGGGGTGACCGTGCCCGGCTTCTTGCCCTTGTTGGCCTCGGCGACCCACTTCTTCAGGTTCGCCGAGGTGATCGGTTCGTTCCCCTTCTTCGGGAAGATCGGCTCTCCGTTGAGCAGCGCGGCCGGCGTGCCCTGGAATCCGCCGTTCCGGAACGCCGTGTTGGACTTCTGGACCCAGCTGTCGTGCTTGCCGTCCTCCACACAGCTACGGAAGGCGGAGGTGTCGAGCCCCGGGACCTTCTTGGAGAGCTCGATCAGCTTGGCGTTGTCACCGAAGGCGTCGTCGGTCTCCGGCGGCTGGTTGCGGTACAGGACGTCGTGATACGCGGAAAACTTGCCGACGTTCTGTGCGCAGGCCGCCGCGTTGGCCGCCCGCAGCGAGCCGCTGCCGCCGAGATTGCCGTCGATGAGCGTGGCGAGGTGGTACTCGATCTTGACCTGTCCACTGGTCTCCAGCTGGTGGGCGGTGTCCCGGAACGCGTTCTCGAACTGGGCGCAGACCGGACAGCGGAAGTCCTCCCAGATGGTGAGCGTGGACGGGGCATTGTCCGCGCCGACCCGGATGGCGAGGCTGTCCTTGCCGGTCGCGCCGGACGGGGCGACGACGGGGCCCGCCGTCTTGCCCTTGCCGCCCTTGCCGTTCGTGTTCGCGGCGATCACGCCGACGACCGTGGCCAGGCCCAGCACACCCACCACGGCGCTGCTGACGATCAGCGTGCGCCTGCGGCGCTCACGCGCCTTCTCGCGCTCTCGCTGCTGGACGAGCCGGTCTCGCGCGGCCCTTTTTCCCTGTTCGTTCTTCTCACTCACACCCGCAGCAACGAACCGGGGAGGCACGTGCGTGCCTCCCCGGTCCAGGTCCACCCGTTTGGGTTACACCCGATTCAGCGCTTTCGAACGCCTTCGGCGAGTTCGCCCGCCAAGGAGCGGACCGCGGCCAGGCCCGCCTCCTCGTCAGCGGCGTCGAGCATGCCCTTGACGAAGGCGGATCCGACGATCACCCCGTCGGCGAAGCCCGCGACCTCGGCGGCCTGTCGGGCGTTGGAGACGCCGAGGCCGACGCAGACCGGGAGGGACGTGGTGGCGCGGGTGCGCGCCACCAGGTCCTGGGCCTGCTCGCCGACGGACTCACGGGTGCCGGTGACGCCCATCAGCGAAGCCGCGTAGACGAAGCCGGAGCCGGCCGCGGTGATGGTGGCGAGGCGCTCGTCCTTGCTGCTCGGCGCGACGACGAAGACGGTCGCGAGACCGTGCTTGTCGGCGTGCTCGCGCCACAGCTCGGACTCCTGGACCGGCAGGTCGGGCAGGATGCACCCGGCGCCGCCCGCCTCGGCGAGCTCGGCCGTGAAGCGCTCGACGCCGTACCGGTCGATCGGGTTCCAGTACGTCATGACGAGGATCGGGACCCCGGTCGCCTCGTACGCCTCGCGGACCGTACGCATCACGTCGGCGATCTTCACGCCGCCGCGCAGGGCGATGTCGTCGGCGGTCTGGATGACCGGACCGTCGAGCACCGGGTCGCTGTGCGGCAGCCCCACCTCGACGATGTCCGCACCGCCCGCCACGACCGCCTTCACGGCGGCGATCGCGCCGTCGACGGTCGGGAAGCCGGCCGGGAGGTACGCGATGAGCGCGGCCCTGTTCTCCGCCTTCGCCGTCGCGAGGGAGGAGCTCAACAACTCCACGTTGCCGCTCACTTGGTGATCTCCTCTTCCCCGTCGGCCACATCGGCCTCGACGGTTCCGTCGGTCTCGCCGTACAGCCCGAAGTAGCGGGCCGCCGTGTCCATGTCCTTGTCGCCGCGGCCGGACAGATTGACCACGAGCAGTCCGTCCTTGCCGAGCTCCTTGCCGACTTCCAGGGCTCCGGCCAGCGCGTGGGCGCTCTCGATGGCCGGAATGATCCCTTCGGTGCGGGAGAGGAGGCGCAGCGACTGCATGGCGGCGTCGTCGGTGACCGCGCGGTACTCGCCGCGGCCGATGTCCTTGAGGTACGCGTGCTCCGGGCCGATGCCCGGGTAGTCGAGACCGGCCGAGATGGAGTACGGCTCGGTGATCTGGCCCTCGTCGTCCTGGAGGACGTAGCTGCGCGAGCCGTGCAGGATGCCGGGCTCGCCCGCGGTCAGGGTCGCCGCGTGCTCGCCGGTCTCCACTCCGTGTCCGGCGGGCTCGCAGCCGATCAGCCGGACGCGGGCGTCCGGGATGAAGGCGTGGAAGAGCCCGATGGCGTTGGAGCCGCCGCCGACACAGGCGATCGCGGCGTCCGGCAGCCGGCCGGTCCGCTCCAGGATCTGGCGGCGGGCCTCGACGCCGATGACGCGGTGGAAGTCGCGGACCATGACGGGGAAGGGGTGCGGTCCCGCGACGGTGCCGAAGAGGTAGTGCGTGTGGTCCACATTGGCGACCCAGTCGCGGAACGCCTCGTTGATGGCGTCCTTCAGGGTCCTGGAGCCGGACTTCACGGCGATGACCTCGGCACCGAGCATCCGCATCCGCGCCACGTTCAGCGCCTGGCGCTCGGTGTCGATCTCACCCATGTAGATGGTGCATTCGAGGCCGAAGAGCGCGCAGGCGGTGGCGGTGGCGACGCCGTGCTGGCCGGCGCCGGTCTCGGCGATGACCCGGGTCTTGCCCATGCGCCGGGTGAGCAGCGCCTGGCCCAGCACGTTGTTGATCTTGTGTGAGCCGGTGTGGTTCAGGTCCTCGCGCTTGAGGAAGATCCGGGCGCCGCCCGCGTGCTCGGCGAAGCGCGGGACCTCGGTCAGCGCGCTGGGGCGGCCGGTGTAGTTGACCATGAGCTCGTTGAGCTCGGCGGCGAAACCGGGGTCGGCCTTGGCCTTGTCGTACTCGACGGCGACCTCGTCCACGGCGGCGACGAGCGCCTCCGGGATGAACTTGCCGCCGAACGCACCGAAGTACCCCTCGGCGCTGGGGATCAGACCCTCCGGGTCCGGGATGAAGAAGTCAGATGACATCCGACGTGCTCCTCGACATTGCAATGGGTGGGTTCACCGTATGCGCCGTGAGCGGAGCGCCGCCGCGACCGGGGCGGTCGGGCGGTGCGGTCGTACGTACGGCAGGAGTGGTGCGGGTACGTCGGCCGGGGCTCGCTACAGCGCGGACCCTGTGCGCCATCGCATGCCGTTGACCTGGCCGGGCTCGTCGCCGATCACGTAACGCACGCGCCTGCCGTGCACACGTCGGGCCGGGGCGCGGCAGCCGCGGGGGCGGCAGCCGCGCGCCAGCGGCGCGTGCGGATCCCGGGCGGCCGTCGTACCGGCGGGGCGCAGGCCCGGCCGGACACGGGGCGCGGGACGGTGGGCGGACACGGTTGCGGTCAGCTCCGTCCGTGCCGGAGTGCCGGGTGGGCGCCCGCGGCGACCAGGTCGGCGACGGCGGCCCGCGGGTCGCGGCCGGTGACCAGGGATTCGCCCACGAGCACCGCGTCGGCACCCGCGTTGGCGTACGCGATCAGGTCGTGCGGACCGCGGACGCCGGACTCGGCGACCTTGACGATGTGGTCCGGGATCTCGGGGGCGACGCGCTCGAAGGTGGAGCGGTCGACCTTGAGGTCCTTCAGGTTGCGCGCGTTGACGCCGATGATTTTCGCCCCGGCGTCCACGGCGCGCTCCGCCTCCTCCTCGTCGTGCGCCTCGACCAGCGGCGTCAGGCCGATGGACTCGGCGCGCTCGATCAGGGAGACCAGGGCCTCCTGGTCGAGGGCGGCGACGATCAGCAGGGCGAGGTCGGCGCCGTAGGCGCGGGCCTCCCAGAGCTGGTACGAGGTGACGATGAAGTCCTTGCGCAGGACCGGGATGTCGACCTTGGCGCGGACGGCCTCCAGGTCGGCGAGCGAACCGCCGAAGCGGCGCTCCTCGGTGAGGACCGAGATGACGGACGCGCCGCCCGCCTCGTAGTCCGCGGCGAGCGCGGCCGGGTCGGCGATCGCGGCAAGGGCCCCCTTGGAGGGACTTGAGCGCTTGACCTCGCAGATGACGGTCACGCCCTCGCCGCGCAGGGCGGCGACTCCGTCCTTCGCCGCCGGAGCGCGCGCCGCGCGTTCCTTCAGCTCGTCGAGGCTTACACGCGCCTGCCGCTCTGCGAGGTCGGCGCGTACGCCGTCGATGATCTCGTCGAGCACACTCACGCGAGCGGCCCCCTTCCGGGACGGTGATGAGGGAACAGGATCAGCCATGTCAATGCTATCCGCAGGAGGCCGGAGGGCTCGAATCCAGTGGGCGAATGTCCCAGTACCTGGGCATTCAAGGCGCCAGCGCCGAGCCGAACGGCAGGTTTCGGACGACCGAGAAAGTCAGCAGCACCGCCCCGATCCCCCACCAGACGACGGGCTTCGCGGCGATGCTCATGGGCCGTCCCCGGGCGGTGCGGGACATCCAGACCACCCAGAGGACGGCGAAGATCCCGTAGCCGACGACGGCGAGCGCGTTGGAGCCGAGGGCGGCGGCGATGTCGCCGTGCGCGACGGCGTGCGCGCTGCGCAGCCCGCCGCAGCCCGGGCAGTACAGGCCGGTGAACCGGAGCAGCGGGCAGACCGGGTAGTGGCCCGGCTCATTGGGGTCGACGGCACCGACGTAGCCGAAGGCGCCGATGACGACGGCCATCACTCCCACCGGGGTGGCGAGCCGCCGGACGCGCGAGGCGGGGACGGGGGCCGGCGGGAAGACCGGCGGGTACGGGTGACCGGACGTCGGTGGCGGCTGCTGTCCGGGCGTCGGCGGCTGTCCGGAGCGCGGTAGCTGCTGTCCGGGCGTCGGTGGCTGTCCGGACGTCGGTGGCGTCGGCGGGTGGCCCGGGGCGGGCAGGGAGCCCGGCGCCCGGGATGCGGCGGCTGGAGTAGGCGTTGCGTCCACTCGGTGATTGTCCCCGCTGATGCGGAAAGGCGCAGCCGGGCCGGGCTGCGCCTCGCGATTCGTACGCGTGCTGCGTGGGTCAGGAGATCTGGGCCTGTCCGGCCCGCGCCCTGGCCTCGGCCATCTCCGCCGACTCCTTCGGCATGCCGAGGCCCGCGACCTTCATCGCGAGGCCGACGACCCCGCCGAGGAGGATGACGGCGATACTGGCCCAGAAGCCGACCAGGTTCGCCGCGACCATGAAGACGCCTGCGGCGCAGAAGCCGATGAAGGAGATGATGACACCGGTCCAGGCGGCCGGGGTGTGTCCGTGGTTGCTGCCCGCCATGAGTTGCTCCTTGTTGGTGATGCGCTGTTGGTATCGCTGTACGCAAAGCTGGTGCCGCTGTTGGTGCCGCTGTGTAGAAAGCTCGACGTCATTGTCCCGTACGTGCGGATAGGACGTGAGCTGGGGGGTCATGCCTCGCGCGTCGGGTCCTCGCCGCGGTCCAGGGCCTTCCACAGGTCCTCCGGCCGGTCGGGGTCCGGGGCGGTGCGGGCGGTCTTGCGGGGACGGGGAGTGCCGTCCCGTTCGTACCGTCCCGACATGGTGGGCCAGAGCTTCCCGTACCGCAGGGCGAGCAGTCCGGCGAGGAGGATCAGCAGGCCGCCGGCCGCGGTGACGTAGGGCCACGCGGTGTGGCTGAGGGCCTCGATGGTCGCCGAGGCGTCACCGGTGGTCTGGGCGGCCTTCTCGTCGAGTGCGGCGCTGTCGGAGGCGCCGAGGTAGGCGCTCAGTCCGGCACCGAGGCCGCTGAGGGCGAGGAGTCCGGCGACGATCAGCCGCCCGCCGCTGCGGACGGCGAAGACGGCGACGAGGGCGGCCAGGCCGACTATGGCGAGGGCCGCCGGGAGGCCGGTGACGTCCTGGCCGTCGGCGGTCAGCGGCAGGGAGCCGCCGCCGACGGCCGCCCGGCCCTCGGCCCACGTCTGGCCGGAGGCGAGGAGGACGACGGTGGCGCCGGCCGCCCCGAGGAGCAGGCCGGCGGCCAGGCTGCGGCGGCTTCCCGTCGCGTCGGGCGCGGTGGCCGCTCGGGCACGGGGCTGGGGTACGGGGACAGCACTCACGTACTCCACTATCCCTTACCGCCTCAGGCGCCGTGGAGCCGGTTGGCCGTATGCACCGCCCGGAGCACGGCCGCGGCCTTGTTGCGGCACTCGGTGTCCTCGGCCACCGGGTCGGAGTCGGCGACGACACCCGCTCCGGCCTGGACGTACGCCGTGCCGTCGCGGAGCAGGGCGGTACGGATGGCGATGGCGGTGTCGGAGTCCCCGGCGAAGTCGAGGTAGCCGACGCAGCCCCCGTACAGTCCGCGGCGGGTCGGTTCGAGCTCCTCGATGATCTGCATCGCGCGGGGCTTGGGGGCGCCGGAGAGGGTGCCCGCGGGGAAGCACGCGGTGAGGACGTCGAAGGCGGTGCGGCCCTCGGCGACGCGGCCGGTGACGGTGGAGACGATGTGCATGACGTGCGAGTACCGCTCGATCGACATGAAGTCGACGACCTCGACGGTGCCGGGTTCGCAGACCCGCCCCAGGTCGTTGCGGCCGAGGTCGACGAGCATCAGGTGCTCGGCGCGTTCCTTGGGGTCGGCGAGGAGTTCCTCGGCGAGGGCCTGGTCCTCCTGCGGGGTGGCACCACGGTGCCTGGTACCGGCGATCGGGTGGACCATGGCGCGGCCGTCCTCGACCTTGACGAGGGCTTCCGGGCTGGAGCCGGCGACGTCGAAGCCGTCGAAGCGGAAGAGGTACATGTACGGCGACGGGTTGGTGGCGCGCAGCACCCGGTAGACGTCCAACGCGCTTGCCGTGCACGGGGTTTCGAAGCGCTGGGAGGGGACGACCTGGAAGGCCTCGCCGGCCCTGATGCGTTCCTTCACGTCCTCGACGGCGTCCTGGTACGCCTCGCCGCCCCACAGTGCGGTGTACGGGGGGAGCTCGGACGGCGGGAGGGTGGCGGGGGCGTTCTCGACCGGGCGGGAGAGGTCCTGCTCCATGGCGTCGAGACGGGCGACGGCGTCCGCGTACGCCTCGTCGACGCCGGTCGCGAGGTCGTTGTGGTTGATCGCGTTGGCGATCAACAGGACGCTGCCGTCCCAGTGGTCGAGCACGGCCAGGTCCGAGGTGAGCAGCATCGTCAGCTCGGGAACGTGGAGGTCGTCCTCGACGCTGTCGCCGATCTTCTCCAGGCGGCGCACGATGTCGTAGCCCAGGTAGCCGACCATGCCGCCCGTGAACGGGGGCAGTCCGTCGTCGACGACCAGGTCGTGCGGGGTGTGCAGGGTCTCGATGGTGGCGCGCAGGACCCGCAGCGGGTCGCCGTCGACGGGGACGCCGACGGGCGGGGTGCCCAGCCAGTGGGCCTGCCCGTCGCGTGCGGTGAGGGTGGCGGCGCTGCGTACCCCGATGAAGGAGTAGCGCGACCAGGTGCGGCCGTTCTCGGCGGATTCGAGGAGGAAGGTGCCGGTGCGCTCGCCCGCGAGTTTGCGGTAGAGCCCGACCGGGGTGTCGCCGTCCGCGAGGAGGCGGCGGCTGACGGGGATGACGCGCCGGTCGACGGCCAGTTTGCGGAAGGTATCGAGATCCATGGCGGCTGACCCTACTGCGCGAGCGGGAGGACGTCGGCGTCGAAGCAGGTGCGGTCGCCGGTGTGGCAGGCGGCACCCGTCTGGTCGACCTTGACGAGGACGGTGTCGGCGTCGCAGTCGAGGGCGACGGACTTGACCTGCTGGATGTGGCCCGATGTGTCGCCCTTGACCCAGTACTCCTGACGGCTGCGGGACCAGTAGGTGCAGCGGCCGGTGGTGAGGGTGCGGTGCAGTGCCTCGTCGTCCATCCAGCCGAGCATCAGCACTTCGCCGGTGTCGTACTGCTGGGCGATGGCCGGGACGAGGCCGTCGGCGCCGCGCTTGAGGCGGGCGGCGATGGCCGGGTCGAGGTTGCCGGACGGCGGCGGGGAGCTGGGCGTGGGCGCGCTGGTCATGCGCCCATTGTGCCGTGGGCGCGGGAGCGGTTCGGGGTTGCGTCCACTGGGCGGACCGCGTGCGACGGTCGTACGCTGGCGACCATGTCGACCCATGCGAAGCGTGAACGACTTCTGCTCGCCGACCTTTTGGAGGCGGCGGGACCGGAAGCCCCGACCCTGTGCCACGGCTGGACGACCCGGGACCTGGCCGCCCATGTGGTGGTCCGGGAGCGTCGGCCGGACGCGGCGGGCGGGTTGGTGCTGGGACTGCTGAGAAACCGACTCGAACGGGTGCAGGAGGAGTACACGGCGAAACCGTACGAGGAACTGATCCAGCTGATCCGCACCGGGCCGCCACGGATGTCTCCGTTCGGTCTGAAGCAGATCGACGAGGCCGCCAACACCGTCGAGTTCTACATCCACACGGAGGATGTCCGCCGGGCCCAGCCGGACTGGTCGCGGCGGGAGCTGGACCCGGTCTTCGCCGACGTGCTCTGGTCGCGCGCCGAGAGGACGGCCCGGCTGCTGGGCCGCAAGTCCCCGGTGGGGCTGGTGCTGCGCCGCCCCGACGGCCAGACGGCGGTGGCGCACAAGGGCACCCCGGTGGTGACGGTCACCGGCGAGCCGGGCGAGCTGCTGCTCTTCGCGTTCGGCCGGCAGGACGCGGCGACGGTGGAGCTGGCGGGCGACCAGGAGGCGGTGGCCCGGCTGCACACGGCGGAGCTGGGGATGTAGGGCCTGTCCGGCGGATCGGGGTCGGACGGGCCCCGAGGCGTACGGGTCCGGGTCAGCGGGGGAGTTCCGCGCGGCGCAGCCGGGTGAAGGCCAGCGCGGCCACCGCCCCCGTCGCGGCCACCGCGGCACTGGCGACGAAGACCGGGCCCGTCCCCCAGGCCGCGACGGCCACTCCCGTGACCGGGAAGCTGAGCGGGGCGATCGCGTGGGTGAAGAGCGTCGAGACCGAGGTGACCCGCCCCAGGTAGGCGGGGTCGGTGACGGTCTGCATCAGGGCGCCGCACAAGGAGCCGCCGAGGCCGGCGAAGAGACCGATGCAGACGGCGACGAAGGCGGCGAGGCCCACCGAGGGGACGTACGCCAGGGCTCCTATGGCGACAGCGCCGATCAGCACCGTCAGGCACATCACGAGCCCGGCTCGCGGCACCCGGCCCCGCACGGCAAGCACCAGGGCCGACGCACCGGCGCCGATCCCGAACGCGGCGACGATCCAGCCCATCCCGGAGGCGCCCCAGTCGCGCTCGCGGGCGAGCAGGATCAGTCCGAGGTTGAGCGGTCCGGTGAAGCCCAGTTCGCTGAGGGCGACGGCGAGCATCAGCGGTCCGAGCACCGGGTGGCGGCGGATGTGCCGCAACCCGTCGGCCAGTTCGTGCCAGGCGTTGCCGGACGGTTCGGTGCTCTCCTGCTGGGCGGGCAGTGGGCTGATCCGCAGGGACAGCAGCAGCGGCAGTGATACGGCGAAGAGCAGCCCGGCCGCGGCGAACGCGAGCCTCGGGCCGCCGACGGCCACCGCGACACCGCCGAGCGGGGCCCCGACGACGTTGGCGGCACGGGAGGCGAGTCCGCGCAGTCCCTGGACGCGGGCCAGCTGTCCGGCGGCGGTGATCCGGGGCGGCAGTGCACCGACGGCGGGCAGGAACAGTGCGTCGACCACACCGAAGACCAGACCGACGGCGATCAGCATCCACAGAGCGGGCGAGGTGAACAGCAGCGCGCCCGCCAGGCCCAGGACGACCAGGCAACGGGCGGCGTCGCTGCCGATGACGACGCGGCGCGGGCCGAGCCGGTCGGCGAGCACTCCCCCACCGAGTAACAGCACGGCCCGGGGTATGGAGCCGACGGCGAGGACGAGTCCGGTCTGGGAGGCGTTGCCGGTGCGGGCGGCGGCCCAGGCGAGCGCCATGTAGTAGACGCTGTCGCCGATCATCGACGCGGCGTAGGCACCGAGCCAGCGCAGCACGTTGCCGTCGCGGTGTGCGGGTCGTTCGGGAGATTTCGTGGCCGTGGCGGTGACGGTCATGAGGGGGGTCCTCTCGGGGCGTCGGCTCAGCTGCGGAACGGGAATGCGTACAGGTGCAGGGCGACGTTCTCGCGGTCTTCCGTGTCTCCTGCCTCATCGCGGGCGCGGCCCCGCTCCTCGTACCGGTCGATCAGCTCGTGCATCTCACGGCTGAGCGCGGTGAGCTCCTCGGCGGTGAGCCGGGCCAGGTACTCGGAGCCGGAGGCGGCGCTGCGCCACTTCAGTGGCCAGCTCTGGGCCGAGTCGATGTAGCGGCGGTACAGCTCGACGTGCTGGTCGAACACGAGCCGGCCGACAGCGGCATGCGTCGCGACCTTCTCGGGCGCGTCGTTGAAGTCCTCGTTGTGCAGGTTCAGCCTCTTCGAGGCGGGCTGCCACCAGCGCTCCCGCCCGTCCGCGCCCTGCTGCTCGGCCTCTTCGATCAGACCGTGGTCGGCGAGTTTGCGCAGGTGGTAGCTGACCAGCGAGACCGCCTCGTCGACCTGCTCGGCGAGCTGGGAGGCGGTGGCCTTACGGGAGATGTAGAGGGCCCGGTAGAGCTTCATCCGCAGGGGGTGCCCGAACGCCTTCAGGGTCTCCAGATCCGAGATCCGGCGCGATTCATTGCTTGCCATGCCCTTCACCGTAGATAGAAAAGGAAAGTTGCGCAATCTTTCTTGCGCAATAAAAGTTGCGGAGTTCCGGATGGCGTTGTCGCCGCGGTCGGAAAGGAGCGGGCCCCGGAACGGCGATCGCCGGACGGGGCCGAAAAACGGCTCCGTCCGGCGATCGATGAGTGCCGCGGTCAGCGGACCGGGTGTCCGGCCTCCCTGAGAGCGCCCTTGACCTCGGAGATCCGCAGATCGCCGAAGTGGAAGACGGACGCGGCGAGCACCGCGTCGGCCCCCGCCGCGATGGCCGGCGCGAAGTCCGCGAGCCGGCCCGCGCCGCCGGAGGCGATGACGGGGACGGTCACGTGCTGCCGTACCGCCGCGATCATCTCGGTGTCGTAGCCGTCCTTGGTGCCGTCGGCGTCCATGGAGTTGAGCAGGATCTCGCCCGCGCCCAGCTCGGCGGCCCGGTGCGCCCACTCGACGGCGTCGATGCCGGTGCCCTTGCGGCCGCCGTGCGTGGTGACCTCGAAGGTGCCCGCGGGGGTGCGCCGGGCGTCCACGGAGAGCACCAGGACCTGGCGGCCGAAGCGCTCGGCGATCTCCCGGATGAGGTCGGGGCGGGCGATGGCCGCGGTGTTGACGCCGACCTTGTCCGCGCCGGCCCGCAGCAGCTTGTCGACGTCGTCGGCGGTGCGTACGCCACCGCCGACGGTGAGCGGGATGAAGACCTGCTCGGCGGTGCGGCGCACCACGTCGTAGGTGGTCTCCCGGTCGCCGCTGGACGCGGTGATGTCCAGGAAGGTCAGCTCGTCGGCGCCCTCGGCGTCGTACAGCTTCGCCATCTCGACGGGGTCGCCCGCATCGCGCAGGTTCTGGAAGTTGACGCCCTTGACGACCCGGCCCTTGTCGACGTCCAGGCACGGGATGACGCGTACCGCGAGAGTCATCGCACACCTGCCCGGTAGGCCTCGACCTCGACCTCGACGACCAGGCTCGGGTCCACGAAACCGGACACGATGATCATCGACGCCGCGGGGCGGACATCGTCGAAGAGCTCCTTGTGGGCGCGGCCGACCTCGTCCACGTCCCGGGCGTGCGTGACGTACATCCGGGTGCGGACGACGTCCTCGCGGCCCAGACCGAGCTGCTTCAGCGCGTCGAAGGCGACCTTGAAGGAGGTGACGGTCTGCTCGTAGGGGCCGCCCGCGGAGATCTGCCCGTTCTCCACCGACGTGCAGCCGGCGACCAGGACGAGGCCGTTCGGCAGCTCGACCGCGCGGGAGTAGCCGAACTTGTCCTCCCAGGGGGCGCCGGAGGAGATGCGGTTGACGGAGTCGCTCATCCGGAGACCACCTGCAGCGCTTCTTCGAGGGTGAACGCCTTCGCGTACAGCGCCTTGCCGACGATCGCGCCCTCGACGCCCTCCGGGACGAGCGAGGCGATGGCCCGCAGGTCGTCCAGCGAGGAGACGCCGCCCGAGGCGACGACGGGCTTGTCGGTGGCGGCGCAGACGTTCTTCAGGAGCTCCAGGTTGGGGCCCTGGAGCGTGCCGTCCTTGGCGATGTCGGTGACGACGTAACGGGCGCAGCCCTCGGAGTCGAGGCGGGCGAGCGTCTCGTAGAGGTCGCCGCCGTCGCGGGTCCAGCCGCGGCCGCGCAGCGTCGTGCCGCGGACGTCGAGGCCGACGGCGATCTTGTCACCGTGCTCGGCGATGATCTTGGCGACCCACTGAGGGGTCTCCAGGGCGGCGGTGCCGAGGTTGACCCGGGTGCAGCCGGTGGCGAGGGCGGCGGCCAGCGAGGCGTCGTCGCGGATGCCGCCGGAGAGCTCGACCTTGATGTCCATGGAGCGGGCGACCTCGGCGATCTGCGCCCGGTTGTCACCGGTGCCGAACGCGGCGTCCAGGTCGACGAGATGCAGCCATTCGGCGCCTGCCTGCTGCCAGGCGAGAGCGGCCTGCAGCGGGTCGCCGTAGGAGGTCTCGGAGCCGGACTCGCCGTGGACGAGGCGAACGGCCTGGCCGTCGCGGACGTCGACGGCGGGGAGGAGTTCAAGCTTCGGCATTACAGCGTCTCGATCCAGTTGGTCAGCAGCTGGGCGCCGGCATCGCCGGACTTCTCGGGGTGGAACTGGGTGGCCCACAGGGCGCCGTTCTCCACGGCCGCGACGAACGGCTCGCCGTGGGTGGCCCAGGTGACCCGGGGCGCGCGGATCTTGGCGTTGGTGACCTCCAGGCTCCAGTCGTGCACGGCGTAGGAGTGCACGAAGTAGAACCGGGCCTCGGGGTCGAGACCTGCGAAGAGCTGGGAGTCCTCGGGGGACCGCACGGTGTTCCAGCCCATGTGCGGGACGATCGGGGCCTTCAGCGGGGCGACGGTACCGGGCCATTCGTCCAGCCCCTCCGTCTCCACGCCGTGCTCGATGCCGCGCTCGAAGAGGATCTGCATACCGACGCAGATGCCCATGACGGGGCGGCCGCCGGCCAGCCTGCGGCCGATGATCCATTCGCCGCGGGCCTTCTTCAGCCCCTCCATGCAGGCGGAGAACGCGCCGACGCCGGGCACCAGCAGCCCGTCGGCGTTCATCGCCTTCTCGTAGTCGCGGGTGATCTCGACGTCCGCGCCGACGTGGGCGAGGGCCCGCTCGGCGGAGCGGACGTTGCCGAAGCCGTAGTCGAAGACGACGACCTTCTTCTTGCCGCTCGTCATCCGGTCGTTCTTCTGGTCGCTCACAAGTCCTACCTCAGTCCCAGAGTCCCTGGATCCGCATGACGCCTGCGACCAGGCACATCACGGAAGCGAGCCCGAGCAGGACGATGACTCCCTTGGGCATCTGCTGCTTCGAGAAGGAGTAGACCCCGCCGGCCAGGAACAGGCCGACCAGGATCAGGATGGTGTTGAGGCCGGTCACAGCGCGCCCTTCGTGGAGGGAAGTATTCCGGCAGCGCGCGGGTCGTGCTCGCTGGCGTAGCGCAGGGCACGGGCGAGCGCCTTGAACTGGCACTCCACGATGTGGTGGGCGTTGCGCCCGTACGGCACGTGGACGTGCAGGGCGATCTGCGCCTGGGCGACGAAGGACTCCAGGATGTGCCGGGTCATCGTCGTGTCGTACGCGCCGATCATGGGCGCCATGTTCTCGGGCTCGGTGTGCACCAGGTACGGGCGGCCCGACAGGTCGACGGTGACCTGGGCCAGCGACTCGTCCAGCGGGACGGTGCAGTTGCCGAAGCGGTGGATGCCGACCTTGTCGCCGAGTGCCTGCTTGAACGCGGCGCCGAGCGCGAGGGCGGTGTCCTCGATGGTGTGGTGCGAGTCGACGTGCAGGTCGCCGGTGGTCTTGACCGTGAGGTCGAAGAGCCCGTGCCGGCCGAGCTGGTCGAGCATGTGGTCGTAGAAGCCGACCCCGGTCGACACATCGACCTTGCCGGTGCCGTCGAGGTCTATCTCGACGAGGACCGAGGTTTCCTTGGTGGTGCGTTCGACTCTTCCTACGCGGGCCGCGCGAGTCATGCGTCGTGCTCCTTCTTGGCGATCTCATTTACAAGCGTGCGTACCGCGTCGAGGAACGCATCGTTCTCTGCCGGGGTGCCCGCGGAGACCCGCAGCCATCCCGGTACGCCGTTGTCCCGGACCAGGACGCCCCGGTCGAGGATCCGCTGCCAGGCGGTGTGGCTGTCGGCGAAGCGGCCGAACTGGACGAAGTTGGCGTCCGAGTCGGTGACGTCGTAGCCGAGCGCGCGCAGCTCCGTGACGATCCGGTCGCGTTCGCTCTTGAGCTGGGCGACGTATCCGAGCAGCGTATCGGTGTGCTCCAGGGCGGCGAGCGCGGTGGCCTGGGTGATGGAGGACAGGTGGTACGGCAGCCGCACCAGCTGGACCGCGTCGACGACGGCGGGGTCGGCGGCGAGGTAGCCCAGGCGCAGCCCGGCGGCGCCGAACGCCTTCGACATGGTGCGCGAGAGCACCATGTTCGGCCGGCCCTCGATCAGCGGGAGCAGCGACGCGTGGTGGCTGAACTCGCCGTACGCCTCGTCGACGACGACCATCGACGGCCTGGCCGCCTGGGCCGCCTCGTACAGCGCGAGGACGGTGTCGGCGTCCACGGCGGTGCCGGTGGGGTTGTTGGGCGAGGTGATGAAGACGACGTCGGGCCGGTGCTCGGCGATGACCTTCCGGGCCGCGTCGACATCGATGGTGAAGTCCTCGTTGCGCGGTCCGGAGATCCAGCCGGTGCCGGTGGAACGGGCGATGAGGGCGTGCATGGAGTACGAGGGCTCGAAGCCGATCGCGGTACGTCCCGGGCCGCCGAAGGTCTGGAGCAGCTGCTGGAGCACCTCGTTGGAGCCGTTGGCGGCCCAGACGTTGGCGAGGGCGACGTCGTGGCCGGCGGTGCGGCTGAGGTAGCGGGCCAGTTCCGTACGGAGTTCGACGGCGTCCCGGTCGGGGTAGCGGTTGAGGTCGCGGGCGGCCTCGCGGACGCGCTCGGCGATCCGGTCGACGAGCGCGTCGGGCAGCGGGTACGGGTTCTCGTTGGTGTTCAGCCGCACCGGTACGTCGAGCTGCGGGGCCCCGTACGGGGACTTGCCGCGCAGCTCGTCGCGGACCGGGAGCTCGTCGATGCGGGTGGTCTTGCGGGGGGTGTTGCTGTGCGTCACTGCTGTGGAACCTCTCCGCCGAACCTGGCCTTGAGCGCGGCGCCGTGGGCGGGCAGGTCCTCCGCCTCGGCGAGGGTCACGACATGGTGGGTGACCTCGGCGAGCGCGTCGCGGGTGTAGTCGACGATGTGGATGCCGCGCAGGAAGGACTGCACCGAGAGGCCCGAGGAGTGGCAGGCGCAGCCGCCGGTGGGCAGGACGTGGTTGGAGCCGGCGCAGTAGTCGCCGAGCGAGACCGGGGCCCACGGGCCGACGAAAATCGCTCCGGCGTTGCGGACCCGGTCGGCGACGGCGGCGGCGTCGGCGGTCTGGATCTCCAGGTGCTCGGCGGCGTACGCGTCGACGACCTTGAGGCCGTCCTCCAGGTCGTTGACCAGGACGATCGCGGACTGGCGGCCGGCCAGCGCGGGCTCGATCCGGTCGGTGACGTGCTTGGTCGCGGCGACCTGCGGCTTCAGCTCGGCCTCGGTGGCGGCGGCCAGTTCCTCGGAGTCGGTGACGAGGACGGCGGCGGCCATCGGGTCGTGCTCGGCCTGGCTGATCAGGTCGGCGGCGACGTGCACCGGGTCGGCGGTGGAGTCGGCGAGGATCGCGATCTCGGTGGGGCCCGCCTCGGCGTCGATGCCGATCCGGCCCTTGAGGAGGCGCTTGGCGGCGGCGACATAGATGTTGCCGGGGCCGGTGACGAGGTTCACCGGAAGACATTCGGCCGTTCCGTACGCGAACATCGCGACGGCCTGGGCGCCGCCCGCCGCGTACACCTCGTCGACGCCGAGCAGGGCGCAGGCGGCGAGGATGGTGGGGTGCGGCAGGCCGCCGAAGGCCTTCTGCGGCGGGGACGCGACGGCGATGCCCTCGACGCCCGCCTCCTGGGCCGGTACGACGTTCATGACGACGGACGAGGGGTAGACGGAGCGCCCGCCCGGTACGTACAGCCCGACGCGCTCGACCGGCACCCACTTCTCGGTGACGGTGCCGCCGGGGACGACCTGGGTGGTGTGCGTGGTGCGGCGCTGCTCGCGGTGGACGAGGCGGGCGCGGCGGATCGACTCCTCCAGCGCGGCCCGTACGGCGGGGTCGAGCCCTTCCAGCGCCGCGGCGATCGCCGCGGCCGGAACGCGGATCGAGTCGATCCGTACGCCGTCGAATTTCTCTCCCCACTCGATCACTGCCGCCGAGCCACGATGGCGTACGTCCTCGCAGATGGGCCGCACCGTCTCCAGGGCGGCTTCCACGTCGAACTCGGCACGGGGCAGCAGGTCGCGCAGGGCTCCACCCTCGGGGAGGGCCTCGCCGCGCAGATCGATTCGAGAGATCACACCGCAATTCTCGCAGACCGCCCGCGGCGTCCGGTCGCCCGTATCACTGGCTGATACATCTCCCGGGTGTCACTGCTGACCAATAGCGTTCACGTCGTCACCCAGAGGGAAGAACAGCTCCGAGCGGAAGGGGCACCCCGTGACCGAACCGCACGACGGCGATTTTCCGGACGGTCTCAGCGCGGCCGAGCTGGGCATGTGGCAGGCCTTCCGGAACGGCAGCACCTACGATCTGCGCGCCCGCGACCCTGCGCAGGACGATCCGTTCGCGCCGCGCGTCTGGGGACCGGAGCGCAGTGTGGACGGGCGCGTCGTCGCCCGGTTGTTGCTGTCCGGGCCGCCGCCGCGGCCCGGCCGGGTCGCCGCGCTGAAGCTCCGGGGCGTACGGATCACCGGGACACTCGATCTCGCGGGCGGGCGCGTCGCGCCGTACGTCGAGATGACCGGCTGCCGCTTCGAGAACGAGGTGGTGCTGCCCGAATGCCATTTCACAACGTTGCGGATCGTCGGCTGCGCGATGCCGCGGCTGGAGGCGGCCCGGCTGCGCACCGAGGGCGATCTGCATCTGCCGCGCTGCCGCGTCAAGCGCGGGATCCGGCTCACCGACGCCCAGATCGGCACCGATCTGCTGATCAACCAGATCGAGATCGGGCCGGACCGGGGCGGGCGCGCCCTGGCCGCCGACGGGCTGGCGGTCGCCCAGGACCTCCAGGCGGAGCTGATCGAGGCGCGCGGCGAGCTGAGCCTGCGCGGGGCGAAGGTCGGCGGTTCGCTGAGTCTGCGCGGCAGCCGGCTGCGGGGCAGGGAGGGCCGGCGCGCGCTGAACGCCCCGCAGCTGACGGTGGAGCGGACGCTGTACATGAGCGAGGCGTGGGTCAGCATCGACACGGGGAACCAGGGCACCACGCCCCCGTACGGCATCGTCATGGCCCCGACCCCGGCGCGCGGGACGCGTGCACAGATCTTCGAGTGCCGCGGCGGGGTGCGCCTGGACGACGGGCGGTTCGGCGACGCGGTCGATCTGCACAAGGCACGGTTCGTGCTGGCCCGGCACGAGGAGCTGTCGCTGCGCCGGATCGTCACGCCGGAGCTGCGGTTCAACGCGGAGCGGCCCGAGGAGGGCCGGGTCGTGCTGAACGGCGCGAAGGTCGTCACGCTGATCGACGTGTCCACCAGCTGGCCGGGGCCCGGCGGCCTGGCGATGGGCGGTTTCGTGTACGAGAACCTCGTCCCGTACGGACACTTCCCGCTCTCCCGGCGCCTGGAGTGGGTGGCGGCGGCGACTCCGGAGTACGTACCGGAGCCGTACGAACGCCTCGCGACGGTACTGCGCAGCTGCGGGGAGGACGCGGACGCCCGCGAGGTGCTGCTGGCCAAGCAGCGCCGGCGGCGCGAGACGCTGCCGCCCGCCGCGAAGCTCTGGGGCTTCCTGCAGGACTGGACGGTGGCGTACGGCTACCGGCCGGGCCGGGCCGCGGTGTGGATGGCGGTGCTGTGGGCGGCGGGCGCGCTGGCCTTCTCCCGGTACGTCCCGGCGGCGATCAAACACGACGAGCATCCGGAGTGGAACCCGGCGCTGTACGCGCTCGACCTGCTGGTGCCGGTGATCAATCTCGGTCAGGACGGTTACTGGCGGATGGAGGGCAGCTGGCAGTGGGGGTCGGCCGTGCTCGTCCTGCTCGGCTGGATACTGGCCACGACGGTCGCGGCCGGCGCGTCACGGCTGCTGCGCCGGGGCTGACCGGATCCGGCCACGACCGGGGCTTCGGGCGGCAGCCCGGCCACCCCGAGGCCCGTCGCGGGGCGGCCGTCGCGGTTGCCTCGGCCGCGGCCTTCGCGGCGGCCTCCGTCGTGGCCTTCACGGCGGGGGGCCACGGTCGAACGACCGGCCGAGCCACGACCGAAGTACCGGAGACGTCTCGCCGGATCAGCGGGAACAAGCCAGATTCCCAGGCTTTCCTTTACCTTCTATTGACCAAGCCCGATACAACCCATTCACTCGGCACCAAAGCTTCACAGTGCCCCTCTGGCGCCGTCCCGACCAGCGCTTTTCAATGGTCTGCGCCATGCCATTCCTTCGCGCTCTGCTCCGTACCGCGCGCATGATCCGGCGCTCCCCGCAGGGGTCCGCCGGACTGCCGGCGGACGACGTGGTGCTGCTCGACGCCCCCGACGAGCGGCTCTCCCCGGCGCTCGTCGCCGCCGCCGCCGGGGAGTACGAACCAGCCGCGAAACTCCTCGCCGGCACCCGGGACGGCGCCGAGTGGGAGAACCGGGACCGCTACCTCGGCCGGCTCGTCACGTTCGCCCGCAACCGCGACGGCTGGCTGACCGACTGGCTCGCCGCCGCGCCGCACGATCCGGACGCGCTGCTCGTCAAGGCGGAGCTGGCGGTCCGCCGGGCCTGGGAGTCGCCCGTCCGGGCCGAGCAGCTGCGCGAGGTGGGGCCACTGATCACCGCTGCGGCCGAGAGCGATCCGCGCGACCCGGTGCCCTGGCGGCTCGCGCTCGACCACGCACGCGGCACCCACGCCACGCACACCACCTTCGAGGCGCTGTGGGAGCAGGCGATCCAGCGCTCCTCGCACCACTACGGCTGCCATGTCGCGGCGCTGCGCTACCTCTCCGCCGCCTGGTACGGCTCGCACCGCGAATGCTTCGACTTCGCCGAGCGGGCCGCCGAGGACTCGCTGCCCGGCTCACTGGTGCAGGCGCTGCCGCTGCGGGCCGCCTTCGCCCTGCTGATCGAGGGACCGCACGCCCGTACCACCTCGGTGCAGGAGGAACGGATCGACGCGGCGGCGGATCTGGCGATCACGCTGTCCGCCTCGTTCGCGCCCGGCGACCCCTGGCCCGCCGAGGTCCGCAACCTGCTGGCGTTCGTGCTGGTCGCCCGGGGCCGCTGGGGCGAGGCGCTGGAACAGTTCCGGCGGATCGGACCCCACGCGGCGTCGTTCCCGTGGTCGTCCGTCTCCGACGATCCGCTCGGCCGGTTCTTCGACGCGAGGAACGACGCGTGGCTTCGGGTGGCCCGTGTGACAACTTTGCCGGGCCGGGCCGACCGGGGCCGGCCCCGCGGCCATTACGCTTGACCGTTGTGACCACCGCTCGCCTGCCTCTGTTCCCGCTGAACGCGGTGCTGTTCCCCGGCCTCGTGCTGCCGCTCAACGTCTTCGAAGAGCGTTATCGCGCCATGATGCGCGAGCTGCTGAAGACCGACGACGACGAGCCCCGCCGCTTCGCCGTGGTCGCGATCCGCGACGGCCACGAGATCGCCCCGACGGCCGCCGGAATGCCGGATCCGACGAGCACCCCCGTCGAGCGCGGCCCCGCGGACGGCTTCGGCCCCGACCCGATCCAGACCTTCCACCGGGTCGGCTGCATCGCCGACGCGGCGAAGATCCGGGAACGGCCGGACGGCAGCTTCGAGGTCCTCGCGACCGGCACCACCCGCGCCAAGCTGCTCTCCGTGGACGCGAGCGGCCCTTATCTGACGGCCGAACTCGACGAGCTGGACGAGGAACCCGGCGAGGAGGCGGGCGCACTCGCCGAGGGCGTCCTGCGGGCCTTCCGCAGCTACCAGAAGCGGCTGGCCGGGGCGAGCGAACGGTCCCTGACGACGGGCGCGAACCTGCCCGACGACCCCTCCGTCGTCTCGTACCTGGTCGCGGCGGCCGCCGTACTCGACATCCCGTCGAAGCAGCGGCTGCTCCAGGCACCCGACACCGCGACCCGGCTGCGCGAGGAACTGACGCTGCTGCGTTCCGAGACCGCCGTCATCCGGCATCTGCCGTCCCTGCCCGCGGCCGACCTGACGCGTCCCCCCATCCACCCCAACTGACCGACCGACAGCCGACCGACCCGAGGACCCTCCCCCGTGGCGAAGAAGCCGAAGAAGCAGCAACAGCCCGGCGGCACCCCGGCGACGGTCGCGCTGACCGCGGCCGGCACGGCGTTCACCGTCCACTCCTACGACCACGACCCGGCGTCGGCCTCCTACGGCGAGGAGGCGGCCGAGGCCCTGGGCGTCTCCCCCGACCGGGTCTTCAAGACCCTGGTCGCGGAGGTGGACGGCACCCTCACCGTGGCGGTCGTCCCGGTGGCCGGCTCCCTCGACCTCAAGGCGCTGGCCTCCGCGGTGGGCGGCAAACGGGCCACGATGGCAGACCCCGCGGCGGCGGAACGCACCACCGGCTACGTACGGGGCGGCATCTCCCCCCTGGGCCAGCGGAAGCGGCTGCGTACGGTGCTGGACGCGTCGGCACGGTCCCACGAGACCATCTGCGTCTCGGCGGGCCGCCGCGGCCTGGAGGTCGAACTGGCCCCTGTGGACCTGGCGTCGCTGACGGGGGCGGTGTTCGCGGGGATCGGCCGGGGGTAGGCCACCCGAGCGGCCTCGCGCAGGGGTGGGCCGCCCGGCGCTTTCCTCGTCGAGGCCCCCGGCGGGGGCGCTACTCGATGACGACGACCACCACGAAGACGACGATCGTGGCAAGGACGGCGAGCCCTCCGAGGCCGAGCAGGATCAGCGCCGTGAGGTTCCCGATGAAGCTCCCCGCGGCCCGCCACCCCCGCGACGTCAGTCCGGCGACGCGGCGTGCGGGCTCAGGGTCTGCGGCCGTTCTGGTTGCTTCGGGGGCGTACTGCTCGCTGAGTTCGTGCCCACGTCGCCGGTAACCGGAGATCAGTTCGGCCCAGCCGTCCGGGACACGTAAATCGTGCAGCCCGTGCGACCGGTCCGTGAGGGCACGTCCCTCGACCATCGCGCGCAGTTCCGCGGGCCGTGGGCGGTTCGCCGGATCGGGGTCCAGGCATGCGCGGACGACCGGGTGCAAGGCATCGGGGACACCGTCGAGGCTGACTGCTCCGCGGGAGACCAGGGCCAGCAGACGCACAGGGTCGCCGGTTTCGGCGTACGGGGGCCGGCCACTGGCCAGGGTGCAGAGAGTCGCCCCCAGGGAGTACACGTCACACGCGGGCGTCGCGGGTTCACCGCGCGCCTGCTCCGGCGCGATGTACGCGATGGTGCCGAGCGTCACCCTGGTACGGGTCAGGTCGGTGGCGTGCGAGATGCCGAAGTCGATGAGCCTGACCCCGTCGGACGGTCGCAGGATGTTCTGTGGCTTCAGATCGCGGTGGATCACCCCGGCCGCGTGAAGCGCGTCCAGAGCGACGGCACAGGCACCGGCGACGTGGGCGACGGCCGCGGGCCGAGCGGGACCGCAGCGCGTGACCAGTTCGCCCAGGGAAGGGGCCGCGATGTACTCCGTGGCCAACCAGGGCCGAAGAACGTGCGGATCGGCATCCAGCACGCAGGCGGTGTGCGGTCCGGCCACCCGCTGGGCCACCGCGACCTCGCGGGCGAAGCGGGTCCGGTCCTCCCGCTGCACCTCGCCCTCCGCCAGCAGAGTCTTGACCGCGGCCAGGCCCGGTGCGCCGGGGCGGACCGCGAGGTACACACGGCCCATACCGCCTGAAGCGAGGCGCCCGATGAGCTGGTACGGGCCCAGCACGGCGGGATCGGACCGGTGCAGCGGGTGCAGGATCACGCCGGTGTCAGACACAGAACCTTCCCTCGGTCGGGGAACCTGTACAGGACCCTCGTCCGTGCCGGGCAGCCCGACTCGACCGGCCCGAACTCCAGGACGTGCAGCACCGCGTAGTCGGCCGGCGCCGTATCCGAGCAGCTCACGGTGGTCGCGAACACAGGGTCGGGCTTCAGAAGCGTGACAGCGACGGTGCTGCCTGGGGTGGGCTCAGCGCCGAGGACGCACTCCCCCCGGTGAAAAATTCGCTCAAGACACAGGCCGGTGGTGCCGGCCGTGCTGGTGTGGAGCCACGGCATCGTGTGGTACGAGGGGTAGCAGCGGTCCGCGGGCCCGCCCTTGTCGACGGCGACGACGCGCCAGTCGGCGTCGTCCGCGAGACAGGGGGCCCGCTGCGGCATGCGGGAGAGCCATCCCAGATCAGGGCCGAGGCCGGTCCCTACGCATTCGCCGACCCGCATCCCGGAGAAGGCGCGGTCGGTTGCGTCCGGCTGTCCGGCCTGACGCGCCGCGTAGTAGCCGTACACGCCCAGGGCGGCCAGGGTCAGCAGCACGGCAGCCATCACCGTCTGCACCACGCGGACGAAGACTCGCGCGCCCCGACCGTGCGGCGCGTCCGAATCCGCGTGCTCGGCTGTCCCCTCCGGGTCCGCGTGAGCGGCGGTTCGGTCGGCGTGGTCGGGGGCGCCGCCGGGGTGTGGCGATGTGCCGGGCGCGGCTTCCCAGTCCGTGGTCAGGGGCCGGGTCTGTGGGGGACCGGCCTCTTCGGCCGGTCGCACCGGGTGTCCGTCCGCTGCCGCACGCACGACCGCGCCCGGGTCGGCAACCAGTTCGTGGCCCCGGCGTGCGTAGGCTTCGATGATCCGGGTCCAGGGCGTGGGCAGCCAGCCTCCCGCATCCGGCGCCGTCGGCATCTCGGCCAGTTCGAAGGTGAAACGCTCCAACAGGTCGGTCACCTGAGGCCGGTCGCCGGGATCCGACGCCAGGCAGTTTCGGACCACCGGACCGAGTTCGTCGGGGAGCCCGGTCAGGTCCACCCGCGCCTCCGCGACATATGTCAGCAGCGGCAACATCTCGACATCGGGCGGGTAGGGAGCCCTTCCCACCGCAAGGTGGAAGAGGGTGGCACCGATCGAGTACATGTCTGATGCGGTGGTGGACGGCTCGCCACGCGCTTGCTCGGGTGACGTGAACGCCACTGTTCCCAGGGTGAGCTGCGTACGTGTCAGGTCTGTGGCGTGGGAGATCCCGAAGTCGATCAGCCGCGGCCCGCCGAGAGGCAGCAGCAGGTTCTGCGGCTTCACGTCGCGGTGCACGATGCCGTGCCGGTGCAGCTCGGCCAGTGCCTCCAGGGCACCGCGTGTCACCCAACGGGCGGCTGTACCGGTCAGTGGGCCCGCGTGGAGAACCAGTTCGGCCAGGGAGGGCGCGGGTATGTACTCGGTGGCGAGCCACGGCCGTTCCGCCTCGGGGTCCGAGCCCAGTACACGGGCGGTGCGCGCCCCTTCCGCACGACGGGCGACCTTCACCTCCCGGGCGAACCGCCGGCGATCAACGGGGCTGATCTCGCCTTCCGCCAGGAGCGTCTTGACTGCCACCAGCCCACCGTCGGTAAGGGAACGCCCTAAGTAGACGCGCCCCATTCCGCCCGCCCCGAGACGGCCGATCAGGGGGTACGCGCCGAGACGTACCGGATCGTCCTCGTCCAGAGGCTGAATGTCCGCCCAGCTCGCCGACACGAACCACTCCCCCACTCCGCACGGACCATGACATGCGCATGAATAGAGGGGAGATTAGCGCCGATTCAGCAGAAAGAGCTTCCTGGAACGAAATCCGAACGCACATCGCGCCCCGCATCCGGCCGATCCACGGGTCTCACCCATCCGGCCGGTCCAGGGGAATCGTCGGGCAGGCCCTCTGCCGCTCACACGGCTTCATCCGCCGCGACCGACGCCGGGCGTCGCGGCGGGGCAAAGCCTGCCGGGCGGGGCACCAGACCGGCGGCACGCTCCCACCCGCACCCATATCCCGCCTAGGCCCCAGCCGGCGGCACACCTCCACCCGCACCCGAAGCACCGGGTCCCGCCCCCGGCACGGGCCCAGCCGCGGCCCACCCCGGAAACGCCCCCCACTCCGGCTCCGGATCCCGCGGCCCGAACAACGCGGTCAGCCCGAGATGAACCGCCATCGCCCCGATCGACCACACCAGCAACGCGGCCCCCTTCGCCCGCAGCCGAAGAGGCGCGTCGAAGACCACGCCCTTGCCGACCGCCCGCGCGTGCGCGACCACGTCCTGGTTCGGTCCGAGCCACACCCCCAGCCGCCAGGCGAGCAGCGAACCGAACAGCCCGCCCAGTGCGAGCCCCACCACGAGGGCGATGCCGCCACGCCGCTGGAACCAGAAGACCAGCGCCGCGGAGAGCGCGCCGAAAGCCAGCGCGAGCAGCACGAACGTACCGTCGGCGCCGATCGCCTCCTCGCCCTCGCTGTCGCTGAGGAAGACGGCCGTGCCGTCGGAGATCAGCGGAACCCGCGGGGCCAGCCACACCCAGAGGAGTCCGAGCCCGATACCGGAGACGGTCACGAGCACGGTGACGACAGCGGCCCGCCGCAGATCCGACCCGTGGTCGTTCTCCCCCTGGGACTCCGCCAGGGCCCCGGAGCCGGGGCCACCAGGACCACCGGGCCCACCCCATTTCGGCGGGGTCTGCCAGGAGCCGTTGGACGAGGGCTGGTGCGGCGGCGTCAGAGGTGCTGTCACCGTGCCATCGTGCCAGGCGTCCCTGTGCCACGCCTCACCGGACCGCTGCCCTGCGGTACGCCCAGGTGGCCACGGCCAGAGAGAGGACGCCGACAACGGCGCAGACAGCGAGATCCAGCGCGACGACCGCCCAGTCGGGGTGGGCGTCGAAGGACCGTGAGAGCGCCTCGACACCGTACGTCGAGGGCAGCAGATCGCGGGCCCAGCCGATCGGCGCGGGCAGCCGGTCGGCCGGCAGGACGCCGAGCAGCAGCGCCGCCGACATGCCCAGCTGCCCGAGCAGCGTGGCCAGCTCCTGCCGGGGCGCGAGCAGCCCCAGCGCGGCGCCGAGCCCGGAGAGCGCCGCCCCGGAGAGCGGAATGACGGCGACGAGCACCCACAGATGCGTCAGCGGCAGCCCGAACAGCACGCTCCCCGCCACGGCCGTGACGATCGTGCCGGGAACGGTGAAGGAGGCGTACGCTCCGGCCGCGCCGAGCACCACCGCGGCGGGCGGCACCGGCAGGGTCGCGTAGTGGTCGAGCCCGCCGCCGGCCCGCAGCTGCCCGAAGTACTGGGCGAGCAGGTTGAGCGCGACGAAGGCCACCACGAGGACGCTGGAACCGGCGACGACGGCCCGCGCCTCGGAGCCGTCGTCCACGACCCCGCGCATCAGCACCATGATCCCGACGGACTGGAAGGTCGCGACGAAGAGCAGCGGGATACGGGCGACCCTGGCCCGGGACAGCTGGGCGCGGTAGACGGCCGCGAGCGAGGGGAACAGCCGGGCCCGCGGCGCGAGCGGCGCGGGGGCCGCCCCGTGGTGGCCGTCGTCCTCGCGGCCGGCACGGCCGCCCTCGGCCGCCCGGGCAGGTCCGGTCACCGCCTGCGCGGGAACGATGCTCGTCACCTGGCGCTGCTCCTGTTCGCTCCCTGCCGAGCCACGCACGCGCGCCCGGCCGCCCCGCTCGTCCCGGTCGCCCCGCGCGCCCCGCCCACTCCGGTCATGCCTTCACCAGCCCCTTGGTCGCGTCCCCGCCGAGCGCGAGGTAGACGTCCTCCAGGCTGGGCGTCGCCAGCGTGAAGTCGTCGAGTGCCGCGAAGGCCGCGCCGCCGGTCACGGCGGCGACCGCCGCCCGTGCCTCGTCGGGGCCGAGCCGCAGCACCCAGCGCCGCCCGGACTCCTGGGCCGAGCCGCGCAGCGCGGCCACTTCGGGTACGTCCAGGGGCGCCCGTTCCCGCCACACCAGCTCGACCCGGACCTCGCCCGCGACCCGCTCCTTGAGCCCGGTCGGCGTGTCGCAGGCGATGACCCGGCCGCGTTCGATCACGGCGACCCGGTCGAGGACCGTCTCGGCCTCGATGACGTTATGGGTGACGAGCAGCACCGTCGCGCCGCGTTCGGCCCGGCGCCGGTCCACGGCAGCCCAGACGGCGCGCCGTGCGACGGGATCCATCCCGGTCGTCGGCTCGTCCAGCACCAGCACCGGCCGCTCGCCGACCAGCGCGGCGGCGAAGCAGGCGAGCCGCCGCTGTCCGCCGGAGAGCTTCTTCAGGGGGCGTGCCGCGATCTCGGTGAGGCCGAGTTCGTCGAGTACGGCGTCGCGTTCGGCGCGGGCGTCCCGTACCGGCAGGCCGCGCAGCCGTCCGGTGGTCTCGGCGGCGAGCGACACGGTCAGTTCGTCGAGGGCGGTGGACTCCTGGCCGAGGTACCCGATCAGCCGGGCGGCCCGCTCGGGATGGCGTACGAGATCGTGGCCCAGCACGGTGACACTGCCGGAGTCGGGCCGCATCAGCCCGGTGAGCTGCCGTACCAGGGTGGACTTTCCGGCGCCGTTGGGGCCGAGGAGTCCGAAGATCTCGCCGCGCCGCACATCCAGGCTGATCCCGTCGGTGGCGCGCACCTCGGGGGTGCCGGGCGCACCGCGGCGGCCGCGGGCGGCGGGATAGGTCTTGACCAGATCACGCACCGCGCACACGGTCCCGGTCTGCGCCTGTGCTGTGCCCGTACTCACGAGGTACGAGAGTACGGGGTCGGATGCCCCGGATCGCGCCCGGGGCCGTGCCGGCCGGGCACCGTTGGGGCGATCGCCGACCGGGCTGCCCGCCCGCGGGCCCGCCGTGGCGTCAGTCGGCGAACGGCCCCGTCCGCTCCGTCACGGGGGTGTGTTCGGCCGCGGCCCGTACGTCGATCTCCCGCCAGAATCCCGCCCGGATCGCGTAACGGTCGTGCTCGTCGATCTGGTCGTCCTTGTGGGCGAGGAGGCCGAACCGTGCCGCGTACCGCAGGAGCTCGCCGTCGATGCGGTGCGGGATGCGCGGGTACATGGTCGACAGCTTCTGCAGATGGGTGGTCTCCGGCAGCCGCTCCATCCAGCGGCGGGCGAAGACCTGGCCCACCTCGAAGGGGTCGCCGCCGACGGTGGTGATGTCCTCCTCGCGGTCCGCCCAGCGCTGCTCGGCGCTGGTGAGCTGGGCCAGTGTCGGGAGGGACGCGGTTTCGGCGGGCTCGCCCAGGCCGCCGCGGTCCATCCAGCCCTTGTCGGAGGACCAGCGCAGGGTCGCGTTGGCGGGCGAGGGCTGGACGGCCTGGGTGCCGGGGCCGCGCAGGCTGCCCGCCAGGTCCTTGGGGGTGGGGACGCCCCTTCCGCCGGGGCCGGGCCGGTCGGCGGGGGTGGTGGTGCTCTCCGCCGAAGCGGGGACGGTGCCGTCGGTGTCGGCCGCCGCCCGGGCCTCCGAGGCCCGCTCGGCGGAGGCGGCGAGGGCCGCCTCGGGCAGCGGTGCGGAGAGGATCGCGGCGATCTCCGGGCGGGGCGCGGGCGGCGGGGAGCAGACGCCGCCGGTCTCCTTGGCCTGTACGGCCTGGGTGATCCAGGCCCGGTCGAGCACCCTTCGTTCGTCGGCCTCGGCGACCAGGTCCTCGGACTGGTTGTAATCGCCGTCGGCGGCCTGGACGGCCCATAGGTGGACGGCGACGCCGTGTTCCTTGGCGGACATCAGTCCGGGCAGCAGATCGCCGTCGCCGGTCACCAGCACCACGTCGGAGCAGGCACGATTCCTGGCCAGTTCGGTGAGCTCGGCGTGCATCGCGGCGTCGACGCCCTTCTGGGCCCAGCGCCCGTCACTGCGGGTCAGAGCCCCGAGCCGGACGGTCACCCGGGGCATCACCCGCAGTCTGCGGTGCTCAGGCTGCGGTACGCGGTCGGGGGCGCCGTCGAACCAGTAGATCCGCAGCAGCGGCTGCTGCGTGTCGGCCTCGGCCAGCTCGCGCAGGCCCCGGATGAGGGCCGCGTGGTCGACGGTGATGCGGGAACGGGCGGGCTCTCCGGCCAGCAGACTCGCGGCTGCACCAAGGAGGTAGCCGGCGTCCACCAGGACGACGCAACGGTCCACGCGTTCCACCCTCTTCCAGAAGTTCGGGTGTGGTCCTTGCCAAGGGTTTCCTTCGAGTCTGCCCGACCGCGCAGGGGTTGACGGCCGGAACTCGATCATCGGCGTGGCGAATCCGGAAAACGGCGCATGATACCCCCTCACTACGCACGGTAATGATCCAACATGCACGCTTTAACCCACTATGTGAATCTGAACGCGGTCCTGGCCCCGAGAGTCCCCGTAGGAGGAACACCATGGCCAAGAACAAGAACCGCAAGCAGAGCAGCCAGCAGAACCGCGCGTCGTCCCGCCCGGAGCGCGGTGCGGAAGAGCCCAAGTCGACTGCTTACGAGTCGCAGATACAGCCTCAGTCGCAGGCCCAGGGCAGCCCTGCTGATGTCGCCCGTAAGCACCAGCGGCGCTTCGGCCACAACTGACCGGGCAGATCTCCGGTCCCGGCCTCAGGCCGGGTGGCCGAAAGGGGCGCTCCCGCTTTCGCGGGGCGCCCCTCTCGTACGTCGGCCGTGAACCGGCTCAGCCGGCCAGGCAGGACGGTCCGAGCAGCACCTTCAGGTCGCCGAAGAGCGCCGGGTCGGGCTTCACACGGTGCCGGTCGAGCCGGAGCACCGTGGTCTTGCGGGGGCCCTGGAGCTTGATCCGCACCTCGGTGTCGCCCCGGTGGTTGCTGAGGACCTCGCCGAGGCGGCTGACCATCGGCGGGGTGATCTTGACCGTGGGGATGGTCAGGACCACGGGGGCGTTGGTGCCGGCCGACGAGATGTCGGGGACCTGCATCTCCATGGCGACGAGCCGGGGCACGTCCTCCCGCTTGTCGAGGCGTCCCTTGACGAAGACGACGGTGTCCTCGACGAGCTGGGTGGAGACCAGTTGGTAGGTGGCGGGGAAGAACATGCACTCGATGGATCCGGCCAGGTCCTCGACGGTGGCGATGGCCCAGGCGTTGCCCTGCTTGGTCATCTTGCGCTGCAGGCCGGAGATGATGCCTCCGAGGGTGACGATGGCACCGTCGGAGTGCTCCCCACCGGTCAGCTGGGAGATCGAGGAGTCGGCCTTGTCGGACAGCACGTGTTCCAGGCCGAAGAGCGGGTGGTCGGAGACGTACAGGCCGAGCATCTCGCGCTCCTGGGCCAGCAGGTAGGACTTCTCCCACTCGATGTCGGAGAACTCCACGTCGAGCCCGAAGCCCGGCTCGTCGCTCTCCTCCTCGCCCATGCCGCCGAAGAGGTCGAACTGGCCCTCGGCCTCCTTGCGCTTGACCTGCACCACGTTGTCGATCATCGGCTCGTGGTGGGCGACCAGGCCCTTGCGGGTGTGGCCCATCTCGTCGAAGGCGCCGGCCTTGATCAGCGATTCGACGGTGCGCTTGTTGCAGACGACCGCTTCGACCTTGTCGAGGAAGTCGGGGAAGGAGCTGTACTTCCCCTTCGCCTTGCGGCACCGGATGACTGAGTCGACGACGTTCTGACCCACGTTCCGGACGGCCGTGAGGCCGAAGAGGATCACGTCGTCGCCCTGCGCGGCGAAGTTCGACAGCGACTCGTTCACATTGGGCGGCAGCACCTTGATGCCCATGCGACGGCACTCGTTGAGATAGACCGCAGACTTGTCCTTGTCGTCCTTGACCGAGGTCAGCAGCGCCGCCATGTACTCGGCGGGGTAGTTCGCCTTCAGGTACGCGGTCCAGTAGGTGACCAGACCGTACGCGGAGGAGTGTGCCTTGTTGAACGCGTATCCGGCGAACGGGACCAGCACGTCCCACAGGGCCTTGATCGCGGCGTCGGAGAAGCCCTTCTCCTTGGCCCCGGCCTCGAAGAGGACGAAGTTCTTCGCCAGTTCCTCGGGCTTCTTCTTGCCCATCACGCGGCGCAGGATGTCGGCTTCGCCGAGCGAGTACCCGGCGACGATCTGGGCGGCCTTCTGCACCTGCTCCTGGTACACGATCAGGCCGTAGGTGAGGCCGAGGACCTCCTTGAGGGGCTCCTCCAGCTCCGGGTGGATCGGGGTGATCTCCTGGCGGCCGTTCTTGCGCTCGGCGTAGTTCGTGTGCGAGTTCATGCCCATCGGGCCCGGCCGGTACAGGGCCGAGACGGCGGAAATGTCCTCGAAGTTGTCGGGCTGCATCTGGCGCAGCAGGGAACGCATCGGCCCGCCGTCGAACTGGAACACGCCGAGCGTGTCGCCGCGGCAGAGCATGTCGTACGTCTTCGGGTCGTCCAGCGGGAGGCCGAGCAGGTCCAGCTTCACGCCCTTGTTGGACTCAACCATCTTGACGGCGTCGTCCATGATGGTCAGGTTGCGCAGGCCCAGGAAGTCCATCTTCAGCAGGCCGAGCGACTCGCACTGCGGGTAGTCCCACTGCGTGATGGTGACGCCGTCGGTGTGCCGCACCCAGATCGGGGCATGGTCGACGATCGGCTCGCTGGACATGATGACGCCCGCGGCGTGCACGCCCATCTGCCGGACCAGGCCCTCGACACCCTTCGCGGTGTCGATGACCTTCTTCACGTCCGGCTCGTTCTCGTACATCCCCCGGATCTCGCCCGCCTCGCTGTAGCGCGGGTGCTTGGGGTCGGTGATGCCGTTGAGGTCGATGCCCTTGCCGAGGACGTCGGCGGGCATGGCCTTGGTGAGCCGGTCGCCCATCGCGTACGGGTAGCCGAGGACGCGGGCGGAGTCCTTGATGGCGTTCTTCGCCTTGATCTTGCCGTACGTGCCGATCATGGCGACCTTGTCGGCGCCGTACTTCTCCGTCACGTACCTGATCACTTCGACGCGCCGGCGCTCGTCGAAGTCGATGTCGACATCGGGCATGGAGACGCGCTCGGGGTTGAGGAACCGCTCGAAGATCAGTCCGTGCTCGATCGGGTCGAGGTCGGTGATGCCCATCGCGTACGCCACGATCGAACCGGCCGCGGAACCTCGGCCGGGACCGACCGCGATGCCGTTGTTCTTCGCCCACATGATGAAGTCGGCGACCACGAGGAAGTAGCCCGGGAACCCCATCTGGATGATGATGTCCATCTCGTACTCGACCTGCTTCTGCCGGTCGTCGGGGACACCGCCCGGGAAGCGGCGCTCCATCCCGCGCCGCACTTCCTCCTGGAACCAGGTGATCTCCGTGAACCCGTCCGGGATGTCGAACTTCGGCATCAGGTCGCGCTTCTCGAACATGCCGCCGGTGTCGATCTGCTGCGCGACCAGCAGCGTGTTGGCGCACCCCTCCTGCCAGGCGTCGGAGGAGTCGACGGCGTACATCTCGTCGGTCGTCTTGAGGTAGTAACCGGTGCCGTCGAAGCGGAAGCGGTCCGGGTCGGAGAGGTTCTTGCCGGTCTGGATGCACAGCAGCGCGTCGTGGGCCGTGGCCTCGTGCGCGTAGGTGTAGTGCGAGTCGTTGGTCACCAGCGGCGGGATGTTCAGCTTCTTGCCGATTTCGAGGAGTCCGTCACGGACCCGGCGCTCGATCTCGATGCCGTGGTCCATCAGCTCCAGGAAGTACTTGTCCTCGCCGAAGATGTCCTTGTAGTCGGAGGCCGCCTGGACCGCCTCGTCGAACTGGCCGAGCCGCAGCCGGGTCTGCACCTCGCCCGAGGGGCAGCCGGTGGAGGCGATCAGGCCCTCGGACCACTGGGAGATGGTCTCCTTGTCCATCCGCGGCCACTTCTGCAGCCAGCCCTCGGCGTACGCGTCCGAGGAGAGCCGGAAGAGGTTGTGCAGCCCCGTCGCGTTCGACGCCCAGATCGTCTTGTGGGTGTAACCACCCGAACCCGAGACGTCGTCGCGCTTCTGGTGCGGCTGGCCCCACTGGATCTTCCGCTTGTGCTTGCGCGACTCCGGAGCGACGTACGCCTCGATCCCGATGATCGGCGTCACGCCCGCCTTCTGCGCCGAATGGAAGAAGTCGTAGGCACCGTGCAGGTTGCCGTGGTCCGTCATCGCGATGTGCGACATGCCCATTTCATTGCAGGCAGCGAACATGTCCTTGAGCCGCGCGGCACCGTCCAGCAGCGAGTACTGGGTGTGGACGTGAAGGTGCGTAAAGGGCGGCTTCGACGACACGGTTTGTGGCCTCCGGGCGAGCAGGGCGGGTGAGGGGGACAGCGTCGAAGTCTACGTCGCGACACCGATACTCCGCGGCCTGTCACTCGGAGCGCGCACCGTCGAAAACAATGAGGTTGCCGAGATCACAGACGCAGCGGTCAGCAGCCTCCACCCTCGCACGTGGGCGTGGCGGCAAGCCGACCACGGCACGAACCCGGCAGCCGGCCCGGTAGCTTCCACGCTCCTCGGGAGACCACACATTCCAGGCGTCCCACATCGACTGTGCGGCCGCGCGCATTTCCCACCCATCCGAGGTGGAATCCCCCACACATCACCCGAATCAGTGCCTGTGGCCGCGCTTTCCGGGTCCGGGCACTGATGCCGCGCCTCCGGCGTTCTCAGCAGGAGGGCAGACAGGAAGGCCCTGTCATCAACGAAGGAAGCAGGCCGGCAATGCGCAGCACTTTCGAAGTCTCGGACACCGACCGCGAGGAGCAGATCCTCGCGGTCTTCGAGACTGCCTTCGGAGAGCTCCTGGCCGCAGACCCGACAGCCTTCCGGGTCAAGTTCCGCAAGATGGCCGCATCACCGTTCGCGTTCTACAGGGGCACCGCCTGCCTGTATTACGCCGATCTCAGCTCGACGAGGAACGCGGACCCCTATCTGGACGAGCGAACCAGCAGGGTGTGGGTGCACGGCGATCTGCACGCCGAGAACTTCGGCACGTACATGGATTCCAATGGCCGCCTGGTCTTTAATGTGAACGACTTCGATGAAGCCTTCGTAGCCCCCTTCACCTGGGACCTCAAGCGGTTCGCCGCCTCCGTCGCGCTGATCGGGTACGCGAAGGCGCTGGGCGACGACCAGATCACCGAACTGGTCCGGATCTACGCGGCGGCCTACCGCGAGCGGATCCACGCGCTGGCGACGGGCGCGAAGAACGACGAGGTGCCGCCCTTCACGCTCGACACGGCCGAGGGCCCGCTGCTGGACGCGCTGCGTGACGCCCGGTCGCTGACCCGGTTCTCGCTGCTGGACTCGATGACGGAGATCCGGGACTTCGAGCGCCGCTTCGCGCCGGGCGGCAGCTCGGTCGATCTGGACGCGGCGACGCGCTACAAGGTGCTGGCCGCCTTCGACGGCTATCTGGAGACGCTGCCGGAGTCGAGCCTGACCCGCCCCGACTCCTACCGGGTGAAGGATGTCGTCGGCCGTCGCGGCATCGGCATCGGTTCGGCCGGGCTGCCCTCGTACAACATCCTTCTGGAGGGCAACAGCGACGCCCTGGAGAACGATGTGGTGATCTATCTCAAGCAGGCGCAGACCCCCGCGGTCTCCCGGCACGTCACCGACGCGGCCGTGCGCGAGTACTTCCAGCACGAGGGCCACCGCACGGTCATCTCGCAGCGCGCCCTGCAGGCGCACGCCGACCCGTGGCTCGGCTGGACCGAGCTGGACGGGGCCGGGCAGCTGGTCGCCGAGGTGTCTCCGTACGCGGTCGATCTGGACTGGTCCGACATCGACGAGCCGGAGGAGATCGCCGCGGTCGTCGCCGACCTCGGCCGGGCGACGGCCACGATGCACTCCGCGGCGGACGACGAGAGCGGCCACTCACTGGTGCCGTTCTCCACGGAGCGGGCGATCGACGCGGCGATCGCGGCGGACGAGGAGGGCTTCGCCGGCCTGCTGGTGGACTTCGCCCACAGCTACGGCGCCCGGGCCCGCGCCGACCACCAGATCTTCGTGGACCTTTTCCGCAACAGCCGGATCCCCGGACTGTAGGGCTCCGCACGCAGCCGCCCCCTTCGGAGGGGCGCTGACAGGTTCACATGCGACACTCCTCAACGATGGACATATCCGGGACGCAGCTCAGAGTCGTTCGCGCGGCGCTTTTCACAGCGCTCGTCGTGACGCTCTCGGCCGGGTCCCATGTGCTGCTCTCCCAGGTCTCGCTGCCGCTGACCGTCGTCGCCCTGCTGGCCGGCCTGGTCTTCGCCGTGGCGTACGCGCTGGCCGGCCGGGAGCGCGGCTTCGGGGCGATCGCCGGGCTGCTGGTCCCGCTGGAACTGGCCGCCGACACCGTGTTCACCACCGGCCAGCACCTCTGTTACGGCGCGGCGGGCGGCCCGATAGCGGGGCCGCTGCGCTCGGTCGGTGTCGATGTGCTGTGCGGCGGCGGTGACATCGGCGCCGGTGCGGCACCGGCCGGCGATGTCGGCACCCCGCTCGCCTCGGTGACCGGCGCCGGGCACACGGCGGCCGCGCTGCTGGCCTCCCCCGGCCCCGCGGTGCCGTGGCTGCTGCTGGCCGCCCATGTGACGGTCGGGCTGCTCGCCGCGGCCTGGCTCCGGCGCGGCGAGTCCGCGCTCGTCGGCCTGCTGGGCGCGGTCGCCGTCCTGGCGTTCCGGCCGCTGCTGACCGCGGTCGCCGTGGTGGGTACGGCCCGCCGCTCCGTACGCCGCAGGGTGCGCCCCGCCGGACACGGCCCGCACCTGCTCGTACACGCCCGTCTGCTCGTGCACTCCGTGGGACGGAGGGGACCGCCGCGCTCGGCCTGCGCCATCGCCTGAGCACGCACATCCCCGACGACGTACCACCCACATCTTGGAGAGACGAACATGAGCAAGCGCAACAGCCAGGCCAACAAGGCGGCGGCCCGCGAGCGTCTGCGCGCCGAGCGCGAGCGCCAGGCCAGGAGGGACAAGACCCGCAGGCAGATCATCGTCGGCGTCTCGGTCGTCGGTGTGCTGGCGATCGTGGGCGCCGGCACCTGGGGCATCATGCAGCTGAACAAGCCGTCCCGCTGGGAAGCGGCCAAGGACGCGAAGAACGTCACGGCGCCCAAGAACACCTCCGGCGAGAACGGCACGACCGTCGTCATCGGCAAGTCGACCGCGAAGAAGACCCTGGAGCTGTACGAGGACGCGCGGTGCCCGGTCTGCGCCTCGTTCGAGCAGACCCTCGGCGAGACGGTGCACAAGGACGTCGACGCCGGGAAGTACAAGATCAAGTACATCGGTGCCACGTTCATCGACGACGCCAGCAACGGCGAGGGCTCGAAGAACGCGCTGAGTGCGCTCGGCGCGGCGCTCAATGTCAGCCCGGAGGCCTTCCTCGACTACAAGTACGCGCTCTACTCCGCGAAGTACCACCCGGAGGAGACCGACGACAAGTTCAAGGACGACGCGTATCTGATCAAGGTCGCCGACTCGGTGGACGCGTTGAAGGGCAACAAGGCGTTCCAGAAGGACGTCGAGGACGGTACGTACGACAACTGGGCGATGAAGATGTCCGCGGCGTTCGAAAAGAGCGGCGTGAAGGGCACTCCGACGCTGAAGATGGACGGCAAGGCGCTCACCGACGGGCAGAGCGAGAACGCTCCGATGACGGTGGACCAATTCAACACCGCGATCACCGCCGCACTGAAGGGCTGACGGCCCTCCCTGCCCTGGCCGAGCGGCGAACGCCCGCCGGCGGGCCTTGGACGGGCAGGCGAACTTCCTTGGTTCGCCTGCCCGTTGGGCATACCGGTCAGTAGGGTTCTGCCCCATGACCAGTCGACACCTTGCCTCGCCGCTTTCCGCCCCCAGCCGCCGCACGGTCGTCAAGGCCGCTGCCGCCACCGCCGTCGCGGCCCCCGTGCTGGGCGCCGCCACCACCGCGCGCGCCGCGGACGGGCCCGCCTTCCTGCACGGCGTCGCCTCCGGCGACCCGCTCCCCGACGGCATACTCCTGTGGACCCGCGTCACTCCGGCCCCCGACGCCGTGCCCGGTTCCGGCCGTGGCGCCGATACGGCGGTGCGCTGGGAGGTCGCCGAGGACAAGGAGTTCGCCCGGGTCGTCGCGCGCGGCACCACCGTCGCACGGGCGGCCTCCGACCACACCGTGAAGGCCGATGTGCGGGGGCTGAGCCCGGCCACCGTGTACTGGTTCCGCTTCTCGGCGGGCGACGGTACGGGGGTCTTCTCGCCGACGGGCCGCACCCGTACCGCGCCGGCGGCCGGAGCGGCCACGCCCGGCGTGCGCTTCGGGGTCGTCTCGTGCGCCAACTGGGAGGCCGGGTTCTTCTCCCCGTACCGGCACCTCGCCGCCCGCGCCGATCTCGACGCGGTGCTGCATCTCGGCGACTACATCTACGAGTACGCGTCGGGCAGTTACCCGGCGGCGAAGTACGTCGTGCGGCCCCACGAGCCGAGGCACGAGATCCTCACCCTCGCCGACTACCGCACCCGGCACGGCAACTACAAGACGGACACCGACCTCCAGACCCTGCACGCCACCCACCCGGTGATCGCGATCTGGGACGACCACGAGTTCGCCAACGACGCCTGGTCGGGCGGGGCCGAGAACCACACACCGGACACGGAGGGCTCCTGGGCCGAACGGGCCGCGGGCGCCAAGCAGGCGTACTTCGAGTGGATGCCGGTCCGCGCCTCCACCGAGGGCACGGTCTACCGGCGGCTGCGCTTCGGCAGCCTGGCCGATCTCCACCTCCTCGATCTGCGCACCTTCCGTTCCCAGCAGTCGACGATCGGCAACGGCGCCGTCGACGACCCGGACCGCACGATCACCGGCCGGGCGCAGCTGGACTGGCTGAAGTCGGGCCTGGCCGGCTCGGACGCCACCTGGAAGCTGGTCGGTACGTCGGTGATGATCTCGCCGGTCGCGTTCGGTTCCGTACCCGCGCATCTGCTGGGGCCGCTGGCCGGGTTGCTGGGGCTGCCCACGGAGGGTCTGGCCGTCAATGTCGACCAGTGGGACGGCTACACGGACGACCGCAAGGAACTGATCGCCCATCTGCGGGACCGGTCGATCACCAACACGGTCTTCCTGACCGGCGACATCCACATGGCGTGGGCCAATGACGTACCGGTGAAGGCGGCGACGTATCCGCTCTCGGCGTCGGCCGCCACCGAGTTCGTGGTGACGTCGGTGACCTCCGACAATCTCGACGACCTCCTGCATGTCGCACCGCAGACCGTCTCGCTGGTCGCGAGCGCGGCGGTGAAGGCCGCCAACCGCCATGTGAAGTGGGTCGACATGGACTCGCACGGCTACGGAGTCCTCGATGTGACCGCGGAGCGCTCACAGATGGACTACTACGCGGTCTCCGACAAGGCGAAGCGGGATGCGACCTCCGCGTGGACGCGCTCGTACCGGACGCTCAGCGGGACGCAGAAGGTCGAGCGGGTGGACCGCCCCGTGCGCTGAGGGGCTGTTTTCGGCCACTCCGGCCCATGTTGACGGCACATTACATCGCTACGGCGGGTGGCGTGTCCCCCTGCTCCAATGGGGACACACCACCCGCGGGGGTAACGCGACACGTTACGCAGGCGTCTCAAACTCTGGAACGCACAGAAATATTTCTCCTCGTTTCCCCGGTTTGCCGCACGATCGATTGGGCCTGATCGATTCTCCTCAACATCTGACATGCGCACGTAATCTCCCGGCGGCGGGTGAGGAAATTCCTCCCCCACACGTCCGCGAGGAGTCTCTGTGCGCGCTCTTGCCCGTATATCGCCGCGTATACGTAACCGTGCGATCGGCACCGCCGTTCTGGCCGGAACCCTGGCCCTGGCACCGCTCTCCGTGTCCTCCGGCTCCGCCGCCGCGAAGGCGTCCACCTCCTCGGCATCCGCCGTATCAGCCGCATCCGCCGTATCAGCCGCATCCGCCGAGAAGTGCGCGAGCGAGGCAAGCACTTCCGCCACCGCGCGCGAGGCCCGCCCCTCGGGCCCCAAGCACGCCGCGGACCCCAACGAGCTCACCGCGGCCCAGGCCAAGGCCATGGACGCCCAGCTCAAGGAGAGACTCGCGGAGCGCCGGCTCAGCGGCTCCACGCTCGCCGCCGGAGCGACCATCCCGGTCTACTTCCACGTGGTGCACTCCGGAACGACCGGCAAGCTCAGCGCGTCCGCCGTCAGCAGCCAGATGAGCGTCCTGAACGCCGCCTACGGCGGCCAGGGCAGCGGCAACACCAACTCCGGCTTCCAGTTCTCGCTGGCCGGCACGGACTACACGGACAACAGCTCCTGGTACAACGGCGTCTCGCCGGGCTCCGCCGCCGAGAAGGCCATGAAGTCGACGCTGCGCAAGGGCGGCGCGAACGCGCTCAACATCTACACCGCCAACCTCGGCGGCGGCCTGCTGGGCTGGGCCACCTTCCCCAGCTCCTACAAGTCCAACCCCTCCGACGACGGCGTCGTCATGCTCGACGCCTCGCTGCCCGGCGGCTCCGCCACCAACTACAACGAGGGTGACACCGCGACCCACGAAGTCGGCCACTGGATGGGGCTCTACCACACCTTCCAGGGCGGCTGTAACGGCAACGGCGACTACGTGGCCGACACTCCGGCCGAGGCGAGCCCCGCGTACGCCTGCCCGACCGGGCGCGACACCTGCACCAACAAGACGGGGGTCGACCCGATCCATAACTTCATGGACTACACGTACGACTCCTGCATGACCCAGTTCACCCCGGGCCAGGTGCAGCGGATGAGTGACAGCTGGACCGCCTACCGCGGCTGATCCGCCCCGTACCGTCCGAAGGGCCCCGCACACGCGGGGCCCTTCGCGCGGTCGCGGTCACAGCGTGGCAAGGAAGCCGAGCGCGACCTTCCAGGCCAGCGCGGCCGATGCCGCGTCGTGGTCCGGCAGTTCGGGATCGGTGAACAGATGGCCCGCGCCGGGGTAGCGGTAGATCTCGACATCGGCGCCGGTCCGCTGCATCTGCAGATACCAGGAGTTCAGCCAGTCGTGCGTCTCGAACGGGTCCGGGTCCGCGACGTGCAGCTGTACGGGCAGCTCGTCCACCGAGGCGTTCTCGGCGATGTCCGAGGTGCCGTGGAACATCAGCAGGCCGCGCGCCTTCTCGTCGCCGAGCGCCAGGGTCTGCGCGGTGGAGGCGCCGAAGGAGAATCCGGCGTACACCAGACCCCGGTCCGAATAGGGCGCGGCGGCCAGCACGGCCCGCCTGAGCAGTTCGTCCTTGCCCACCTCCTCCTTGAAGGCCAGGCCCTCCTCGACGGTTTCGAAGGTGTGCCCCTCGAAGAGATCGGGCACCTGCACCTCGTGCCCGGCGGCGCGCAGCCGGGCGGCGGCCGCGTGCACCGCCGGCCGCAGACCGTACGTCGAGTGGAAAAGCATGATGTTCATGAGGCCCATGGTGCCAGTTACGGTCGGAAGCATGGCAAACGACGGGATGGAGAGCGTGCTGCGTCCGCTGGTCGTCGTCGGCGGCTCGGTCGTGATCACGCTGCTGGTCGGCTGGCTGGTCGATCTGCTGCTCAGACGGACCGACGGCCGGCACCACGAGACACCGTTGTGGGGTCTGCTGCGGCGCTGCCGGATCCCGCTCCAGCTGACTCTGTGCACGGCGCTGCTGCGGGGCACGTACACCCGGACCCGGCTCGATGTGGTCAAGGACCACCGGGCGGGGGTCGGCCAGTTCCTGACGCTGGTGCTGATCGGGACGTCGGCCTGGCTGGTGGTACGGATCGCGACGGCCGTCGTCGACTCCGTCTACGCCCGGTACGCGGCGAACACCCGCGATCCGGCGCGGGTGCGGCGGGTCCGTACGCAGGTGACGCTGATCCAGCGGGTGGTCACCGCGATCGTGGCGACGGTCGCCGTCGGCGCGATGCTGCTGACGTTCCCCGCGATGCGGACGTTCGGCGCCTCGATGCTGGCCTCGGCCGGTGTGCTGGGCATCGTCGCGGGCATCGCGGCCCAGTCGACGCTCGGCAATCTCTTCGCGGGGCTGCAGATCGCGTTCGGCGACATGGTGCGGATCGGCGACACGGTGGTGGTGGACGGCGAGTGGGGCACGATCGAGGAGATCACCCTGACCTTCCTCGCGGTACGGACCTGGGACGAGCGGCGGATCACGATGCCCGTCTCGTACTTCACCAGCAAACCGTTCGAGAACTGGTCGCGCGGCGGCGCGCAGATGACCGGCTCGGTCTTCTTCCACCTCGACCACTCGGCCCCGGTCGCCGCGATGCGCAAGCAGCTGCGGGACATCCTGGGCGAGTGTGCCGCCTGGGACGGACGCGACTGGTCCCTGGCGGTCACGGACACCACTCCGTCGACGATCCAGGTCCGCGCGGTGGTCACGGCGAAGGACGCGGACGACATCTGGACGGTGCGCTGTGCCGTACGGGAGCAGCTCATCGGCTGGCTGCGCGATCACCACCCGTACGCGCTGCCGCGGATCGCGACGGCTCCCGCGGCGCTTCCGCCGGGCGACGAGTGGCCGGACCCACCCGGCCCGGCGGACGGGAAACCGGCGGACGGGGGTCCGGCGGGCTGGGACAGGTCCCCCCGCACCGGGCGCGGCTGACCGGGCGCGGGGCGCCGCCCGGCGGGGCCCCGCCTCACCGCAGGCTGCGTACGTCCAGCTGTCGCAGCACCCGGTCGACGACCTCCGGGTCCGTACCCGCCTCGTTGCGGGCCGAGAGCACCGCGTGACGGGCGGCCGACATCATCTCGCGCTGGACGCGGCTGACCGCCTTGAAGCGCTCGGCGCGTTTCGCGTACGCCTCGCGGCGCTCGTCGTCGACCATGTCGGGGCTGATCCGCGCCCCCACGTCGTACGCGAGCCGCTGCAGCCGCTCCGATACCTCGTCCGGGAACTCCTCGACCGCCTCGATCTCCTTGAGCCGCTGCTTCGCGGCCTTCGCGGCTCGGATCGCGAGGTCCTTCTCCAGGGCCTCCTCGGCGTCGGTGTCCGCCTTGACCCGGAGCTTGCGGACCAGCCACGGCAGGGTGAGCCCCTGGACGACGAGCGTGGCCATGATCACGGCGAAGGCGATGAAGATGATCTCGTCGCGCCCCGGGAACGGCTTCCCGTCATCCGTCTTCAGCGGAATCGCGAGCGCCAGCGCGACCGAGGCCACTCCGCGCATCCCGGACCACCACATGACGACGGTCTCCCGCCAGCTGGTGGGGATCTCCTCGCTGACGTCGCGCCGGGTGTGCAGCCGCTTGGCGAGCCAGGTCGCGGGCAGCAGATACAGCAGGCGCACGCCGACGACGACCGCCACGACGGCCAGCCCCCAGCCGAACATCCGGAGTTCGCGGCCGCCGGCCGTGCCGAAGACGTTGTGCAGTTCGAGGCCGATCAGCCCGAAGGCCACCCCGGTGACGAGGGTGTCGACGATCTCCCAGAAGGAACGGCCCGTGAGGCGGCCGAGGACGTCGTCGGCGTCGGCGGTGTGCTCGGCGAGGAAGAGCGCGGTGGTCAGGACGGCGAGAACACCCGACCCCATCAGCTCCTCCGCGAGCACGTAACTCACGAACGGCACCAGCAGGGTGAGGCCGACCTGGAGGGTGGCATCGCCGAGCAGGCCCATGAGTTTGATGGTGATCCAGCCGAGCACGAGACCCACCACCACGGCGACGACGGCGGAGAGGATCAGCAGCCCGAACGCCTTCGGCAGCGAGAACGTGCCGCTCACCGCGGCGGCGATCGCCACGTGGTACAGCACGATCGCGGTCACGTCGTTGAACAGCCCCTCGCCCTCCAGGATGGAGACGAGCCTGCGCGGCAGCCCGACCGAGCCCGCGACGGCCGTCGCCGCGACCGGGTCGGGCGGGGCGACGAGCGCGCCGAGCGCCACGGCGGCGGCGATGGGCAGCCCGGGAACGATCGCGTTGGCCACCGCGGCGACGGCGGCCGTCGTGATGAAGACCAGCGCGACGGCCAGTAGAAAGATCGGTCGTTTATTGGCGGCGAACTGCCGCCAGGAGGTGCGCTGCACGGAGGCGTAGAGCAGCGGCGGCAGCAGCGCGGGAAGAATGATCTCGGGCGGGATGTCCACATTCGGCACGAAGCTGAGGAACGCCATGCCGACTCCGGCGAGCGTCATCAGCACCGGCGCGGGCAGTCCGAGACGCTCCCCCAGTGGCACCGTGACCACAGCTCCGAGCAACAGCAGGAGGAGCAGCGCCATTTGGTCCACGAGGTGCCTTCCGGAACACGGTGAGCCGACCTCTTTGGCCGGCCGATCTGGACTTCAAGCCTGCCACGCAAGGCCCGCAATCCAGACAACACACCCCTCTGTACCGCCCCCTGACCGGCCATTCCTCCGATGTTTGACGGTCAGCCCCCTTCCGCGGCCTTCCCGGGGCGGGCAGTAACGCGGCGTGCGTCATTCAGGGACAGGAACCCACGCCCCATACATGACTGGCAGGAGAAACCACGTGACCGCGTTCTCCCGAAGGCATTTCGTCGGCGCCGCCGCTGCCGGAACATCCGCGCTCCAACTCGCCGGCTCCCGTACCGCATCGGCCGCCTCCTCCCCCGTAACGCCCGGCCGGCCGGGCGCCGACCTGTACGAGAGGACCGTCCGCGACGCCGCCATGACCTGGCGCACGCTCCCCACCGGCCGGCAGCAGGCCCCCTTCCTCGCCAACGGCCACCTCGGTGCCCAGCTGTACGCGGGAACGACCGCGAACACCCTGAAACTGATGCTCAGTCACAGTCAGGCGCAGGGCCAGCGCGGCCAGTGGCGCGGCTGCATCGGCTTCTCCCGCCTCCCCATCGGGTACTTTCCCGTCCGTCTCGGACCGCTGGGCGGACGCGTCGATCGCGTCGCTGCGCGTCCAGGGCGCCTTCCTCGTGACGCGGACCGCTCCGGCGGTGCCACGCGCTGGGTACGGGTGCACAGCGAGGCGGGCGCCCCGCTGCCCCTGGACCACTCCATCGCGGGCCGGATCGACGTACAGGACGCGCACGGGCGCCCGCCGCGCCGGCGGGAGACCGGACCCGGCCGGATCACGGTCGCTCCGCCGCGCGGTGGCACGGCGGTGGTCACCCCGCACGGCACGCGCCACCCCGGGACGGGCCCGCACGACGTGCCGTCGAACGGGACGTGGACGCGCTGGGGCCTGCCGGACCGAACCGGTCCGCCCGACTATACGGGTACGGGCCGTCGACTACAGGGCGCGCCGCATCGCCCGGTGCGAAATCCCCGCGTCCGGGAACTCGGGGCCGTACGCCGCGTACCCGAGCCGCTCGTAGAAGCCGAGCGCATGGGTCTGGGCGTGCAGGTCGACGGCCGCCAGGCCGAGGTCCCGGGCCGCGTCCTCGATGGCCCGGACCAGCGCCACGCCGACGCCGAGACCGCGCGCCCGCTTGATCACCGCCAGCCGGCCGAGCGAGCCGACGGTGGGATCGCCGCCGGTCCTGGCGGCGGCCGGACCGTGCAGCAGCCGCCCGGTGCCGAGCGCCGAGCCGTCCGCCGCGACGGCGATCACATGCACCGCGTCCGCGTCGTGGGCGTCGTACTCGATCTCCTCGGGCACGTTCTGCTCACCGACGAAGACGTCCTTGCGGACCTGGAAACAGGCGGCGCGGTCCTGTTCGTCGACGACGGTACGGGTGGTGTACGGAGCGGGCGTGCCGGTCATTCGCTCTCCGCCGCGATCGTGTCCAGGGCGTGCTGGAGATCGTCCGGGTACACGCTGGCGAACTCCACCCAGCTGCCGTCGGACGGGTGCTCGAAGCCGAGCCGGACGGCGTGCAGCCACTGCCGCGTCAGGCCGAGGCGCTTGGCGATCGTCGGGTCGGCGCCGTAGGTGAGGTCACCGACACAGGGGTGACGGTGCGCGGACATGTGCACCCGGATCTGGTGCGTGCGCCCCGTCTCCAGCTTGATGTCCAGGAGGCTGGCTGAGCGGTAGGCCTCGATGAGGTCGTAGTGCGTCACGGAGGGCTTGCCCTCGGCCGTGACGGCCCACTTGTAGTCGTGGATGGGGTGGCGTCCGATGGGGGCGTCGATGGTGCCGCTCATCGGGTCCGGGTGGCCCTGCACCAGCGCGTGGTACTTCTTCTCGACGACCCGGTCGCGGAACTGCGCCTTCAGCAGGGTGTAGGCCCGCTCGGACTTGGCGACGACCATCAGGCCGGAGGTGCCGACGTCGAGGCGGTGGACGATGCCCTGGCGCTCGGCGGCGCCGGACGTCGAAATCCGGTACCCGGCCGCGGCGAGACCGCCGATGACGGTCGTGCCGGTCCAGCCGGGACTCGGGTGGGCGGCGACCCCGACCGGCTTCACGATCACGACGATGTCGTCGTCGTCGTGCACGATCTCCATGCCCTCGACGGGCTCGGCGACGATCTGCACCGGAGCGGCCGCCTGTGGCATCTCGACTTCCAGCCAGGCGCCGCCCCGTACCCGCTCGGACTTCCCGACCACCGCACCGTCCACCTGTACCTTCCCGGCAGCGGCCAGGTCGGCGGCCTTGGTGCGGGAGAAACCGAACATCCGGGAAATGGCGGCGTCGACACGCTCGCCCTCCAGACCGTCGGGTACGGGCAGGGTGCGGACCTCGGGATACGTACTCACCTGTCGAGTATGCCTTGCGCCCGCTAGTCCTTGTGCACGGTGCCGTCGGGGTCCAGGCCCTTGAAGGAAAGGATCACGATCAGGATGCCGCCGCAGACGATCGCGGAGTCGGCAAGGTTGAAGACGGCGAAGTGCGCGGGCGCGATGAAGTCCACCACCGCGCCCTGGAAGGTGCCGGGAGCGCGGAAGACACGGTCGGTGAGGTTGCCGAGCGCACCGCCGAGCAGCAGGCCGAGCGCGATGGCCCACGGCAGGCTGTAGAGCTTGCGGGCGAGACGTGTGATCACCACGATGACCGTCGCCGCGACGAAGGTGAAGATGATCGTGTAGGCCTCGCCGATGCCGAACGCGGCGCCCGCGTTGCGGATCGCGTCGAGCCTCAGCCAGTCGCCGATGATCTCGACCGGCGGGTGGTGCTCCAGCTTCGCGACCACGATCATCTTGCTGATCAGGTCGAGCAGATAGGCGAAGACGGCCACGCCGAAGAGCACCATGATCTTCCGCTTGCCCCTGCTCGGGGCCGTCTCCTCGCCCCGGTCCTCGGCCTCGTCTCCTTCGGTCCCCTCAGCATCGGGGATGTCCGGCGTACCGATGATGCGCTCCGCCTCTGCCACGTGAGTCCCTCAACCTAGGTTCCTGACTGAGGACGAGGGTACGACACACGGCCCCGGATCAACCGCGGCGCTCCTGCTTCTGCTTGTCCTCGACACAGAGCGTCGCGCGGGGGAACGCCTGCATCCGTGCTTTGCCGATCGGATTGCCGCAGACCTCGCACAGTCCGTACGTCCCGGCGTCGAGGCGGGCCAGCGCCCGCTCGGTCTGGTCGAGCATCTCCTGGGCATTGGCGGCGAGCGACATCTCGTGCTCGCGGGTGATGTTCTTGGTGCCGGTGTCCGCCTCGTCGTCACCCGCTCCGTCGCCGGAGTCGCGCATCAGCCCGGCGAGTGCGGCGCTCGCGGCCTCCAGCTCGCTGCGCAGCCGCATGATCTCGCTGCTCAGCAGGGCCCGCGCCTCCTCGACCTCCTGCGGCGTCCAGGGATCCTCGCCCGGCCGGACCGCCAGCTCGCCGGGGGCTGTCGTGACGACTCCACGGGCCGGGGGCACGGGCGCCGCGCCCTTGCCGGCCGTGCGGGTCCGGGCCGCGCTCTTCTTGGCTACCACCGTGTGGGCTCCCGTCTGCTCGGCGGCCTCGGCCGCCACCATGACCGCTGCGGCGGCCTTCTGGGCCGCGGTCTTCTTCGCAGCTGTCTTCTTGGCCGGCGCCGCATGCCCGGCGCCCGCGTGTGCGGCAGGCACCGCATTCTTCTCGGCCGCGGTCTTCTTCCCCGCGTCCTTGCCTGCCGGGGCTTTCCTGGCCGGCACCTTCTTCTCAGCCACTTTCTTCACAGCAGCCTTCTTCGCAGCCTTCATCACGGCCGTTTCCTTCACGGCCGCCTTCTTCCCGGCCGCCGCACCCGTGGATCCCGCTGACGCCGACTTCTTCTCGGCGGTCTTCTTCACCACCATGGCCGCGGCCCCTTCACATATTGTGATCTTGCACGCGAATCGTGCTGGGACGATAAATCGACCCCAGCGCCGCGGCAACGGGGCACGCCGCCGGATCGCCCCTCCCCGTGTCCGGATACCGACGCGCCTGAATCCGTTGTGCCCAGCTCCCCGCCGGGTAATCCGCCTCCCGGCCGCCCGCCCGGAGTCCGTACGTACACGTCTGCCCAATCGGGTCACGCCCCGCCCCACGGATTAAACCGGTCGGCCGTCGCCCGTACGGGCCCGTACACTGGCTTGAGCGAGAGGCGTGGATGGGACGAGTAGCGTCGTACGCAGCCAGGAGCGACCCGGGGACGGTGGGAGCCCGGGGGCGAGCGCGTCGTGAAGATCACCCGGAGCCGTCGGAAGAACGCCGCAAGGCAAGTAGAACCGGCATCGCGACCCCAATGAGGGGGCCACGGGCGCACGCCCGGGGCCAAGGAGGGTGGTACCGCGGGAGTCGATGAGGCTCTCGTCCCTCCGACGGAAGTGGAAAACGTCCGCCGGAGGAAGTCCGCCCATGACATCGCCGCAGTACCGCCAGGTACCCGCCCAGGTCGACCTGCCCGCGCTGGAGCACGCCGTGCTCGATTTCTGGCGCGAGAGCAAGGTCTTCGCCAAGAGCCTCGAACAGTCCGAGGGCCGTCCCGAGTGGGTCTTCTACGAGGGCCCGCCCACCGCCAACGGCATGCCCGGCGCCCACCACATCGAGGCCCGCGTCTTCAAGGACGTCTTTCCCCGCTTCCGCACCATGCAGGGCTACCACGTCGGCCGCAAGGCCGGCTGGGACTGCCACGGACTGCCGGTCGAGCTCGCGGTCGAGAAGGAGCTGGGCTTCAACGGCAAGAAGGACATCGAGGCGTACGGCATCGCCGAGTTCAACGCCAAGTGCCGCGAGTCCGTGACCCGCCACACGGACGCGTTCACCGAACTCACGACCCGGATGGGCTACTGGGTCGACCTCGACGACGCGTACCGCACGATGGACCCCGAGTACGTCGAGTCGGTGTGGTGGTCGCTGAAGGAGATCTTCAACAGGGGCCTGCTGGTCCAGGACCACCGCGTCGCCCCCTGGTGCCCCCGCTGCGGCACCGGCCTCTCCGACCACGAGCTGGCGCAGGGGTACGAGACAGTCGTCGACCCGTCGGTCTTCGTACGCTTCCCCCTCACCTCCGGCCCGTTGGCCGGCGACGCCTCGCTCCTCGTCTGGACGACCACGCCCTGGACCCTGGTCTCCAACACCGCCGTCGCCGCGCACCCCGACGTCACCTATGTCGTCGCGACGAACGGCGAGGAGAAGCTCGTCGTCGCGCAGCCGCTCGTCGAGAAGGCGCTGGGCGAGGGCTGGGAGCCCACCGGTCGGACCTTCACCGGCCGCGAGATGGAGCGCTGGACGTACGAGCGGCCGTTCACCCTGGTGGACTTCCCGGCCGAGGCGCATTACGTGGTCAACGCCGAGTACGTGACGACCGAGGACGGTACGGGTCTGGTCCACCAGTCCCCCGCCTTCGGCGCCGACGACCTCGTCGTCTGCAAGGCGTACGGCCTCCCGGTCGTGAACCCGGTCCGCCCCGACGGCACCTTCGAGGAGGAGCTGCCGCTGGTCGGCGGCGTCTTCTTCAAGAAGGCCGATGAGGCGCTCACCGAGGACCTGGCCGCCCGCGGCAAGCTCTTCCGGCACGTCCCGTACGAGCACAGCTACCCGCACTGCTGGCGCTGCCACACCGCGCTGCTCTACTACGCGCAGCCGTCCTGGTACATCCGTACGACCGCCATCAAGGGCCGGCTCCTCGAAGAGAACGAGAAGACGAACTGGTTCCCGGACTCGGTCAAGCACGGTCGCTTCGGTGACTGGCTGAACAACAACGTCGACTGGGCGCTGTCCCGCAACCGCTACTGGGGCACCCCGCTGCCGATCTGGCGCTGCGAGGACAGCCACCTCACCTGCGTAGGCTCGCGCGCCGAGCTGAGCGAGCTCACGGGCACCGATCTCTCCGGTCTCGACCCGCACCGCCCGTTCATCGACGAGATCACGTTCACGTGCTCGCACGAGAACTGCCAGCTGGAGGCGTACCGCGTCCCCGAGGTCATCGACGCCTGGTACGACTCGGGCTCGATGCCGTTCGCGCAGTGGGGCTACCCGTACAAGAACAAGGAGATCTTCGAGAGCCGCTACCCGGCGCAGTTCATCTCGGAGGCCATCGACCAGACCCGCGGCTGGTTCTACACGCTGATGGCGGTCGGCACGCTGGTCTTCGACAAGTCGTCGTACGAGAACGTGGTCTGCCTGGGCCACATCCTCGCCGAGGACGGCCGCAAGATGTCCAAGCACCTCGGGAACATCCTGCAGCCGATCCCCCTCATGGATCAGCACGGCGCGGACGCGGTGCGCTGGTTCATGGCGGCGGGCGGCTCCCCGTGGGCGGCGCGCCGCGTCGGCCACACCACGATCCAGGAGGTCGTCCGCAAGACCCTCCTGACGTACTGGAACACGGTCGCCTTCCAGGCCCTGTACGCCCGCACGTCCTCCTGGGCGCCGTCCGCGGCCGATCCGGCCCCGGCGGACCGCACGGTCCTGGACCGCTGGCTGCTGAGCGAGCTGAACGCCCTGGTGGACCAGGTCACGCAGGCGCTGGAGGGGTACGACACCCAGCGCGCCGGCAAGCTGCTGTCGTCGTTCGTCGACGACCTGTCCAACTGGTACGTACGCCGCTCGCGCCGCCGCTTCTGGCAGGGCGACAAGGCGGCGCTGCGCACGCTGCACGAGGTCGTCGAGACGGTGACCCGGCTGATGGCCCCGCTCACCCCGTTCATCACCGAGCGGGTCTGGCAGGACCTGGTCGTTCCGGTCGCTCCGGACGCCCCCGAGTCGGTCCACCTCTCCGCCTGGCCCAAGGCGGACCTCGCGGCGATCGACCCGGCACTCTCCACCCAGATGGCGCTGGTGCGCCGCCTGGTCGAGCTGGGCCGGGCCACCCGTGCCGAGTCGGGCGTCAAGACCCGTCAACCGCTGTCGCGGGCCCTGGTCGCGGCGGCGGGCTTCGAGTCCCTCTCCCCCGAGCTGCACGCCCAGATCACGGAGGAGCTGAACGTCTCCTCGCTGGCCTCGCTCTCCGAAGTCGGCGGCTCGCTGGTCGACACGACCGCGAAGGCGAACTTCCGTGCGCTCGGCAAGCGGTTCGGCAAGGGCGTCCAGGCGGTGGCCAAGGCGGTCGCGAACGCGGACGCGGCGGCCCTGTCGCTGGCCCTGCGCGAGGGCACGGCGTCGGTCGAGGTGGACGGCGAGACGGTCGCCCTCTCCCCCGACGAGGTGATCATCACCGAGACGCCGCGCGAGGGCTGGTCGGTGGCGTCCGACTCGGGCGCGACGGTCGCCCTGGACCTGGAGATCACCCCGGAGCTGCGCCGCGCGGGCCTCGCCCGTGACGCGATCCGCCTCATCCAGGAGGCCCGCAAGAACAGCGGCCTGGACGTCGCGGACCGCATCGCCGTCCGCTGGACGTCGGCCTCCCCCGCCACGGTGGAGGCCCTGACCGAGCACGCGACCCTGATCGCGGACGAGGTCCTGGCCCTGGACTACGCGCAGGGCGAGGCGGACACGGCGTACGGCGCCCCGTTCGAGGACGAGGGCCTGTCCCTGACGTTCCGCCTCCGCAAGACGGAGCGGTAGCCCAAGCCCGTCGGAGGCCCGCCCGGAACCCACGTTCCGGGCGGGCCTCCGGCACATCCGAGCCCCTCCGGCGATTGAGGAGCGGTCTCTTATACACATATACGAGCCCACGA